>CALLZN010000215.1 GCA_937858895.1 uncultured bacterium | reverse complement strand
GCGAGGCTCGGGTAGCGTCTCGTCAGGTGGACGCCCTGGGCGAGGAGGGCAAGCAGGCCTGCGACGATCAAGTTGCTGGAGATGGCCTCCCACGAGATGTCAATCATCGCGCTTGTCCTCCGCTTTGTCTTTCGCACTGTCTTTCGCGCTGTACTTCGTTCGACCCTTCTTGGCGTCCTTCTTGGCGGTCGAGCTGCCCATGCTTGCGTCGAGCAGCTTTCGCAGGCGTCCGAGTTCAGCCCGGCTGATGCGGCGATCAGCGATCAGCTGCGTCAAGAAGGGTGCGATCGAGCCACCAGTCAAGCGGTCCGCGAGCGCCTCGAGCTGGCTTGCCGCGTAGGCCTCGCGCGCGACGGCGGCCGTAAAAAAGTGAACCGGCAGCGTCTTGTCCCTATGGACGAAGCCCTTCTCTTCGAGACTCTGCAGATAGCGCTGGATCGTGCCGTGCTGCGCTCGCTCGGCGTCCGGGTAGAGCTGCTCGCGGATGTCGCGCGCCGTGAGTCGACCCTGGTCCCAGAGCAGGTCCATGACCGCGAGTTCGGTATTGGTGAGCTGAGTGCTGTCCATGGTCGCGCTGTCGACGTGTTGCAGGCGTGTTGTGTCGGCTGGTTACGGTAAGGAACCGTAGTTCTACGGCAAGAAACCGGAATGTCAAGCCCCGGCGCCGTGCCCGGGTGGCGACAAAGTCATGGTATTGAGCATCGTTGGGCAGCCGGTGCGCCTGCGACGCAACCCGCTCACGACGTCCTGGCCGATCTGGTCGCGCGCTTCCCTGGCTCGAAGGCGCTGGCCGATAAACCTCGCAGCGCAAAGCTGCCGACGGCTTCGACCCCGAAGAAGCGCGGGCGCCCGAAGCGCTGAGAGTTGCTCACGAGCAGGAGAGAGAAACGTCGCGCGCGCGGGCGCGTCACTCACGGCGGCCTCGGAAGCCATGCCGCGAACGCGGCATGCGACGGGATCAACGGATCAGAATCGTCCCGGGCCTTCTTGTGAGTCGCACGAAGGCCGAGGCCGAGAGTGCCGCTACCCGCGCGCGCGACGTCATCGTCCCGCCCAAGCCGACGGGCCCGTCGCGGGCGATCGGCCTTTGCAGTGCACAGGCCGTGCCACCGATGCGTCGCTGTTAGCTTTTGCTGCGAGGCAAGGACTTGCATCAGCGGGTGCGTGCGGCCCGGGAACTGCACCCGATAGGAGGCTGCTTCGTCTGTAGCAAAACGAGTCGCCGCTCCGGCTCGAAATGGCACAGTGTCCTTACAAATGAACTCGATCGGGTAGGCTCTTTGGTCATGTTACTCCCCCTTGTCCTCGACCCTGTGGCTCGAAGCGATTGGCGTCGCTTCGTCGAGGAGGGCAGTCACGCGCTCGCGCGCGTCGGCGCTGCCGAGCATTGGCAGCGCTGTGTCGACCTTGGTGTGCCGGCGAAGGGCCCCAATCCCGAAGACGTCCTCGAACGCGGAGCTGCGCTGCGCGAGCGGCATGAGCGCATCGAGCGTCTGCTCTCGGAAGGCAACGACATCATCGAGCAAGTCGCGGCCGTGGCCGCGATGAACGACTACTCGCTCGTCGTCTCCGACGCCGATGGCGTCCTCGTCAGCACAGGCGGTGGAGGGGCCTTCGAAAGCGACGCTCGCAAGTTTCGCGTCCTCGAAGGTTCCCACTGGAGCGAGGCCATGCGCGGCACGAACGCGATCGGCACGGCGCTCGCGCTCGATCGCCCGGTCTTCGTTCGCGGTTCGGCCCACTTCGCGCTGCCCTACCAAGAGCTCATCTGCTACGCCGCGCCTGTGCGCGACCCCGAGGGTCGCATCGTCGCCGTCGTCGACGCGACTTCGTATTTCCAGCGCGAAGACGTGTCCATGGGCTTCGGTGTCGTCGCCGCTGCCCGCGCCCTCGAGGAGGTCGTCCGCCTGCACGCCTATGGACGCGCCGGCGCTTCGGTTGCCCGTCTGCTCGTTCGTTCGCTCGAGCGTATGGACTGCCCGGTCGTCCTCGTCGAAGCCTCCGGTCGCGTCGCGCGCTGGAACTCGCTCGCGCAGGCTTGGATCGGCAAGGTGGGGCGGTCGTTCTATGACTACGTGGGGCTCGCTTTCGCAGACATCCTTGCCTATGCGCGTCGCGGCGAGACCATCGAAGTCGTCGGCAACCATGTCGTGCCCGCGCATCGCTTGCGCTTCGAGCCGCTGACGAATGAAGCCGACTGCTTTGCGGTCCTCGTGTTCTTCGAGCCGGTCGCGAGCGGGCTTGCGCGGTCGTCGGCAGAACTGAGCCGTGCGGCTAGCGGCGACCTCGCTGGCTTCGCGCGCGAGGGCTTCTTTGCCGAGGACCGAGCGACAATCGAGAGCCTCGGCTGGGCGGCGCGTATCGCTCGGACTGGTTTGCCAGTCATGCTGGTCGCGGAGACCGGCGCCGGCAAGGAGCTCGTTGCGCGCGGCATCCACCGTCAGAGCCCATGCGCGAACGGGCCCTTCGTCGCGATCAACTGCGCCGCGATCGCGCCGACTCTGCTCGAGTCTGAGCTCTTTGGTTACGCGCCCGGCGCCTTCACCGGCGCCGACAAGCTCGGGCACGAGGGGCACGTGGGGGCGGCCGCGGGTGGCACACTCTTCCTCGACGAGGTCGCTGAGATGCCTCTCGCGATGCAGGCGACGCTGCTGCGCTTCCTCGAAAGTGGTGAATATCGACGGGTGGGCGACACGACGCTGCGCCACGCCGCTGCGCGCATCATCTGTGCGACCTGCCGCAAGCTCGAAGAGCTCGTCGCATGCGGTGCCTTCCGCCAAGATCTCTACTACAGGCTCAAGGGGGCCTTGGTGACGCTTCCGCCGTTGCGCGAGCGGACCGACACCGCTGCCCTCGCCCGGCATTTGGTTGGCGAGAGCGCGGCCCGGTTTGGTCTCGAAGCGCCTTCGCTTTCGATCGAGGTCGAGGCCTTCTTTTCCGCCTACCCCTGGCCCGGCAACATCCGCGAACTCAAAGCAACGGTCGAAGTCGCGATGCTGCTCGTGGACAGCTGCGGCATCATCGAATTGCGGCACTTGCCGCCGGACCTGCGCCTAGACCTCGACCTTGGTCAAGGGCACGACTTGCTTGAAGCTGACGCTATGAGCGGTCTGCGCGGCCAACAGTCCTTGGCCGACCTCGAATGCGAAGCAATACGCAGGGCGCTCGCCCTTCACAGCGGCAACATCAGCCGCGTCGCCCGCGAGCTCGGCGTCGCACGCTCGACGATCTACCGCATGCTGCGAAAGTGCGGCGGCTGAGCTTGCGACTTGCCTGTACCGCCAACCATCGAGCATATAGATGATGCGCTCAGAACGTGAGTGAGACGCCGACGCTGAAGCCGCGCACGTCGTCGCCGAAGAAGGCGCTCGCGCTGAAGGTCAGGGCGCGGCCGACGGGCAAGCTCTCGTGCACGTCGACCTCGATCGCGCCGCCCAATTGCACGAGCTCGTTCGCGCCGAAGAGCTGGCCTTCGAGGAAGCGTCGATAGCCGAGCGTCGCGCGCCACTGGATTGGTCCTTCGAAGTCGAGCCCCGTCGGTCCCACCAGGTCTCCGCGCAGCGTCAAGATCTGAGAGCGCGACGTGAAGTCTTGGGCAGGGTCATCGTCATCGAGCACGCCGATCCAACGCAGGTCGTAGCGCGCGACGAGGCGAAGCTCGTGGTCATCGCCGAAGTTCTGGGCCCAGTCGAAGCGCGCTGCGCCGCCCACGCCCCATAGCAGCGCTTCCCAATTGAAGGCGAGACCGTCTGCGATGGCGCGCGTGAGGTTGGCGCCCGGTCCACCGTAGTCGGTGTCGTTGTCGATGTGGCTGAGCGCCAAATTGACGATGGGGGTGAAAGCGCACGTCTCGGTGAGCTCGTAGCGCAGACCAGCACCGACGAGGGCCCCGAAGGTCGTCCAGTCACTCTCGACTTCGGTCTCGAGCCCTGGCGCGAGTCCAGCATAGAGATCGCTCGTGCGTTGCTTGGCGCGAGCGAAGCCGATGCTGCTCTCGAAGTAGAGTTCCGGCGCATCGTCGCCGAAGGCCCGCCAGTTGCGCTGCAACGGCAGCGAGAAGTTCGAGAGTCGCGTGCGGTCCGCATCGTCGAACGAGAAGCGCGCTCCGCTCAGCTCGAGTTCTTCGGAGGCGACGACGAGGTTGCCGAGCGACTTCATGACGTGAGCATCACGGAGGCTCGAACGGAGACGAAGACGCAGGTCGTCGATGTCCTGCGCCGGACAGGTAGCGATCAGTCCGAAGAGGAGCGCGAGGATCGCCAAAGAGCCGCGCTGCATCAACGTTCGCCTCGCGGCGCCTCGGCGAGGCCGTGCTTCTGCATCAATGCCTCGATCTCGTCGGGCGTGCTCGGGCAACCCTTACTGAGCAGCTCGTAGCCATCTTCGGTCACGAGGACGCAGTCCTCGATGCGGCAGCCCATGCCCTCATCGACGAGGTAGGCACCAGGTTCGACCGTGATGTACATGCCCGGTCGCAAAATCGATCCATCCTGAGAAACGTCGTGCACGGCCATGCCCAAGTGGTGACAAGGGCCATGCAAGATGTTCACCCCGGGCTTGTAGCCACGCTCGACGAGGAGCTTGGAAGCGATGCCCGAGAGCTTGGTGAGCGAGACTCCAGGCCGCAGCTCGGCGAAGATCGCCTGCTGCGCATCGTAGACGTCTTGCACGAGTTTTCTTTGTGCTTGGCTGAATTTGCCGCCGACAGGGAAGGTGCGTGTCACATCAGCGACATAGCCGTGCACCGACGGTGCGAAGTCCATGACGACCAGCTCGCCCGTCGACATGCGGCGGTCGTTGCGCCAGTGATGAAGAACGCAGCCGTTCGGTCCGGAACCGACGATCGGCATGTAGCCAATGCCCTGCGCGCCATGACGCTTGAAGCAGTAATCGGCGACGGCCGCGAGTTCGTATTCGCGTTGCCCGGGGCGCACGGCCTTCATGGCCTCGGCGATGCCTTTGCAGGCGAGCTCGGCGGCGTAGCGCAGGACGCGGAGCTCCTCGGCTTGCTTGATCGTGCGCATGGCGTCGAGGTGGGGGCTCGCGTCTCGGATCGTGGCCTCCGGCACGAGCTTGGTGAGCGCCGCCACGAGGTGTTGGTTGCGGTCTTGTCGGCCGTCGAGCGGGTCGCGTCGCCATTGTTCTTGATAGCGCTCGAGGTTGTCGCGCGACATGGCGCCCCGCTCTTCGGGCGCGTGCTCGCACCAAAGGGACTTGTCATCACCGCAACGCTCGAGCGCTTCCTGCAGGCGTTGCACGAGGGTGCGTGCGCTGCCAGGGACGACGGCGGCGATGCCGGTCTGCTCTTGGCCCTTCTCGCCTGGGCGCAGCATCGGTCCGTCCCATTGTTCTTTGAAGCGATTGGGGGGCGGGACGACCAGAATCTCTTCTTGGGTCTGCGGAATGAGGATGAGGGCCGCGTCGGCCTCTTCGATGCCCGTCAAGTACAAGAAATTGTGGGACTGGTGGAAGCGCTCGTAGGACTCGATCGCGGCTGCGCTGCGCACGACGATGACGCCGCTGCCGATGCGTCGCATGAGTTCTTGGCGCCGTTCGCGGTGAAAGCTCACACTCGGTGCGTCGATGCTCCGACCGACGTTGTCGTCTTGCGGCTTGGGAACAACTTGGACAGGCGCGACCTGCTGCGCGGCGATCGCGCCGCCGAGGACGAAGACCGCACAGAAAAGGAGCTTGGTGCGTGAGGTTTGCATGCTGGTTACTTGGTCGTGATTTGACGAGCTTCACGTTCGAGGACGCGCGGATCGGCCTGCCACCAGAAGCCCGTCGAATCGATGAAGCAAAGGCGCGAGCGCTCACGCGCATACCAAGTCGCCCAGGTTTCGCCCTTCGGCGCGATGCTCGGATGCACGTAGCGCGCCAAGCAGCGCCGCGCGCGTTCGCGCTGCTCAGCGCGACCAGGCTCGGCCGCGCCGCTCTCGCTGCCCGCTCCCTCGTCCGCGAGCGCGACCCATTGCTCGAGGCTCGAACGCGCGTGGTTCGGCGTGCCCAGCGCCATAGCGTCGTGGTCGGCCGCGAAGAGCCAGCCATACTTCTGGTCCTTGGCCATGCCCGGCTTGCCGGTGTAGAGGTAGTCGAGGTACTTTGCGACGAAGGCGTCAGCACCCTCGAAGGATGCCGTGTAATCGTTGCGGAGTTCGGGCACGAGGCTGCCCGGTAGGTGCTCTTCGACCCCGCGCATGTAGGGCTGAGCGCCGCTGCGCCCGAGCCATGTGTAGACGCGGAAGATGGCGCGGGTCTTGGTCACGAAGTCGACCGTCTGGCTGTCTCTCTGCAAATTCATGTAGTAGAGAACATTGACGAGCGTGTCCTTGGCGGCGCTCGTCATCCGCGTCGGGTCGATCGAGTAGCCCCAATAGAACCACCGCCCTTGGCGCGCGAGCGAGAGGCTACCGAGTGCCTTGGCCGAGCGACCTTCGGCCAAGTTCTCGAGACCCGGGATGTCGGTGAAGAAGCCCTCATGCGAGACGAGCGTCGGATTCGCGACGCTCGGCTTGTCATGTTCGAATTTGGCGAGTCGGTAGGGGTCGGGAGCGCCGTCCGGATAGAGCGGGGAGCTGTGTCCCACGTAGTGGGCGGGGCGCGCTTCTTCGCTCCACTCGAAGTCGGCCCGGTTAGGGTGAACGAAAATCGGATGCGAGAGGGCCAACCCGTGGCCCATGTGGTCCATACAAATTCATATGTAGCCCGCGGTCAGGGCGATGCCCTGCGCTTCGAGCAACTCGGTGCCGAGGAAGCCGACGGCGACCATGGGTTTGTTCGTCTTCGGGAAGGCGCGGACCCCATCGAGCTTGGCCGCGCGAAAGAGCTTGGAGTCACAGAGCAGCACGTCGTGAGGCTCACAGTCTGCGGCCGTGGTCTCCCGATAGGTCGCGAGCGTCGCCTTGAAGCCGCGCTCGTCGAGGAAGCCACGGATGCGCTCCGCGTGCTCGTCGATCACGTCGACAACGCAGAGGACGCGCAAGGGCTCGACGCGGCCGTGAAGGCGGAGCTCGATCGGCTCGAGGCATTGCAGCGCGTCGCAGACCATGAGGTCGAGCACGGCGTCGAAGTCCACGGCGTCGCTCGGCAGTCGCAGTTGCTGCACGAGGCGCACGTTCTGCGCGAGCTTGCCATCCTTGGTCTCTGGCAGCACGAGGTCGCCGAGCCACGTCGCGTGAGTCGCCTTGCGCATGCGCAGCCTCACCGGGTCGCCGCCACCGACATCGCGTGCATAGCAGTGCCAGCCAGCCTTGAATGAGAGGTCGATGACGAGGCGTGCGCGGTCGATGCGCGCTCGGACGCCGAAGGGAGCACCATCGGGAATTCCGCTGATCTCTACGTCTTGTGCCAGGCCTTCGGCCCGTAACGCGAAAAGCGCCAGCAGGCAGGGCAGCAAAAGCAATCTCATGCGGTGTAGCAGCGACTTGCAGTGGGAACTTCGCATGCCCTTATCAAAGCCGCAAGTGCGGTCGCCTGGCAGCCCAATGTGCCCGAACTTGTCAGTGTGGCAGGCTGCGGTGGCCAGTTCCGGTTGCGTCGATCCGCGCTTCGTTGCTAAGCCGCGCGCTCGCAATGACATGAGCCGCGCGGTCCGCTCGAGGCACGCACCTTGCCAGCTTCGATCGCGTCGCGACGCTCAATGGGCGAAGCTCCGGCGAGTGGCGCGCAGGACACGAACACGAAACCCTGGCTCAAGGAGACCAACGTGATGGAACAAGTGAAGAAGCTCCTCCCCTTCAAGCGCGGTGACAAGAGCGCGAAGCGCGTCGCCGATCCGCGCGAGACCGTCCACCCGTTCGCGCGCATGGATCGCGACCTGCAGCACTTGATGGACCGCTTCGGCTTCTCGTCGCTCTTCCCGGCCTCGCTCTTCTCGGATCGCGCCGACTCTTGGTTCGGCGACTTCAGCCCATCGCTCTTCAAGCCGACGCTCGACGTCGCCGACAAGCAAGGCCAGCTCGAAGTCACGATCGAGCTGCCGGGCATGAGCGCCGAGGATGTCGACATCGACGTGCGTGACGGCGCCCTCGTGATCCGCGGTGAAAAGCGCAGCGAGGAGACCAAGGAAGAGGACGGCTACTACCGCACCGAGCGCAGCTTCGGCTCCTTCGAGCGCGCGATCCCGCTGCCGACCGAAGTCGACGCCGAGGCCACCGAGGCGACCTTCGAGAAGGGCGTGCTCAAGGTGCGCCTGCCGAAGGCCAAGCCCGAACAGGCGGCGAAGAAGATCCAGATCAAGAGCGTTTGACGAGGCGGCGCGGCGCGCCTCGCTGCTCAGCGGCGTGGCAGCCGCAGGCGCGCGCCCTTCGCGATGCCGACACTGTCACAGTGCCCAGTGAAGGGCGTGTCGCCTTCGACGATCGCGTGGACATGAAGCGAAGAGCCGTGGTGCGTGATAACGCCGCCGCCGCGCTTCGCGAAGATGCCGACGAGCGTCGACTTTGCGTGCGCTGCGTGATGACGAAACGGCGCTTTGTCCATTTCGATGCCGAGGCGGCGCGCGCGGATCGGGCACTGGCCTGCGAGGACATGCACGGCGAGGTCGGTTACTTCGCCGACGACGACGAAGGGAAAGGCAAGCTCGCAGTCGATGCCCTGGTCGCGCGCCGCCGCTTCGACGAAAGCCGCGACATCGGCGGGAGCTACGTCGTGCTCGACCGCGACCTCGACCCACGCTTCGACCCTGCCAGCAAAGAGCATGGTCGCCGCGACATCGCGCGTTTGCTCGGTGACGACCCTCGCATCGACCACGCGCGAAACCGTGCATTGCCCGTCGAGGATCGTGATCTCACCGCTGAGGTCCTGCACGGCGCCGACGCCGACGAGACCCGTGGCGTCGAGATCGCTCAGGTGCACGCGCGCTTCGGTCTTGCCGTCGCGCAGCGCCTCTGCGACCGAGCCCCACACATCGAGGCGGCGTGGGGGGTGCGGGCTGTTCGAGCAGGACACGCTCGACAGGGCCACGACGACGAACAGGGGACGAAGTCGGGCGAGAGTCGCTGCGCGTTCGAGCATGTCCTTCATGACGTCCAGTATGGCGTCAGAGCGTGTAGGCCACTTCGGCGAAGCGGTAGCCGCTGCCCATCGAAACCAAGACCGGTAGGAGCTCACCCGCGCGACCGTTCGGCAGGTTGTCGAGCGCAGCCGTGCAGTGTTTCCGCAGAATGTCCACCGCGAAGCTCCGTGGGACGACGCCCAGGAAGCCGGAGACAGGGAGCTTCTGACCGCATGCTTGCTCGAGCGCAGCGATGAAGGGCTCTGCCTCAGCGACCTTCGCGTCGAGGATGAGCCCGACTGCTTCGATGCCCGGGCAGCGCGCGTTCCAGTCGCGAGCCTCTTCGGCGAGCGCTTCGAGGTTCTGTTGCACGAGCTCGTAGCTCGTGAATTGGTCTTCGAAGTCGTCCAGTGGATTTCTCATCGCGGGATTGTAGCAAATCCTTGCAGGTCCGACTTCGGATCGACGAACGTTGCTCGCCCCCAGTGTCAAGATAGTTGTCGCCGCATGACGAGACGCTATGCGCGGCAGCGTGCATGGGATGCTGGCGGCGAGCAAACTGGCGCGCCCGACAGGGATCGAACCTGTGACCTCCGGTTTAGGAAACCAGCGCTCTATCCAACTGAGCTACGGGCGCGTGCGGGCGGGATCCTAGCCCAGGGCGCGGCACGACAACAGGTCGCGCCCGGCGCGATTTGCTTTGCCGTCGGCCAGCGCTGTGCCGTGTCGGTCAGCGCAGGCGCGCTTCGACTTCGACGCGTTCGCCGCCGCGCAAGAGCGTCACTTCGATCGTCGCCGCGCGAGCCTGTTCTTGTAGGCAGAAGGCGACGACGTCGCTCTCGCTCATGCGGCGGTCGATGCCGCCGAGCGCGACGATGATGTCACCCTCCTGCAAAGCGAGGCCCGCGCGCGCGCCGCCGCCTCGTCGGCCACCCGGTCCGCCGCCGCGTCCAGGCGCTGCTGCGACGAGGGCGAGGCCGCGTCGGTCGAGGCCGCGCTCGGCGCGCTCTTCGTCTGTGAGGTCGCGTAGCGTCGTCGCGAGGCCGAGGCCGCTCACGCGCCCGAGCGAGAGGTGGCGATCGGTCCAGCGGAAGGGCAGGCCCTTCTTGGGGCGGCGGAAGTGAGCATCGACTTCGAGCGTGAAGGCGACGCGCTCGCCGTTGCGCAGCAGAGCGCCGCGCAGGCGCGTCGCTGCCTGAACATTGTGCAGGACCCATTGCACGTCGGCGATCGACAAGATCGCCTGGCCTTCCAGCTCGACGATGTCATCACCCTTCTGCAAGCCCGCGCGGGCGGCGGCCGAGTCCGTATCCACACGCTGCACACGCGCGCTGTGGTCGACGTCGAGCTGCAAACCGACGACGTTGGGCATGGGCCAGGGGAAGAGCACGTTCTCGGGCAAGGCCTCTTTGCGTCTGCGATGGTAGTCGAGCCAGGCCGTGCCGATTTGATGGCAGTGCATGCACGAGCGCGCCACGTTGCGGCTCGACCACTCGAGGTCTTCTCGGTAAGCACTCAGGGTGTCGAAGTCCTCGGGGACCGCGACCGGGCTCTTCGGGCCGCGCTTGCCGCTGAACGACGCGGCGTTGTCGGGATAGCCCGCGTGCAGCTCGAGCGCGCCGCGCAGCGCCGCGCTGAAGCCGCGCTGGGATACGCCGCTCAGACCCGAGCGCGGATCCGGCAGACTGCCGTAGCGACCATAGATCTTGCGGTCGGCGTTGAGGATGAAGGCTGCGAAGGTCAAGTCGTGGTCGAAGTGGAAGAGCGACAAGTCGGTCCCGTTCGCATAGACCATGCGCACGCAGACGAACTTGTCGAGCAAGTCGAGCAGGGCCTTACCGTCGGGGTCGTCTTTTGAGGGACGCGCCAACTGCGCGTCGAAGGATTGACAATCCGTTCAAGGCACTCAGCGAAAGACAATGAGCAGCGGCTTGCCCGTTTTGCGCGCCTCCTGGATGCCTCGCTCGAGATCACCGTAGATCCAGGTGTCGGAATCGAGCATGCGCTCACGGTCGTCGAGGACGCGCTGGCCTTCGCCGCGCTGCGCTGCGAGTGAGGGCGAGGCAAGGACTCCGAAAACAATGGCCGCGGCGAGAACGGCGCGGAGGAGGGCTGGTGTTGACTTCATGGTGAGCAACGTTGGGAGCACGCAGGAGAAAATCGAGGCGCCGCATGGCGACCCAGGCCACCATAAGAAGTCGGGGGCGACGAAACGCATGACCTTCCACGACCACTTCAGCGAGGTTTCAGATATCTACTCCGCGCATCGGCCGACCTATCCGCCTGCTTTGGTCGACTACCTTGCAGCGGTCACGCCGGCGCGGGCTTCGGTGTGGGAAGCGGGCTGTGGCAGTGGTCAGCTCACAGCGCTCTTACCACGTTGCTTCGAGAGCGTGGTCGCGACCGACGCGAGCGCCGCCCAACTCGCCGCCGCCGTACCTCATGAGAAGGTCACCTACCGCGTCGCTCGCGAAGTGGTGCCGTGGGTCGCTGACCGCTCGGTGGACCTCGTCGTCGTAGCCCAGGCAGCTCATTGGTTCGACCTTGCAGCCTTCTATGGCGAAGTGCGGCGCGTCGCCAAGCCCCGGGCCATTGTATGCCTCGTTGCCTATGCGCGGCCGCAGATGAGAGGCGCAGCGCGCGCGCAGGCCATGATCGAGGACCTACATCGTCGTCGGCTCGCGGCCTTCTGGCCAGAAGAGCGCGCTGCCGTCGAGGCTGGCTATGCCACTCTCGATTTCCCTTTCGATGAGTTCGCGGCACCCGAGCTGCAAATCGAACGGACTTGGACGGCGGCTGAAATGTTGGGCTACATCGAGACCTGGTCGGCGTATCGCGCAGCCCTGCGCTCGCCCGCCGCAGCGAGCTTCGACCGGCTCGCTGAAGAAGTGACTGCGGCCTGGGGAAAGGGTCGTGCGCAGGTGATCTGGCCTCTCCACTTGCGCATTGGACACGTCGGCGGCGCTGGGTGCGTGTCAACCTGAGCCGCCTAGACAGCCGCAACAGCCTGGGTTGGCGGCGATTTGCCCTACTTTGACGGTCGTGAGCGGGCGGGCGAGAGTCTAGACTGCTTCTAAAGCCGTCCGTCGCGTTTTGCGCGCCAACCGTTTTTTTGCGCGCCAACAACGAGCGGCGCTCCCAAGTGGCCACAGCGGCCCGAAGATTCAAGAGAGCGCTCGGACCGCGCTTCCTGCCATGCCTACGAGCTTTCGCGACCTTAGCCTCCTCCCATCTATCGAGCGTGCCGTGCTCGAACAGGGGTATGACACCCCGACTGATATCCAAGCCCGCGCGATCCCGCCGCTGCTCGAGGGGCGCGACCTCCTCGGGATTGCCCAGACGGGCACCGGCAAGACCGCATCCTTCGCCCTGCCCATTCTCGACTACCTGGCTTCCGAGCCGCAGCCGCGTCGCAAGGCTAGCCCTGCAGTTCTCGTGCTCGCGCCGACGCGCGAGTTGGCGGCGCAGATCGCCGCGAGCTTCGAGGCCTACGGCCGCCACGTCGACGTCAAGACCATCGCCATCTTCGGCGGTGTGGGCATGAAGCCCCAGGTCGATGCCCTTGTGCGCGGCATCGATATCCTTGTCGCGACACCTGGACGCCTCATCGACTTGATGGATCAGCGCCACGTCGATCTTGGTCACGTCGAGGTCCTCGTCCTCGATGAAGCCGACCGCATGCTCGACATGGGTTTTCTCCCGGCGGTGCGCCGCGTGCTCAAGAGCTTGCCGACCGATCGTCAGAGCTTGCTCTTCTCGGCGACGATGCCGCAGGACATCGCGACGCTCTCGCGTTCGATCTTGCGCGATCCCGTGCGCGTCGAGGTGACCCCGCAGGCGACGACCGCGGAGCGCATCGAGCAGTCGGTCTACTTCGTCGACAAAGACAAGAAGCGCGACCTTCTCGCTGAGGTCCTGCGCGACGCGACGATCGAACGTGCCCTCGTCTTCACGCGCACCAAGCGCGGCGCCGACCGAGTCGCCAAGCACCTGCAGCGCATCGGCATGCCGGCCGAAGCCATCCACGGCGACAAGTCCCAAGGCGCTCGAGAGCGCGCCCTCGAGGGCTTCCGCGCGGGTAAGGTTCGCATCCTCGTGGCGACGGACATCGCGGCGCGTGGCATCGACGTGCGTGGGATCACACACGTCTTCAACTACGAGCTGCCGAACGTGCCCGAGAGCTACGTGCACCGAATCGGTCGCACGGCGCGCGCTGGCCGGGACGGAACCGCGATCTCGTTCTGCGATGCCGAAGAGCGAGACCTGCTCCGCGCCATCGAAAAGGAGACGCGCCAGTCCTTGCGCGTCGCCGGCGGTCAAGACAAGGCGCCGCCACGCGTAGAGCCGAGCGCCAAGGCCCCCAAGGATGCAGCCGCTTCGACTACAGCTGCGAAGCCTGCAGCCAAGCGTTCGCGCGGGCGCGCGAAGGGCCGTCGTTCGCGCGGAGCGCGGATTTCGACCGGGGCCGTGTAAGCGTCGTTCGAGCCCGGTCTCAAGCGCCGCCGTAGCAACGCAAGCGCTTCGTGCTGCGCACGAAGAGCCGCCCCTCGTCGATCGCTGGCGTCGCATAGCAGCGCTCACCGAGGTCGAAGACGCCGAGGCTCTCGAGTTCCTTGCCCGCGCGCACGATCGAGACCAGGCCGCTCTCGCCGACGAAGTAGACCTTGCCGTCGCCGGCCACCGGCGACGCATAGTAATTGTCCTGCCCGTCCCGCAAGCGACCGCGCAGGACGACGTTGCCATCTTGCGGATCGAGGATGGTGACGAGGCCGCTCTGGTCGCCCAACATGTAGAGCAGGCCTTGGTAGAGCAAGGGTGACGGCAGCTGGGGAACCTGGCGCCGATAGGCCCAAACAACGTTCTCTTTGCTGCGGTCACCGCTGCCACCTGCGCGGATCGCGAGCATGCCGTTTTGCGAAGCAAGGGCTGCGCGCAGCAGCTCCCATTCGTCCGCGTCGAGCGCGCCCTTGCCGTCGCGGTCGACGAAGTCGAAGTAGCTCATCGCACGATTCTTCGGCGCTTCTTGCTTCGAGATGTGGCCGTCCTTGTCCTTGTCGAAGTCTTCGAGGGCTACCTCGAAGCTCGGCACCTCGACCTGGTTTCCGGGCTGATTCAACGGCGATGCGTAGCCATTGATGAAGATGGTCGTGCCGGACACGACGGGTGTCGACTTCATCTCACACGCGAGGCCCGAGACGAACCAGGCACGCTCACCTGAGGCTATGTCATAGGCGTCGAGCAAGAAGCTGCCCGGCACGATGAGGCGCCTGTGTTCCGCGTCGGCCACGAAGATCGGTGTGCAATGGCCGCTCAGCGCCAGCGGACGCGCGCGTCGCCAACGCTCTTTGCCGCTCTTGCGGTCGAGGGCGAGGACGAAGGAGTCTTGCTGCTGGTCACAGACGAGGTAGACCGTGGTGGCATCTAGGATGGGCGAGGCCCCCATGCCGTAAACGTTGCGGAAGGGGCCGAGCTCGCGACGCCACGCTTCGCGACCTTCGAGGTCGTAGGCGATGAGGCCGAAGTCGGGAAAGAAGGCGACGACGCCATTCTCGTCGCAGCAGGGCGTCGGCGCGGCCGCGTTGTTGCGCTCGTCGTAGGCCTCGCGGCGCTCGCGTGGCACCGAGCGCTGCCACAACGTCTTGCCGGTCTTGGCGTCGAGGCAGAGAGTCGTGAGAGCGTCGCGCGCTGTCGCTTTGCTTCCTTCGGCGCCCTCGCCGGCCGCCGCAGCCTTGCTGACGGCGGCCTCGATGCCGGTCAGGTAAAGGCGTCCGTCGCGCACGACGGGCGACGAATGCCCGAGCGGCACTTCGACTTCGAAAACCAGGGTCGTGGCGTCACACGCCTTGGGCAAGGCGTGTCCTTCGACGACGCCGCTCCCGTTCGGACCCCGGAAGCGATCCCAGTGGTCGCGAACATCCTGTCCACGCGCTGGCGGCGCAGCAAAGATCGTGAGCGCGGCTCCAAGCAGGAAGGCGCAGCTGGGCACGTTTCTCGTCGGCATCAGCGACCTCACATCGGCACGAAGCCGTCTTGTTGGCGCAGGCGCTCGTGCCAAGCAACCACGTTCGGGAAGCGAGCGAGGTCGATGCCGGCATCGCCCGCGAGCTGGCTGTAGCCGAAGAGCGCGAAGTCCGCGATCGTCTCCTGGTCCCCGACGAAGAAGCTGCGACCCTCGAGCCAGGCGTCCATCGTGCGCAGGACGGCTTCTCCACGAGCGCGCAAGAAGGCCTCGACCGCCGCATCCGGTCGTTGCTCGGCGAGGGTCAAGGCATGACGAAGGACGGCGATCGCCGGCTCGACGTTGTTTTGCTCATAGGCAAGCCATTCGACGACGCGCTGCCGCGCGAGGCGCTCGTCCGGCAAGAAGCGCGTGCCTTCGCCGAACCACAGCAAGAGGGCCATCGATTCGCTGAGCGACGTGCCGTCCTCGAGCACGACGGTCGGCACCTTGCGGCGCGGGTTGCCGGCTAGGAAGCGCTCGCGCTTCTCCTGTTCACGGCTGCCGCGCACCGAGATCTCGACACGTTGAAACGGAATGTCCAGCTTGTGGAGGAGGAGGCGAACCTTGTAGCAGTTGGCTGAGTCCGAGCTGTCGTAAAGGGTGAGCATGGCGGCACGATAGCGCCGAGGGCTCCGCGAAACGGGAACTGGTGATTTGTCGCCGCGAAGTCCTGGCGCTGGCGTCGTCGATGCGCATCATACCGGGCGGATCCAACGACCCGCTCTAGCGGGCCTTCAGGAAGGGGAGTGAGCATGGGGTTTTGGACCGGCAAGAAGGTCCTGGTGACCGGCGGCAGTGGCTTCATCGGTTCGCATCTTTGCGAGCTGCTCGTGGAGGCCGGTGCTCGGGTCTCGGCGACAGCGAGTTCGGAGAGGAGCCGCGACCGCTTCCTGCACCCGAGCCACGCGGACATCGACTGGCGCATCGGTGACCTCGCGGATCCTGGTTGGTGCCGTCAGGTGTGTGAGGGGCAAGAACTCTTGATGCACCTCGCCGCGCGTGTTGGTGGCATCGCCTACAACATCGCCCACCCCGCGAGCATCTTCCGCGCCAACCTCGAGGTCTTCATGAACTGCATGGAGGCCGCGCGGCACCACGGTCTCGACGTGCTCGTGACCAGCTCGGCGTGCGTCTACCCGCGGCACTGTGCGATCCCGACGCCGGAGAGTGAGGGCTTTCGCGATCGTCCCGAGCCGACCAACGAGGGCTATGGCTGGGCCAAGCGCATGGAGGAGTTCTTGGCGCAAGCCTACGCGAGCGAGCACGGCATGCACGTGCGCGTCGCGAGGCCATACAACGCCTACGGGCCGCGCGACAATTTCGATCCCGAGTCGAGCCACGTGATCCCTGCCTTGATCCGCCGTGTCTTCGAGGCCGAAGGCGAGCTCGTCGTCTGGGGCGACGGTTCGGCGAGTCGGAGCTTCCTCTATGTCAGCGACTTCGCCCGCGGACTCATGGAAGTCGCCGAGAAGAGTCCCCAAGTCGAAGCGATCAACATCGGAGCCGACGAGGAGACGACGATCGCTGAGACAGCGCAGATGATCATCGAGCTGAGCGGTCGCGAGCTCGAGATCCACTTCGACCCAACGAAGCCAAAAGGGCAGCCGCGACGGCACTGCGATACGTCGCTCAGCGAAGAGCTGATCGGCTATCGAGCTGCTGTGCCGCTGCGCGAAGGGCTGCGTCGCAGCATCGACTATTTTTTGGAACATGTGCGCTCATGAAGTTGACCCTCGTAGTCTTGACTTGGAATGAGATCGACGGGCTGACCGCGCTCTGGGACAAGATCCCGTTCGACAGCGTCGATGAAGCCTTCGCCGTCGACGGTGGGTCGACGGATGGCAGCCTCGAGTTCTACGAACAAAAGGGCTTCCGTGTGCTCGAACAAGTCAGCAAGGGCCGCGGCGAAGCCTTCCGGCTGGCCTTCGAGCATGCCAGCGGCGATGCGCTGCTCTTCTTTTCGCCGGATGGCAACGAAGACCCGGCGGATATCCCGCGCTTCCGGCCCTACCTCGAGGCTGGTGCCGACATGGTGATCGCTTCCCGCATGATGAAGGGCGCGCACAACGAAGAAGACGATGCTGTGTTTCGCTGGCGCAAGTGGGCCAACAATGCCTTCAACCTCGGCGCCAACATCACATGGAACCGGCGGCGCGGGGATGGCAGCAAGCGCTTCATCAGCGACACGATCAACGGCTACCGTGCGATCACCAAAGACGCGTGGCGCAAGCTCCTCCCCGACGGTCCTGGCTACACGATCGAATACCAGACATCGATCCGTGCGATGAAACTCGGACTCGACGTCGTCGAGTTTCCGACGCGCGAAGGCGCGCGGATCGGCGGGGAGAGTTATGCGCGTTCG
>CALLZN010000214.1 GCA_937858895.1 uncultured bacterium | reverse complement strand
GCGATCTTCTTTTCCTGGATCAGGAGCAAGCCCTGCTCGAGGCGCTTGGCCTTCCCGGCGTCGGTGGCGGCCAGGCCGGTCTTGAGGCGACGCATCGATGCCTGGAGCTCTTGGAACTTCTGGTAGGCCTTCTGCTGCAGGGTCAAGGGGACATCCTGCGCGCCAGCGGGGCTCGGCGTGACGACCGGCGTCGGTGTCGGCGTCGTGCTCCCGGCCTGAGCAAGGATCGGAGGCGCAACGCCTGTCAGGAACGTGAGCAGCAGACTCATCCGGACTCTCATCATCTGTCTCTCCTGCGTCCACTCGCGCGGGACGGGCGCGAGCCCGAGATCTACGTGGGACGGCACCCGGAACCGAAAACTTCCTGCGCCGATGCTTCGATGTCTCTGCGTGGTCGCGACCACGCTTTCTTCGATGTAGCAGCTTCTTCGACTTGTTCGACTTGTTCTTGTTCGAACTTCGACGCCTGCGGCCTGAGCATAGCAGCCCGGCGGCGCCCTGAGTGGACCCCAATGTGGCCTCCGAGCCCTTTTGCTGCCCGATTTTTCCCGAGCAGGATCCAGGCAGAATCAAGACATGACGCCAGCGAAGCGCGCGGTCTACGATTCGATCCGTGAGTGAGTCGCCCGACGCCCCTGAGTCTGACGTTGCGAGGCCCGCGACCACGAGCTTTCTGCGATCGATGTTCTACGCCGGGCATCTGGATCGAACTGCCCTCGAGCGGGGCCTGCAGCGACTCGGCTACCAGTATCGCTGGGGCTACTGGGCGGACCGCCTGCTGCTCGTCATCGGCGCAGCTTTCGTGCTGTCGGGCGTCTTGTTGTTCGTGGCCTACAACTGGGTGGCACTCGACAAGATGGTCAAGCTCGGCGGCTTGTCGCTGCTCGTAGTTGTCGCGGTCGTGGCGGCGTTGCTACGCGGCATCGATGGCTTCGTTGGTCGCGTGCTCCTCTTTGCGGCGTGCATGCTTGTCGGCGTCTTCCTCGCTGCCTTCGGCCAGATCTACCAGACCGGGGCGGATGCTTGGGAGCTCTTCCGGGCCTGGGCGCTGCTCATCGCGGTCTGGGTCGTCGTCTCGCGGAGCCACGCGCACTGGCTCCTGCTCGTCGTCTCCTACTTGGACTGTGTGCATGGTCTCGACTTGGACCCTCGGCATCCAGGACCGTGGCTTGCCTTGGCTGCCTTGCATGGCTTGGCGCTCGTCGCGTTGGAGGTCGGCAACGCGCGTGCCTACTTCGAGCCTCCAAAAGCTTGGCCGCGCTGGGTCCTCGTGCCGGCGCTCCTCTTCGTCGTGTTCATGCCGATGGCAAGCGTCGTTTTCAGAGATGCGTACGATCGTCTCGATTCATGGATCGCGCTCTTTGCCTTCGGCGCTGCGGTCGCGATCAGCTACGTCTACGCGCGCTACCGCGCGCGAGATCTCTTCTGGCTGACGTGCGCAGGCTTTGCCGCCCTCGGCGCATTGACCTTGGTCTTGCTGCGCAGCGTCGATGTCTTCGGGTCGAGTAGCTGCGGCTCCTTGGTGTTCGTGGGCCTGGTCGTCGTGGCCATGCTCACGGGATTGGTGCAGTGGCTGCGACGGGTGCACGTCGAGCTAGAAGGCGCTGGTCGAGCGACGCGGGAGCCAGACGATGTCTGATCACCGACCTGTTGTTTTGATGCGCAGCCTCCTCGACGACGCGTCGATCGATGAAGCGACGTACGCACGCATCGAAGACGAAGCGCGTCACCTCGGCGCGCAGGGCATGCCCTGGTACTTGCACGCGTGCATCTTCGCCGGGGCCTTCATCGCGGGTGTCTTGATCACGGTCGGGATCTTCTCGCTCTTCGACCTCGAGCTCCGTGGCGTTCAGCTGACGATCTTTGGCCTCGCCTACATCGCGGCCGGGGTCTGCATGCATCGCTTCGGTCGCCACGTTTTCTTCGAGCACTTGGGCTTGGCTTGCAGCATCGGCGGCCACGCGGTCGCGCTCTTTGGCGTCGCGGATACGGCGACGCGAGAGTCACGTAGTGGCGCCGTCCTTGTCGCTGCGTGCATTCTCTGCCTGCTCCTCTATGGCGTCTACGGCAGCTTCTTGCATCGCTTGATCTCGGGCGTGTCGGTCATCGCGATCGCGAAGTACACGCTGCCGGACATGCACGCTGCCGACGCCTTGCACGCGGTCGCTGCCGCGGCAGCCGCTGTGTGTGCTTGGCGCCTCATGCGAGAACGGCAAGCCGAGACCTGGCGCCCGCTGGCTTATGCCTGCGCCATTGGATTGCTCGTTGTGCTCCTACCCATCAGTGATCGGGGTCTGTGGTTCGATGACGTCGAGCTGCCGCATCGAGTCATCTCGAGCTCCGCGATGGGGGTTGCATTGCTCACGGCATTGCACTTCGCTTCGCGGCACGCGAGCGTGAGCGGCGCGCAGCGCTTGATTGCCGTCCTCGTGGTTGCAGTCCTCGTTGCGTTGGGAACGCCAGGCATCCCGGCGGCGCTCTTTCTCATCGTGCTCGGTCACGCGACGCAGCATCCGCTCATCAGCGGCCTCGGCCTCGCCGGCCTGCCGCTTTTTGTTTGGAAGTATTTCTACAGCCTGGACCAAGACCTCCTCGTGAAGTCGGCAGTGCTCGGGCTCAGTGGCTTGGTGCTCCTCATCGCGCGCTTCTTGATGAAGCGCTTCACATCCCGATGAAGCCGCTGCTCTCGAAGAAGACGACCAATCTATTGGTCATGGGCAACCTGCTGCTGTTTCTGGCTGCCGCCGCTTGGCTCACGAGCGCTCGCGAAAGTCAGCTCAGCACGGGACGCACTCTATTGCTCGAGGTCGAACCCTATGGTCGTCGCTCGCCCTTGAACGGTAACTCCATGATCTTGCGCTACGTCATGGCAAGAGAGATCGAGAAGCGTCTCTTGCGCGATGACGACCACGGCGATGGACACGCCGTGATCTCGATCGACGCAACAGACATCGGCCGACTGTTGCGCAAGCACGATGGAAGCGCGCTCGCAGCCAACGAATACCTGCTGCACTACCGACTCAGATCGAGCAGCATCGATCGCGTGCGCGTCGCTCCCGATTTCTTTTCCTTTCAGAAGGGCCTCGAGCAGCAATACGCGCTCGCTACCTACGCCGAGCTACGCCTGAGCGAGGACGGCAGCACCCTCCTCGTCGGCTTGCGCGACGCGGAACGCAAACCCATCAGCACCACGCGCGACTGACGCTGCTCCACTGCGGCGTTGCGGCTTCAGTCCTTGTCGCGCTCCCTCGAGTCTTCGCGCCCACCGCCGAAGAGCGAATCGAGGTCGGCCTGCAGCCGCTTCTTCGTCAGCTCAGCAGCCTGGTTGCCGATGCGAATCACATCCTTCAGCTGGGTCAGGATCTCGGTGACGCTCTCGAGCTTCATCATCTCGGCGAGGACCCGCCGCATCGTCCGCAGCACTTCGTCGAAGGTGTCGGTCGCAGACTTCTGGTCGGCGGGCGCACCGCTGCGCTGGAAGCGCGCGATCTCACCCGCCAAGGCCGGCATCGCCGACTTGCCGAGGACGTCGAGGCGGTCGACGATGGCGGTGCGAAGCGCGCGAACGCGACCTTCACCACCGATACCGTCGGCGACGCGGTTGTTGATCATTTCGTCGAGGACTTCGCCGTAGCGCAGGCCGGTCTCGAGGACGCGCTTGCTCAACGAACGCTGCTTGCGCGCCAAGGTCGCGAGCCGCGCTTGCACGCGCATGCCGAGCTCGCCCTCGGCTTTCGGGCTTTCGAGTTCGGCGAACTCGGCGCGATCCGCGGTCTCGGCTTCGAGGATCTTCTCGAACTGCATGCGCAGCTCGCCTTGGCGACGATTGAGTTCACGCAGCAGCTCGGCTTCGGTCACGACCTTGAACGTGAAACTGTCCGAGCGCGCCTGCTTGCCGCTCGCGCCGCTCGCGTCTTCGGAATGGTCGTTGTCGCTGGCCACGAAGCGAAGCGCGACGAAGCTGCCAGGTCGGATCGGGTTCTCGGGCGCGCTCAAGTCATCGGGCTTCACGACGAGCGGCAAGAGGTCGTGCCGCACCATGCCCTCGAAGAGGGTCGAGCCAGCCTCGAAGCGATCGAGATCACTCGTCTCCGAGGCCTGGAACTTGCCTTCGAGCGCCGCGGAAGTCCCGATCGCCGCGCTCTCGTCGACCGCCCAGAGCAGGCGCAGCGTCTCGAGGCCAAAGTCGTCGAGCGCCTCGAGTTCGATGCCGATGCGGGCCTTGGGCGTGATCATCGATCCGAGCCCTCGCAGGCGCGTGCGCAGGATCGGCGCCTTGTCGGGCACGACCCGGACGATCAGGCTGCGCCCCGGTCCTTGGCCGAGGCCGTCTTCGTCGATCATCTCGACGCGCAGCAAGCCCGAGTCTTCGGGCAGGATGCTGCCGTCCACGCGGCGACGGTCGGTGCCAATCGTGAGCGGCGCTCGCTCCTTGTCGGAGACCGCGAGCTCGGCGCGCGTAAGCGGCTTGGACGCGACACCCGTGACCGTTACTTTCGTCCCGCGGGGCACCGTGACCTGCGTTTCGTCGGCACCGACGGCGACGGCGCCCTTCTTCATGTATGCGGGGAACTCGAGCGTGTAGGCCTCCTCGGAGAGCTGCGGCCTGTCGACGAGGCGCACGCGGATCTCACCGGTGACGCCATCGCCGCCGAAGGCCTCGAAGCGCATCGCCTCGAGCACGCCCGGGAACGTGTAGCGAAAGCGCCGCTCGCCGACGTTTTGGGTCATCGCGTCGCTGCCTCTTGTCCCGCTCTCGAAGCTGTAGGAGACGCGCAGCGTCTCGGGCACCACGCCTTCGGCGTCGACCTCGATCGTCAAGTCGTCACCCCGCGGCACGACAACCTCGTTGTTCGTAGCACCGACGACGACGAGCTGCGTCGCGCGCGGCCACTCGGTCGACGAGAGCAGGAGATTGCGCCGCGCCCAGAGCCCGAAGCCCGGATACAGACTCGCGACCGTCGCGAGAAAGCCGATGCCGCAAAGGGCAATGAGCCAGCTCTTCGCGATGCGATCCTTGCGCAATGCGTCGGGGAAGCGAACCGAAGCAAGCGCCGCAGGCAAGCCCCGCACGACTTCGTGCATGAGGTCCATCGAGTCCCCGCGCGCCTTCCCCGTCGCGACGCGGCGCTCGAACTGCATCGCGCTGATCAAGCGCTGACCGAGCGGAGCGTTCGTGCGCTCGACCGCGAGGGCCAGCTCTTCGTCGTCGAGGTCGAAGAGCAGCGGTCGCACGCAGCGCTGGACGAGCCGCCAGGTGAGCAGACCGACGAGCAAGAGCACGAGCATTGCGCGCACCGGCGTCTCGAGGCGCAGAAAGCGATCCGCCGGCCAAGTCAAGACGAAGTAGAGGGCCAGCCCCATCGCGATGATCGCAAGGCCTTCGACGAGGATGCCTCGGCGCACGCGCTTGCGCAGGCGATTGCACGCGACGTGCAAGGCCTCGAAGGTGGCCCGCATAGCGGGGTCCGGCGCCCCGCCCGCGCTTGCCCCCTGCTGCGACGGCGGCTTCGACAGTTCGGGCGTGCTCGTCATACCAAGTTCCAGCGCTTCCGCAGTATCCACTCGAGCGTGAGCACGAAGAGGATGAGGGCCAAAGTGAACCAGCCGTCCCAGAGCGGGAAGGGCAGGGTGAAGGTCTCTTCCGTCGAGAAGGAACGCAGCGCACGCGCGCGCCCCTCGAGTTCGGTCGGCGCGATGACGCTGCCGCCGGCCGCCTCGGCAAGGCGCTCGAGTTCGGCGATGTCGGCCGCCCCCTTGCTCTCGAGCTCCGACGGCAAGACCTCGAAGCGCAGCGCGCGACCAACGACCTCGGTCCCCGATCCTTCATCGCTGACCGCTTGTACGGTCCAAGCGCCGACCGCGCTCGGCCGGAAGGCTCCCTGGAAGCGACCTTCGCCGACCGGTGCTCGCGCCAGATCCAAGTCGATTGCGGCGTCGGCCGGTCCGAGGATGCGCACGCGCGCACTCGCAGCAGCAACGGGCTCGAAGCTCGTGTCCAGAGCTCGCAGATAGATCTCGAGTTCTTGACCGAGGGTGACCCGCTCGTTCGAGACGCCGAGTTGGTAGCGCGACGAACCGCCGGTCAGCTTGCCCTCGTAGAGCCAGCGAAGACCTTGGACCCAGACCTGGTCGTAGCCCTTCTCGTAGAAGCCACGCCAGCGGTAAAACTCGTCCGTACCGGTGTAGAGCACGCGTCCGGCGCCGACCAGTTGCAGGGCGACCATGACGCGTCCGCCGTCCTCACCGCGGAGCCGGTCGTCGGGATGGCGCAAGAGGACCTGGGCCGCCGGCTTGGCGCGCGCGACCGGGAAGGACCAGAAGAAGCCTGGCAGCTTGGACCAGAGCGTCTCGTTGATGATGGCGTCGTCCTCGAGCTTGGTCACCCGGTGCGACTTGCCCTCGGTCGTCAGCGTCCACGGATACTGCGTCGGATGCACGAGGCCGATGCCGATGTTCTTCTCGGCGAGCGCCAGGTCCGGCTCGATCGGCAGCAGGTTGACCCAGGGCGTCAGGATCGAGCCGGGTTGCACCGCGCGCAGCGCGAACTTCTCGCCCATGACCCACCAGAGGCCGAGGCCGCGCTCTTCGATGGCGCGCGCCACGAAGCTGACGAAGGCAGGCTCGAGGAGCTGTGGATCCGGGTCGAGGGCGAGGATGGCATCGAAGACGTCGAGCTCCTTGGCGTCCTTCGGCAAAGCCTCGATGACCGTGTTGCCGTCTTGCGGAAAGTCGATGTCGGCGCTCTGCAACCAGCACGAGACGTCGATCGTGTTGTCGCGGATCAACTGGTTGCGCAGGATGCGGTACTCGGGCGTCGGCGCGCCTGCGATCAAGAGGACGCGCAGTTTTTCGCCGAGCACTTCGACGCGCCGCGTGCGTTCGTGGCGTGCCTCGACGGCCTCGCCGGACGGAGGTTCGACGCGCACCCGGAGGAAGTGCTCGCCTTCTTCAGCGAGCGCCACTTCGGGAAAGTCGAACTGGGCAGCAGCGGTCTCACCGCCGAGCGTCGTCGTGCTCGTCCCGAGGTCACGGACCAGGGTCCCGTCGGCGCGCACTTCTTCGAGCGTCGCGACGAGCGGCTGCAGCTCGTAACCCTGCGAAGTCACGATGGCCGACACGCGCAGCGGGTCGCCTTTGAAGACGCGCTCGGCGACCGTCACTTCGCGCAAACCCACGGTCCAGGTCTCGGCTGGATCGCCGACGGGGACGATGATCGTCTCACCGACCTTGCGCCGACGCAGGTAGGCACCGAGTTCTTCGACCGGCGAGCCGGCGTTGCGTCGGCCGTCGGTCAGCACGATGACCGCGGCGACGCGCGCGTCGCGGCTCTTCTCGAGGGCCTGGCGGACGCTGGCCGACAGATTCGTGCTGCCCTCGACGGCCTCGACTGCGTCCCAGGCAATGTCCGGCGCGGTCGGCAGGGCGGTGGTCGTCTGGCCGGCGCTCGCGCTCGCTTCGTCCTTGGCGCCGCTCGGTGCCTGTGTGCCCGTCGCTGGCGCCTTCTCGGCAAGCGGCATATCGCGGACGCCGCTGCCAAAGACGTGGGTCCGGAGCACGTTGCGCGCGGCCAACTCTTGCACCAGGCCATCGCGCTTCAGCAAAGCCTTCGCGAGATCGAGACGCGTCGCTTCGCTTGGCTCCGAAACGCCGATGGCCCGCCACGCTGCCGCGACCTCTTCCGAACGGCGGTAGCTGTCTTTGTGCCCCATCGACTGCGAGGTATCGAGGAGGAGCAACAGCTCGCCGGGGCGCACGGCCTTGCGCATCTTGATGATGTTCGGCTCGAGCAGCATGAGCGCCACGAAGAGGAGCGCCAGCACGCGCAGCGTCGCGAGCGTCGTCCGCTTCCCAAAGGAGAGGCGCTTTGCGTCACGTCGATAGACGAGGACGATCAAGACGAGGACGGCGATTACGGCGAGGAGTGCCGCGAGGCCGAAGCCGCCGCTCGGCAGCTCGAGGAAGTCGAAGTGCAGGGTCTCACCCGGCGGCAGCTCTTCATGACCGAGGCCGGCGAGCCAACGAAGGAAGCTATCCATCAGTTTCTACCGACCTTCCAAGCGAGCAGAGTTTCGAGCACCATGCCGAGCAAGAGCCCGAACGCGAGGATGCGCCAGAACTCACCACCGTCGTCGATGTCCTGTCCGGTCTCCTTCGCGACAACGGTGCGTTCGCGAAACTCGGGCGGCAGGGCAGTGAGCAGACCTCGCTCGTCGACCCTCGCGGTCTGGCCTTCCGAGACCCAAGGAGTCACCGCGAAGAAGTGATCCTCGGTCGTCGTGTCGCCCTTGCGCAAGCTGAGCCGATACGCGCCGCGACGCGGCCAGGGGCGGCCGGCCTCGGGCCCGGCATCGAGGTCGAGGAACTCAGGCGCAGCCTCGCGCGGCACGAGGGTGAAGCCGCGCTCGGCCGCGTCCTCGCTCGGCACCGCGGTCAAGCGCACGTCCGGCAGGTAGTTCGCTGCTGGATACTCTTGGACGACATGGCCGAAGGCGTCGACGTTGTGCTTCGAGAGGTCTTGACGGCGCAGCAGCAGCTCACCACAGAGCCGCATGATGACCAGGTACGAAGGGTTCGATGCCCAGCTCGTCCAAGCAGCGTCGGCGGTCGTCGTGAAGAGGCCGACGCGCCCCTTGCCGACGCGGCGCTCCAAGAAGAGCGGCGGCCCCGCCTCATCGCCGACGCGGAGCACAGCCTTGGTATCAGGAGGCAGCACACCTTGTTGCAAGCCGTCCTCTTCGGAGCCGATCGCGAACCAGCGACCGACATCGGCGACTTGCAAGACCATGGCGAGGGCGCTCGCTGCGTTCTTGTCACGCCACAGATCGTGCTCTTCGTCGGCGACGATGATCTGCCGTGGCTCGTCGGGATCCCCGGCGACTTCGAGCAGGGGGGCCGCGAGGACGCCGTCTCCGCGGCGCCAGAAGGCCTTGTTCCAGAGCGCGGCTTCGACCTGGTCACCAACGAAGGCGCAGAGGCCGCCGCCGGCCTTGACCCAGTCGACGAGGCGGACCGCTGTCTCTTCGTCGAGCTGCGCAACGTTCGCGAGCAACACGAAGTCGAAGTCGGCGAGGTCGCGCTCGGCGACTTCGTTTTCGTCGACCTTCGTCACTTCGAAGCCGGACGAAGCGTCGCCGACCGGATCGAAGGCGATCCCGAGGTAGAAGCTCTCCTGCAGCTCTTCGCGATCCCCGGGGTCACCATCGACCAGCAGCACACGCGCGCTCGGGGCGACATCGACGGCGAGCGCAAAGCGATCGTCGATGTCGAAGCGATCTCCAGGCAGGTCGGCCTCCACGAAGTGTGAACCCGCGTTCGTCAAGATCGACTTGAAGACGATGCCTACGCGCTCACCGACCGCGAGCGACGGCAAGGGCAGCGTCTTGCGCGCTTCACCATTGACGCTGAAGCCGACCTCGCCGGGCTCGCTGGCACTCGTGCCGCGGTTCTCGATCAGGACTTCGAACTCAGTTGCGGCGTTGCGCAAGACACGCGCTGCGCGCGGGACGAGGCCGACGATCGCGAGATTCTCGCTGCTCTCGCCGCCGACCGGCTCGAGGATGATCTTGTCGGGATCGAGCACACGAAAGCCTTGGATCAGCTCGTCGCGCAAGCGCGCCTCGGACCCGACCCAGTCGTCGCGGCGCATGTCGCTCGCGAAGTAGAGCCACTGCTTGTCCGCACGATCACCGAGCTTGGCCACGACCTTCTTGACCGCGTCAAGGGCCTGGGCAGGCTGGAAGCGCGCTGGCGTCGCGGCGGTCGAAGCGAGCCGGTCGCGCACTTCGCCGAGCAAGGCGAGCGTGATCGGCCGCGCCAAGAAGTCGGGTTCGGTGCCCGCGCTGCGAATCAACGTAAAGAAGTCGTCGCTGCCGCCGCTCGACTTGGCGAGCGCCTCGACGCGTTGGAGGACCCGACGCTTGGCGTTGTCGAACGCGGTCCCAGTCGCCAACCGCTCGCCCATGCTGCCCGACTCGTCGAGCACGAAGATGTGATGCACGGCGCTGCGCCACGGCCCGAACTCGTCGTCGGTCGCCCGTGGCCGCGAAAGCAGGAAGGCCAAGAGGGCCACGACCGCCATGCGCAACAGCAGCAAGAGGAGCTGCTCGAAGCGCATGCGCCGACGATTCTCCTTGAAGGCCTTGAGCAAGAATTCCATCGCCGCCCATGGCACGCGCTTGAACCGACGTCGGTTCAAGATGTGGATGATGAGCGGGATCGACGCGAGCGCCGTTCCCCAGAGGAGGAACGGGTTGAGGAAGGACAGGGCGAGCAAGGGGATCAGCGCTGGTAGATCGGGAGGTTCGCGTACGGGAGCTGCAGGATCGTGAGCGCGACCGCGGTACCGTAGGTCGCACCGACGCCATCACCCTGCCAGGCGCCGTCGGCTTGTTGCTGACGCATCAGCCACTTGGACATGTCGCTGTAGTACTGGTCCCAGTCCTTGCCGCCACGCTGGTAGAGCGCCTGCGCCAAGTAGTAGTGGGCGTAGTAGTGATGTCCGCCGCTGTTGCTCACGGGCAAGGTGCGCTTGGCGTAAGCGAGGGCCTTCTCGGCCATCGGATCGTCGTACTTGCCGGCGTTGTAGAGCACAGCGACTGCCGCGCCGGTGATCGCTGGCCGCGAACTGCCGCGACTGCTCTTGCTATAGCTGATGCCGCCGTCGGCGTTCTGGCAATCGGCGATGTATTGAATCGCGGCCTTGATCACTTTGGTCGACACCGCGATGCCAGAGTTGCGAGCGGCGCGCAGACCTTGGACCTGCGTGATCGTGACGCTGCCCTCATCGCCGTTGTCGTCCGGCGCGTAGAGCCAACCGCCGGCGGCGGACTGGCTGCGCGAAACCAGGTCTACGGCGTTCTTGACGACTCGATGGACCTGGTGCTGGCGGGCGACCTCTTCTTCGATACCATAGACTTGGGCCAGGAAGACGAGCGAGAAGCCGTGGCCGTACATGGGGCGCGCTTCTTCTTGCAAGCTCGTGATCAAGCCATTGCCCATGGCGTTGCGCAGCAAGTAGTCGACGCAACGTCGGATCTTGATCGCGTAGGGACCGCGCGTCGTCGTGGAGCCCGAGCACGCGAGCGCGGTGCCGGCCAACGCAGTCATCGCGACGGGATACGAACCATAGCCACCAGCCGAACGCCACGAGCCATCGCGATTCTGCGTGCGCGCGAGGTACTCGAGGCCGCGCCGGATCGACGTCTCGATCTCGGGTGTGACGCCAGGCGGACGCAGTTTGTCCTGATCGAGGTTCGGGAGGGTACCGACCACCGGTCCCGCGCTGTCACCGCTCTTGGGTGCAGCACCTTGGTCCTTGTCCTGTTCTCGAGCCTCGGGTTCGCCCTGAGCCACGATCGGCCCCTTCGCGAAGACCGATACCGCGCTGCACGCCACGAAGAGGCTGCAGACCAGGGCATGGCGAAATCGAAGCGTGGTCATCGTCATTTTCCGTCCCTCGTAGTCAGCGAAGAGGAGGCATCGAGGTCGAGTTGAAGGTCGGCCAGCTGTTCGCGCAAGGTCCGAATTTCGCGCGCGTCCTCGCGTGGGTCGAGCACTGCGGCCCGGAAGATCAGTAGGCGAGGATCTAGCGGCAACCCTGCCCGCTGCAAAGCAGAGGCGGAGCGCTCGAGGATCGCGAGCGCGCCAGCGCGCGCGTCCGGCGCCGACTCCTGGGCAAGTTCCCCGGCTAGGCGAACGAGCAGCTTGGCTTCCTCGATCTTGGTCGCGCCCTGTCCAGCCACCTGTGTGAGATGGCCTTCGAGCATGTCGAAGGCCGCCTGCACTTCTCCGCTGGCCATGCGGCGGCGGGCGCGTTCGAGAACAGTGCCGGGCAAGGCGGCCAGATCTTCGTCGATAGCGAAGGCCCGCACCCCGCTCTCGCAGATCGACAGGAGCACCGGACCAGCAAACTGGAGGCGCTGCGGCAAGGACTTCCACGTCTCCGACCCAAGCTCGTCGCTCGGGTAGACGAAGGCGCCTTCGTAGCTCGCGTCGTCCAGTCGGAAGCGATAGGCGCCCCCATCGAAGGGAAGCCAGACGTGGGTGTCCGTCACTGTGCCCCAACCCTCGACTTCGCCGTTGGGCAAGGTGAGAAGGGGAGCCTCGGCGAGGCGGCGCCCGCTCCGCGCATCGACGATCTGCAGCGTGTTCCCGCCGGCCAGGCAGAGTCGACCGCGCGCGATACCGACGAGCTCACGGAAGAGGGTGCCTCGGCGTTTTTCGACGCGCGGCAAGAACCAACGCGGCTCGCCGCTCTGAATGTCGAGGGCGAAGATCGTGTCCGAGTCGATCGGCGCGAGGATCGCCATGCCGTCGACTAGGATGGGCTCGATTGGCTTCCACTTCTCGAGACGCTGCTCTCGGACTCCGTAGCTCATGTGACGCGAAGTGGAACGCGGCTTCTCGACGGGCGCGTCTTCCTCCGGGCTCACGCTCTCGTAGGCCCGCAGCCAACGTAGCTCGAGGTTCGGCAAGCGCAGCGATGCAACGGCACCCGCATTGGTCAGGCAGAGCAGCGACCCGTCGGCGACGACCGGCATGACCGCCGGAACACGCAGGAGCCGCGTGCCACCCGAATGCAGACTCACGACTTTGTCGATGCCCCCACTCTCGGGGTCGATGCGCGCGATACAAAAGGACTGGCCACGCCGGACGGGCGCGTAGAGCCACTTCCCGTGGCGAAGTGGCGGCGCCTGGAAGAAGACCTTGTCCTTGTTGCTACTCGCGTCGACATTCCAGACGACCTCGCCGGTCTTGATGTCGATGGCTTCGACTTCGTTGCGGTAGGCGAAGTCCTCCGAGTTGCCACCTTGCTGGACGGGCTTGTTGCCGACGGTCGCATAGAGCAGCCGTCCATCCGTCGACACGCTCATCAAGGCAACGTCGGTCAAGGGCGTGCGCACGCGTAGAGCTTGGTTCTGGACGACTGGCGGCGTTGGCTTGCCAGCACCGCGGTGGGCGATCTTGCCGCTGATAGCGCCGACGACATGCAGGCGATCGTGGTCCTTGATCGCGATCCTCAAAGAGTCTTCGGACGTGACATCGTCCTGCCAGACGAGGACGCGCGTGCCCGGGCGGTCGTGGCGCACGCTCGGGATCGTGAGGGCCTGCATCGACCCGAAGAAGATCATGCCATCGTTCTGGTTGCCCGACTTGTTCTTGGGGCGGAGGCCATAGGGATCAGGCTCGGTGAAGGCAAAGCGCCAGAGTGGGCTGTAGTCGAAGGACTGTGGCCCGAGGCTTGGAGTCGCCGGATCGACCGCGCGCACCGGCGGCTCTACCGAGCGATTCGCATCAAGAGCAAAGGCCGGGTGGCGCTCGAGGTCCGCGATGCGCACGGACTCACCAGCGACGACGACTTGTCGCTCGAGGCCTCGCTCTTTCAGCGCGGCGAGGCTCGCTTCGTGCAGCGCATGCTCACCGAGGAGGGCAGCGGCGTGAACCTGACGCAACAAGAGTCCTAGGCGTCGCTCGTCACCGAGGTCGGGATAGTCCTCGAGCAGGCGTTGCCGGAAATGCACAGCCTGAGAGAGGCGACCCTCGAGTTCGGCGAGGTCCGCGAGCAGCTCGACGATCTCGGGTCCGAAGCTCGACGCGAAGAAGAGCTCGGCCAAGCGCTGGAGTCGCGTCACGTCGAGCTGCTCGGTCGCCACTTGCATGTCAGAATTGACGCGCGAGTCCGCCACGAAGCGATAGGCCTCGAGGCCTTCGGGCGGCATGCGGCTCAGGAGCTGCTGGCAATAACGCCCGAATGGAATGTAGAGGCGCCGGTCGGCGCTGTAGACGCATTGGAAGGGATCGAGCAGTTGTTCGTCGGCGACCGCGGCGTCGAAGACTTTGCCTTCGAGCAAGTCTTGCATGAGCCGCACGCCCTCGTCCCACTTGGGCGGCTCCTGGGCGAAGAACTCGGTCACCTTGCGCAGGACGCGGTTGAGGTCCTCGCTCTCGGCCAGCGCGAGCGGCGGTGCGTCGTCGCGATTGCGGTTCGTTCCATCGACCTGGGTGAGCATGGCTCGCAGCTGCTGAGCCTGTTGCACCTGTTGCGCCGCCGCCGCTTTTGCCCCGATCAGCAGCGCGAGCAAGCCCGCGAAGATGACGACCGCGACGCGGCCGCGCGAGCGATGCGCGCGCGCAGCGGTCGCGGCGAAGCACTCGGCAGCTGAGCTTCGCGCGGCGCAAGACGGCCTGGTACGGATCGTGGTCATCCTTGGTCCTGCGACCTCATGACGGCGTGCCAAGGGGCGGGGCATGCGCTGATCGCTCGTTCAGGATACGCGACGGAGCCGAGAAACCCACGCCTCTGCCCCGGCACGCTTGGCCCTGAGCTCGATTCTGTGCACTTTTCCCTGGACGGCTCAGTTCCGGTTGGCGCGTCACGGTCTTTCATGGTCCGATGATCTAGGCTGCCTGCCACCCTGTGTCGGAAGTCCAACGCAGCTTCGACCGTCGCAGGCGACGCCCCCCGACGCACGAAACTCGGAAAGCTTCCAGATGGTCGCAATGACGTTCTCCCTGCTCTGCATCGCCATCCTTCCATGGACCGTGGTCGCGCCTCCGTTCTCGGCCGTGGTCGCGCCCGTCGTGTTCACACAGGACGAGGCCAAGGCGGGCTCCGCCAAAGAAGCTGACGGTAGCGACGACGCCGACAAGACGGCTCGCGACCAGCCATCTCCTCCGCGCCAGGGCGACCCAGAGGAACTCTTCGGGCCCTATGTGAAGAACGTCGGCCTCCTCGGTCGCCTCGAAGTCGTGCCGGCCATCCGCGCGATGAGAGATCGGAAGAGCGAAGACGAAATCGCCAATCAAGTCGTCCCGCGCCTCACCGGTGAACGCAACCGCTTGATCCTCGAGGTGAAGAACCTCGTCGAGACGCTCGGCGACGTTCGCTACGAGAAGCGCGTCGGAGCCGAGCGCGAGCTCGTCGCCAAGGGCCCCCTGATCCTCCCGATCCTCGAGTCCTTCCCGGAGCAGCAAGACCTCGAGATCAAGATTCGCCTCGAGCGCGTGCTGAGCGCCCTCGAGGCCGCCGGCAAGGAAGACATCGAGCGTCGGGCGCGCATCGCACGCGGTTTGGCCGAGGCCCTTGCCTTCCGGAGCGGAACGATCGAGGTCGATGCCTTGCTCGCCGCCCTCGACTTCCTCGACTCCCACATCGGCGTCCGCATCGCCGCCCTGCGTTCGACCGGTGTCCTCCTGCGCAACGACGAGCTTGCCGCGCGCAGCGGGCAGAAGTTCATGGAACGCGTCAGCTCGCTGACCGGCGGCGCCGACATCGAAGAACGCAACGCCGTAACGACCGCGATCGGCTCCATGCCGATCGACGCGAGCCGTAGCTACCTGCTCGACATCTTCGCGAGCACGGAGCGCAGCCTCAGCCATCGCATCCTTGCCTTCGTCCTCCTGCAGCGGCGCAGCGACATGCAAGGCGCGCCGCTCGAAGCAGCGCTCGCGGCCCTGAAGGATGACGAAGCGGACTTCTTGAGGCAGATCGCTGCCTGCCTCGCTTCGCCGATTCCGGCCGAGCGAACGGCTCCGACCCTCCACCTCGAGCTCGAGGACGGTGGCAAGCTCGAAGCGACGCACATCGTCGCCATGGAGGGCGACAACCTCTACTTCGAAGGGCCGGCGAGCATCGGCGCACCGATCCTCGTGCCCCGCCCGAGCATCGACGCGATCGTGCATGCGACCGCGACACCAAAGAAGCTCACGGGTCCCCTGCTGCTGCTCGACAGCGGCACGGCGGTCTCCTTCAGCGAACTCCGGCTCGAAGGCGAGGACGTGGCCTTCAAAGCGCTCGGCCGCGACCTTCGGATACCGAAGCAATCGCTGCGAGGCATCCTCCCCGACGCCTCCAAGGGTCGCATCCTCGGCGGCAGTCGCGTGCACGACCAGATCCGCCTCCTGAGCGGCGAAGAACGGCTCGTCGAGGGTAAGCTCACCGCGCTGTCGCCGACCGAAGTGACGATCGAGCAAGACGGCAAGGCGCGCAACATCGAGTGGAAGGCCATCGAAGCCCTGCTCTTTCCCCTCGGCGGCACGGGCCTCGCCGCGGGCGATATCGGCGACATCGGTCAGTTCGCTCAGCTCGACCTGCTCGACGGCGAACGCCTGGTTGGCTACCTGCTCTTTCTTGATGCGACGACCGTGCGCATTGCAGACAAGCGCATGGGATGCATCGACATCGCCTTGCAAGACGTCGCGCGCATGCAACTGTCGAACTCGGGACGCGCGCTCACGGGCTTCACGCTGGTCTGCGACTTCAGCAACTTGTCGGTGCAGGAGTTCGACGGCGAAGGACGGGTGGTCTGGAAGCTCGAAGACCTCTTCGACCCCTACGACGCCGAGATCACGCCAGTCGGTACGATCTTGATCACGGAGCACGGCGACGACGCGGTGCGCGAGTACGACCGCAGCGGCAAGGCCGTCTGGGCCTTCACGAAGCTCGCCAAGCCGATGGACGCGGACCGCCTCGCGAACGGCAACACCCTGATCACCGACCCCGGCAACAACCGCGTCATCGAAGTCGACAAGGACGGCAACATCGTCTGGACCTTCGGGATCGCCGAGGCGAAGCGCAAGGAGTACAAGCCCTACGACGCCGACCGTCTGCCCAACGGCAACACGCTCATTGCCGACAATGGCGACAAGCGCGTGATCGAAGTCAACTCCGCCGGCGAAGTCGTTTGGGAGCTGAAAGGCATCGATGTCGTGGTCGACGCCGACCGCCTACCCAACGGCAACACGCTGATCACCCGCCGCCAGCCCAACATGGTCTTCGAGGTCAACGCCCAAGGCTCGACCGTCTGGAAGCTCGAGAAGCTGACCATGCCCGGCGACGCCGACCGCTTGCCCGACGGCACGACCATGGTCGCCGAAGACGGCGGCGTGAAGATCTATGGCCGCGACGGCGCGGTGCTCCGAACACTGGCCGCGGACTGGGCGATGGAAGCGAGCGGCTACTGAGGGGAGTCTGGCAGTGGATGGTACAAAACGTCCACACTAAGCCCCGTCGAGCATCAAGAGACGACCGATCGGACGCCGCAGCTCCTCGGGCACGGACAAAGCACGGATCCACGCGGCCTCGCGTTGCGCAGTACCGCCGTCGCCGCGCTCGACGGCTTCGAGGAAGCGCCAGACGCTCGCGATCAGCGGGTCGTCGCCACCGAGGCGGAGCACGAGGCCGAACCAACCTCGGACGGCTTCCCAGTCTTCGTCGCGAGCGGCGCGTTGGCCGCGCGACCGAGCGCGTTGGGCGAGCAGGCCGCGGTCCAAGGTGGCGTCGCCGTATGAGATCAAACGGACGCGCATCGCGGCATCGAGGCCCTCCGCGCGACGCGTCGCGTCCATCGACGTGCGGCGCTCGAAGGCCGCGTAGGCCTCGCGGCCATCACCTCGTGCGAGGTAGTAACCAGGCAGGTC
>CALLZN010000213.1 GCA_937858895.1 uncultured bacterium | reverse complement strand
GAGGCCAAAGCCGAGGCCGAGCGCGCCCTCCGCGACGCCGACCTCCTGGACTCCAGCTTCACCGAACGGGCGAAGGCGGTCACGACGAAGCGTTGAGGGTCGCGCCGCCTTGATTCTTGACCGGCATCGCGCGTTCGATAGGATCCTCGGGCTTCTTACCCCGTGGTGTAATTGGTAGCACAGCAGATTCTGATTCTGCTAGTTCTGGTTCGAGTCCAGGCGGGGTAACCAGCTCTCGAGATCACTCGAGATCGTGGTTCGAAAGCAGCGCAGCGATACCCCGTGGTGTAATTGGTAGCACAGCAGATTTTGGTTCTGCTAGTTCTGGTTCGAGTCCAGGCGGGGTAACCACAACGCGCGTCGCTGCGCACGTCGCGACTTGCGCGCGGTCAGCGCACTTGGATCGTCACCGGGTTCGAGCTGACCCAGGGCGATGCCTCATCGCCGCCTTGCAAGCGCTGCACCGATCCAGCGAGGACCTGGACCGTGAAGCGTGCCCCCCGCTGAGCGGGGCTCAACCCTTGAAGGCTCGCAAGCCCCTTCGTATTCGACATGCCGACACTCGTCACGATGTCGAGCGTCGGCACGATGCCAAAGTCCGGGAAGGCGAGGCCGCGCGCGCCGAGGGCCAGCAAGGGGCGCTCGGGCACGAGCTCCTGCCCAAACAGATAGATGACCGGCGTCGTTGCCGGCAGGCCCGTCACCTTGAGCGTCAAGGGGCTGTTGCCGATCGGCTGCTGGTCGGAGGCCACGAGCAGCGGGCGCGCCGGCCGCAGGCGATAGATGCGGTCGATACCTGTCTGGAAGTCGCTCGCGAGGATCCAGAAGCCGGCGCTGCCGACACCGAAGCGTTCGAAGGCGCGGGGCTCGGCGCCGCGCGCTGGCTGCAGCTGGGTCAAAGTCTCTGCGCCGCCTTCTTCGAAAAGGGCCGCTGCGCTTTGGCCGCCGAACTCGAGCACGCGGTCGTCGACCGAGTCGACGCCGTGCAGCGTGCCTTCCGGGTCGAAGGCCAGCGCGCTCACGTTGGACACTCCGGTCGCATGAGTGCGCGCGCTCGCCAGCGTGAGCGGCGTGCCATGAATCGCAGCCAGGACCTGCTGCCCCGACCAGCGCAGGACGCGTCCCGTCCCTGGCCCCTGAAAGTTCGGCGGCGCATAGAAGAGCGCGCCGCTTCGATCGAAGGCGAGGGGTCCGGAGAAGCCAGGCAAGTCGGCGATCAGGACCGTCGCGCCGGACACCGTGTCCACGCGGTAGATCTGGTTCGATGTCGACTGCGTCGCCGCGCTCACGTAGGCGTAGCGCTCACCTTCGAGCGGATGGAAGTCGATTGCATAGTTGAAGGCGAGGACCGCGAAGGTGCGCAGGCTCTTCGCGACCAAGTCGTACACGTAGAGCGTCCCGGTCGATGACTCGCCGATGAAGATGCGCTGACCGCTCGGGCCGAGCTTGGCGAAGCTCGAAAAGACCGGCCCCGAGACGGTGACGAGCGGCGTCCCTTCGGCACCTGTCGTGGCATCGAAGCGCCGCAGCGCTTGCCCGTCATAAAGAACGAGGTCAGAGCCGAGCTCGACGGGGACCGTCCAGTTCTTCGCGGCCTTGGGCAAGGCCCAGGACGAGGCGGCCAGGCCCGCTTCGATGCGGCCTTGCATGGCCAGTGCTTCGTGGCCGGCCAGGCTCGAGAGAAGGAGGCCGCAGAGGCCAGAAAATACGGGCAGAAGGGCAGACGGACCGCGGCTGCGGTCTTGCGATAGCGACGGCATTCAAGCTCCTCGAAATGCACAGGGTCGCGGAGTTCCAGGAGAGGTCTTCTGACTCGCGCATCCACCGAGTTCTTCGAGGCGCCTTCCAAGCGTCTTCACGCCCGTGGCCCTTGCCTCACTCGTCCGCGCTCACAGCGGCGGGCCCGTGCCGGATTTCCACCGGCTTCCCACCTCCCAGAGTCCAAAAAAATGGCTTTGGCTGCGCATGAACCCGGCCGACAGCCGCGAGCACGCGAAAGAACGAAGCCTCACGATGCGGCGCGCAGCGACGAAGTCAAGGCCCGCGAGCCCGCTGTGAGGCTTCGCTCGATACCGCGCTCAGAGTTTCACGTCGAGCTTTCTACCGATGCTGAGCATGGTCCAGGAGGGTCGATCGAGCTGCGGCGTGAAGGGCGGTAGGCTGACACCGCCGTTCTCCGGCAAGAGGCTCGCGTCCATGAGGGCGCTGCCTTCCCCGAAGCCTGCGACAACGGTGCCTGCGCTGTCGACGTAGGCAGCGACCGGGCGCTTGGCAGCGAGGATGCCGCCGAGGCGGCGCAGGGACTCCTTGACGTAGGCGCTCGGATTTGCTGTGACGTCGGGCGAGAGCATGATCTCGGCGCCGTCGCTCGAGACCTCGAGGCCCTCCATCGCGACCTTGCCTTGGGTCGAGACGAGGGTGCCATTGATCTCGAAGCGCTGCGGCACGTCCTTCGAGTAGGTGACGTCGCCACGGCTGATCAGAAGGAGCACCGAGTTGCCTGAGTAGTCAGCGTTGAAGTCGTACTTCTCGGCTGGGTCGTTGCCGTGGAGCATGCGCGTGCGACCCGAGGCGTCGACGTAGCGGACGCTGCTCGTGATGGCCACGCGCGAGTTGGAGACGAGGGTGAGGCGGCCTTCGAGGTCGCCACCGAGTTCTTCGATCTCCTTTTCGATGTAGATGACGCCGTTTGAGGCCACGACCTCGCTGCGCGCGAGCGCGCGCGGGACAATGACCTCTTCGAAGTAGTTGTAGGGCGTCGAGGCGTAGACCGGGACCTCCACGGTCTCGGTGATGACCTTGTAGCCGGTCGGCACGCGGCGGTTGCGCACTTCCCAGGTCTCGCCGCTCAGGACGCGGCGCTTGCGCAAGACGTGCTTGGTCTCGTCGTGGCTAAAGCGTCGGATCTTTTCCGTGTAGGTGACCAACTGTTCGCCAGTCTTGACGCGCTTGAGGCGGGGCTTGAGTACGAGCTTGGAGGACATGATGTAGGGGATCTCGACGTAGTCGTGCACTGCCTTGAGCTCGTATTGGCCGGAGGCACCTCGCTGCGAACCAGATGCCTTCATGTCGGCGAGCTTCTCGAGGTCGACCTGACTCAGGTCGCCGTAGTCGACCTTCGTACTGCCAGTTGACTCGGCGAGGACCATGGCTTTCGCATCGGCGAGCTTCGTGTAGAAGGCATCGACGCTCGGCCTGAGGACTGCATCGAGCGACGCAATCCAGTCCTTGTCGCTGCGACGGTCAATGGAATCCTGCAGCTTGCGGGCAGCATTCGTGTAGAGCGGCGCTGCCATGTCCAGGTCCTTGATCGCTTCTTTGAGGTCCTGGAGTTCCTTGTCGAGGTCGACGCGGACATCGATCGCCGACATGACGATGCCAGTGACGCCCGCGTCATTGGAAGCGTTCATCAGGCTTTGTGCCTGTTCGTAGAGATCTTTCAGAGCCGTGATGGCCTGCATGCCGCCGGTGCCGGTGACGAAGTCACTCTCATAGGTCGTGCGCGCGACAAGCTTGGTGCCCCAGACCTCTTCGTTCTCGTAGTAGTGCTCCATCTGGTCGACGTAGACGGGCTCACGCTTTGCGGTCGTCACCGTGTGCCAGGTGTAGACCGGCGACTTCAAGGTCACGTGCTCGCTGACCTCGGTGTAGGCCGGCACCTTGATGCGGTAGGGCACGTCGACGTAGTCCATGACCTTGCGTTGCACGGTCTCGGTCGTGAAGCCGGTGAAGACGCGCCGGTAGCCGACGCGCGGCACGAGGGTGCGCGTCTCAGGCGTGTAGAGGTCGACGTGGGTTTGCGGGCCTTGGAAGCTGACTTCGGCCAGCAGGTCATCGGTGACGTTGAGCGTCGTCGCGTTGCTGCTGAGCTCCGAGAAGGAGATGCTCGAGAGCACGTTGCTCATCGGTGCCGCGGCCGGGTTGGACGGGCCCCAGATGCGCGTGTTCTCGGGTGTCGCGTCCGCGCTGAACTTGTATCCATCCACGGCCGAGACGGAGTCGCGGTAGGTGCCGTAGGGGAAGAGAAACTCGAGTTCCTTGTTCGTGTGGATCTGTCCGGTCGGTGTACCCGAGACGCCGACCGGGTGGTCGGCGACGAAGAGATTGAAGCTCGTGATCGGTGAGCGCTGGCGGACGAAAACCTGGGCGAGCTTGGCGACTCCTTGGAAGCTGCCGCTCGCGCGGAGCACGTGCCACTCACCATCGCTGGGGCCGACCTTCTCGACACGGACCTCGGTGCCTGGTACGTAAGGCGGATCGCTGTGGATGGCGGCCCAGAGGGCCGTGTTCTTGCCGTGAACGTAGGGTGCTGCGTTGACGATGTTACGCGCGCGCACGAGCCCGCCGACGGCGCGCTCGGCGGCCCGTTGTCGGTGCATGATGCTGTCGATCTTGCGCCGCTCGGAGTTGACTTCGCCCATGTGCGCCATGACGAGGGCGCCCACTGAGACGGTCAAGATGATCGCAAAGACGAGAGCTGTGCCGCTCTCGTTCTCGTTGCCTGCGGTGCCTGGTGTTACAACCAGTCGATCTTGCATGGTCAGCTCCCCCCTCGGGTCCGGCCGTCGACTTGTTCAAAATGTCGACAGTCGTCCGCCAGCGCTATCGACGCGGACGGGGGTGACCTTGAGTTACGAAGTCCGACTTCTCAGCGCGTGAAACTCGTGCTCGTCGAAGTCACGCTCTCGAGGTGACATTGCACGCAGCGACTACGCTCAGGGTGCGAGCAGCGCAGCTCCTCGCGAGCAGCCGGGCCACTGTGACAAGCCAGGCAGTTCTCGCGCATGAAGACGGGGTGGGGCAAGACCGGCGGCGCGCCCTCGTGCTGTCTGCTGCCCTTGGCAAGGTCCTGGGGCCGCCCGACGAAGGACGTCGCGCGAAAGAGCGTCGCGTCCTTGCGGTAGACGTGACACTGATCGCAGCGCGAGATGGCCGAGAGACCCTTCGTCGCCTCGTGCGGCATCGGCGGCGCGAAGCCTAGGTCCGGCACCTGCATACCGAGTTCATTGTGGCAAGACGTGCACGCGACGGCAAAAGGCGCGTGCGGGATGGTCGGCGGTGCGCCGTCATAGGCGCGCCGCGTCGCGCGCTCCGTCGCCTTGGTCTTCGAGCGGGCGAGCACATCGCGATCGACAGTCTCGCCAGGCGTGACGCGCAACGTCTCGCGCTCGCCACAGCTCGTCGTCAAGGCGATCATGCTGGCGAACAAGCTGGCGAGCACGGTCCAAGCAAGGCGAGCGCACGTGCCCATCTTCAAATCCTCTCGACGCGGACCGCGCACTTCTTGTAGTCGGGCTCTTTGCTGATGTTGTCCATCGCATCGAGCGTCAAGCGGTTGATGAGGCGCGCTTCGTCGAAGAAGGGCACGAAGACGCTGCCAATCGGTGGTCGGCCACGGCCATCGATGACGCAGGGCAACTCGGGCGAGCCACGCCGACTGACGAGGCGAACGCGCTCGCCGCTCTTGACGCCAAGGCGTATCGCGTCGGCAGGGTTGATCTCGACATAGGCCTCTGGCACCGCTTGGTGCAGCTCCTTGACACGCCGCGTCATCGACCCCGTGTGCCAATGTTCGAGCACGCGCCCCGTGCAGAGCCACATGTCGTAGCTAGCGTCGGGGACCTCCGCCGGCGGATGGTAGGGCCGCAAGAAGACAGCGGCTTTCTCGCCATAGCCCTTGGCCTTGTAGAAGTGGACGCCCTTCTCCTTCTTGACGTAGGGGTCGATGCCGGCCGCATAGCGGTAGGGCGTCTCCTTGCCGTCGACGACCGGCCAGAGCATGCCGCGGCTCGCTTCGAGTTGTTCGTAGGAGGCGAGGTCCTTGCCGACACCGAGCGTGAAGGAGCGGTACTCTTCGTACATGGGCTTGTGCCAGTCGCCGGCCCATGGGAAGAGACCCTTGTAGCCCATACGCCGCGCCACCTCGACGAACTGCCAGGCGTCTTCCTTGGCTTCACCGGGCGCATCGACGAGTTTGTGCCAATGCTGTGTGCGTCGCTCGGAGTTGCCGAACATGCCCTCTGCTTCTACCCACGCGGCCGAAGGTAGAATGAGGTCGGCGACATCCGTCGTCGGCGTTGGATAGATGTCGCTCACGACGAGAAAGCGATCGTCCGAACCCGGCTTGTAGTCGACGCGCGGCAGATTGGGCAGCGTGACCATGGGGTTGGTCGTGTTGACCCACATGCATTTGAGGTCCCCGCGCGCGAAGGCGCGCCAGAGATCGACGGTGTGGTAGCCGGGCTTTGGGTTGATCGTACCAGGCTCCAAATGCCAGATCTCCTCGGCCTTGCGTCGATGGGCTTCGTTGGTCACGACCATGTCGGCGGGCAGACGGTTGCTCAGCGTTCCGACTTCGCGCGCTGTGCCGCAGGCCGACGGCTTGCCGGTCTAGCTGAAGGGATTGTTGCCGGGGCTAGAGATCTTTCCTGTGACGAGGTGCAAGTCGTTCAAGAGGTTGTTCATCCACGTGCCGCGCACGTGTTGGTTGACACCCATGCACCAAAGACTGACCGTGCCGCGATTGCGGTCGCCGTAGACGGTCGCCAGCGCCTCTAGCTGCTCGGGCGAGACGCCAGAGATATCTTGCACACGAGCAGGGGTGTATTCAGAGACGAAGGCGACGAAGTCCTCGTAAGTCGCGTCCTTGACCTCGTCCTTGAACGTGTACTTCTCCTTCTGACCGTCGCCGCAGCCGTAGCCGATGACGGCGAGGTCTTCGATGCCGCGCTTGAAGACGCAGTTCTCGCGCAGGAAGCGATGGTCGACCTGGTCCTTCTTGATGAGGAGGGCGAGGATGCCGTTGGCGATCGCGAGGTCCGATCCAGGCGTGAACTCGATGTACATGTCCGCATACTCGCTCGTCGCCGTCCGCCGCGTCGCGAGGTCGATGATGCGCACGCCGGTCTTCTTGCGCTTGTTTTCGAGGATGCGGCTGAAGAGCACCGGGTGCATCTCGGCCATGTTGTTCCCCCAGAGCACGAAGTCATCGCCGGCCTCGAAGTCGGCGTAGCAGCCCATCGGCTCGTCGCTCTGGAAGGTCGTCACGAAGCCCATGACGGCCGAAGCCATGCAGAGGCGCGCATTGGGATCGAGATTGTTGCTGCGCATTCCGCCCTTGACCCACTTGAGGGCGGCGTAGCCGTCGAAGATCGTCCACTGGCCCGATCCGTAGACGCCGACGGCCTCAGGTCCGTGCTTCTCGAGCGCAGTCTTGTATTTGGAGGCGATCAGGTCGAGGGCGTCGTCCCAGCTCATGCGCTCGAGCGTGCCGTCAGCCTTGCGCCGCTGGGGATAGAGCAGGCGGTCCTCGCCGTAGAGGAAGCCCGGGAGGTGGTAGCCCTTGGCGCAGAGCAGGCCTTGGTTGACAGGGCTCTTTTGGTCACCACGAACTTGGACGACGCGCTTTTTGCCTTCGACATCGGCGACCCCGACCTCGACGCCGCAACCGGTACCGCAGTAGCGGCAGGGGGCCTTGCCCCAAGTGACGGACTTGTCACTCGCGTTCTCGAGCATGGCGTCGCGTAGCTTCGTCGCGGCGCAGACGTCGCGCGTCGTGAAGGCCGCGATGCCCGCCGGGGCGGCGGCGACCGTGCGCAGGAAGGACCTTCTACTGGGGCGTCTCACTTGGCTTCTCCTTTGTGCCAGGCGTGTTCGGGACGGGCGAGGATCTCGTGGATCAGGGCGAGGACGGCGTCGGCCTCCGTCGCCTTGCCCGCGGCGCGACCCTTCTCGCAGTGTTCGCGGGCTTGCGGGATGAACTCTTCGTAGAAGCGCTCGGCGACCTCGTACATGCCGTGCCAGTGCGCATAGTCGGGAGCCATCATCGACGCCCCGTGGCGAGCGCGCCGGCCCTCGTGGTGCCAGAGGTAGAACCACGTCCATTCGATGTCCTCGTCGAACTGCGTCTTGGTGATCAAGCCCTTGGCTCCGAGCTCCTTCATGATCTGAGCGCCGGGCTTCGCGAACTTCTCGTTGTACAGTTGGATGAAGTCATCGTACTGCTTGTAGAAGGCCGAGATGTAGTCCTGCGTGTGACAGTGTTGACAGACTTGCGTCATGCGCGAGCGCTTGTCCTGCCAGCTGTCTTTGACGAGCTCGTTGCGCTTCGCAGGGTCCGCCTCCGTCACGACCTTGCCGTTGATGTCGGTGCCCATGACGAGACTGATCGGCGGCCATTTCGCCCACGAGATGCGCGGGCCTGGGTCGTGCGTGATGACACCGCCGTTCTTGCTGTGACCCGACATGTGACAGGTCGCGCAGGTGGGGGCTGCCGAGTAGTCCTGGCCGAGCACCCAATCTTTGGCGTCGAGGTTCATCTTGTGCTTGAGGTCTTGGTAGGCGATGCCGTGCTTCGACTCGTCGTAGATCTCCTTCTGCGGGTGGTCGGGGCCAAGGTGGCATTTGCCGCAGTTCTCGGGCTGGCGCGCGCGCCGCGGCGAGAAGTCGTGACGACTATGACACGCCGAGCAGGAGCCGCGCGAGCCATCGAGCTTGATGCGGCCGATGCCGGTGTTGGGCCACGAGCCGGCTGAAAAGACCGGCTTGCCGTCGGCGTTCTTGACGATGCGGGCGAGGGCCTCGAGGTCGGTGGGGCGGCCTTCCGCGTCCGGCTTCAGGTCCTTCGACGTGACGGGCTTGCCGTCACGTCCTTCGAAGCCGACGAGGGAACCGTGGCATTGCTGACAGCCCGTGAAGGCGCTGGCCATGCCGTTGACCTTGCCATCGAGGTCGGGGCGGCCGGGGGTCTTGCTATGCGGATCGAAGGGAACTCGCGACCCCTCGACCGTCTCCGCCAAGAAGTTGTCGAGCGAGTGCAAGATGTTGCCAGCCTTCGCGTGGTGGCTGTTCTGGAACTCGTCAGCTTCCTTGGGGTGGCACTTCGCACAGTCGCGCGGAGTGACGACGGTCGCGATCGTGTAGCCCTCATGCACGAAGGCGTCAGCGTCGGTCTTCGCCGCTTCATGGCACTCGATGCAACCGATGCCCTTTTGCGCGTGCGTCGAGCCGATCCAGTGTTCGGCGATACCAGGATTTGTTTGGCGGTGACACTCGTAACACCGCTTCGACGACTCGGGGATCGCGACCTTGTGTTGACGCAGTCCAGCTTCTTCTTCGCGGCGCATGACCTCGGTGTATTGCACGAGGACGAGGGAGGCGAGGAAGAGCAGGCCGAGGAGGGCGATGACGACTTGTTTGGCCGTGAGACTCATGACGCTTGTTTCATGCTGGGGCGAGAGGAAGGACGAAGCTGTGCTCTCAGTGGTCGACGAGGGCTTCCCAAGTCGTGAGACCGATGATCGCGAGGACGGCGAGGATGCCGACGAGGACGCTCAGCTCGCTGGCTGGGCGCCGACGTCGGATCCACGCATCGACGAAGGGCCAGACGAGCATCACGAAGAAGATGAAGCCGAGGCTCAAGATGGCTGCCGTGATCGGCATGAGCTTCAGCCAGCGGAAGGTCACGAGGAAGAACCACTCGGGCTTGATGACCTCCGGCGTCGACAGCGGGTCCGCGGGAGGGCCCATCGTGACCGGGTAGACCGTCGCGAGGACCGCGAGCAAGATCATGAGCACGAGGCCGATCGTGAGCTCGGTCAGGAAGTGGTCCGGAAAGAAGTCGAAGGTCTTCTTCTTCTCCGCCTCGGTCGCGCCGAACTCGGTCACACCGTGCAGGCGCAGGATCGTGATGTGCAAGAAGAGCAGCAGAATCAGCGCCACCGGCAGGACCGCCCCATGCAAGATGAAGAAGCGAGGCAGCGTCTGCTCATTGATCTGGTCACCCGCAATCATCAAGCGTCCGAGCGTCGGGCCGATGACGGGCACGTTGTTCGTGATGTTCGCGCCGACGGTCGCTGCCCAATAGCTCAGTTGTTCGCCGACGAGGCTGTAGCCGGTGAAGCCGAGCATGAGTGTGCAGAGCAGCAAGAACATGCCGACGACCCAGTTGAGTTCACGCGGCTTGCGGTAGGCGCCCGTGAAATACACCCGCATCTGGTGGAGGATCACGCTCGCGACCATGAGGGTCGCTCCCCACTTGTGCACTCCACGCAGGAACCAGCCGTAGGCGACGTCCTCGGTGATGTGGCGCACGGACTCGTAGGCGCCGTTCTCGCTGGCCTGGTAGTAGAACGCGAGCAGGATGCCCGTCACGATCTGAACGACGAAGAGGTAGGCCGGCGTTCCGCCGAGGCAGAACCACCAACGCTTGAGGTGGGCGGGTACGGGCTCGTTCGTGAGCTCGCGGAGTTGGTCGCCATCGACCGGGAAGCGTTCTCGAAGCCAAGCGCCTGCGGTCATGGTCAGACCTCGCGCGTGGGGCTGGGGACACGCGGCGCAAGGCAGGGGTCGTGCCCTGGACCGCGGATGGCAACAGGGTCGACGATGACGCCGCGCGCATCAGGGCCGACGCCACTGTTGGCGAGCGCCGATGAGGGCACGCGGATGTAGATCAGGTCGCCGTCGACCCGTAGTTCGTATTGCGCGAGGTTCGTGCCGGCCTGCGCCGGCGGACCCTCGGTCGCCTTGCCGCTGCGGTCGAAGGCGCCGTTGTGGCAGGGACAAAAGAAGCGATCGTTCTTCGCTTCCCAATGCACTTGGCAGCCGAGGTGGGGGCAGGTCGACGACAGCGCGACGAAGTCGCTCGCGCCCGTGCCCGCGCCGTTGCGCGCGATTGCGACGGTCTCGCCCTTCGGGATCTTGAAGAGCAGCGAGTCGCCCGGCTGCAGGCGCTTGGTCGTGCAGACGAAGAGCCACGCGCCTTCTTCGTCTTGCTTGGGGTAGAGGAAGCGCGTCGCGAAGTAGCCGAGGGTGCCATAGCTCGCGAGCAGGCTCGCGCCCATGAAGACGAAGGCACTCCGCGAAGAGCGCTGCTCTGGTGCAGGTTCTCGGGGTTCGCCGTGGCGGGCCTCGTGTTCGCTGGTCGAGACGGAGGGGTCATGGATGGGCGCAGTCATGCTTGCAAGTCGAGGGTTCGAGGGCGAGCGAGGGAGGTCACGTCGCTGTCAAAGCAAGTGACGTTCCGCTCGCGTCGAGCTGCTGAAGACCTCGTCGTTGGCGGCTTTCGCCGCCGCGATCACTGTTCGCAACTTGCAATATTGCAAGAAGCGTCATCACCCTTGCAGGTGCGGCGCCTTGCAGTTCTGCGAGTCTGACGAGGTCGCCCTGGGTCTCATTGCCGAGACGCACGCCGGCTAGTCGAGGGGCTTCGTCGACGGCTTGCGCCCTCGGAGCAATGTCAGGTCAAACGCTACGCTGAGCATTGGTGCCTCGCTGCAGATCGGTCCGCATCTTGCTCCGCGCTGCCCATGCAATCCCTCGTTCGACCCATATCCTCCGCCGCTCGCAGGGCCGCGGCCTTCCTCCTCGTGACCACGTCCACGGTCCTCGGGCAGGATGTCCGGGTCGAGACCCCGCCGCCGCTCCTCGAGTTCGAGCTGCCCAACTCGAAGAAGCTCACGGTCTCGGGCGAGCTGCGCTGGCGCGCCGAGTCGCGCCAGAACTACGACTTCCGCGACAACGCGGGCGCCAATCCGTTCTTCGTCGGGCAACGTGCGCGCGTCGCCTTCGACTTCCGCGTCAAAGACGATGTCCGCGCCTTCCTCCAGGTCGCGGATACGCGCGTCTTCGGCGAGGAGACTTCGACCGTCGATCGCTCGGCGGACGGCCTCGACGTGCATCAGGCCTTCCTCGAGTGGGACGTCAACGAGGACTTGCTCCTCAAGATCGGGCGCCAGGAGATCGAGCTCGGTGAGCAGCGACTGATCAGCTCGCTGAACTGGCTCGACCAAGCGCGCACGCTGAATGGCGTCGTCGCGACCTATGACACGAGCGATTCGTCGAAGCTCATCGGCTTCGCGACCATCCTCGCGAGCGACGCCCTGCAGACCGACAACACCGGCGCCTGGGTCAATGGCCTCTATTGGACGTCGGCCTGTGACGGCTTCGAGACCGACCTTTATACGATCGCCCTCCTCGACGAGGAGACGGCGGCGAACGGCACCGAGCATCGCTGGACCTTCGGGACGCGCTTGCGCCAGCGCTTCGAGACCGGTCTCTTCGTCGGCTTCGAGGCGGCGACCCAGGTCGGCGAGCTCGACAACCGAGACATCCCCATCCTCGATACCTATGCGATCCACGCCGACATCGGCTTCGAGTTCGCGGACCACGAGTGGAAGCCGCGCTTCATGGTCGAGGCCGACATCGCGAGCGGCAACGATCCCTCTTCGAACGACAACGAGCGCTTCAACAACCTCCTGCCCTTCGCCCACGCCTACTGGGGCCAGATGGACTTCGCGATCTGGGAGAACATGCTCCACGTCTCGGCGCAGGTCGAAGTCAAGCCCTCGAAGACCTCCAAGCTGCGCCTGTCCTGGCACATGTTCGAATCGATGGAGCCTGGCGATCGCTTCGGCGGCCCCGTCGCCACGCTCTCGAACGGCGTCGCGAACGGCTCCGACAAGATGGGCAACGAAGTCGACCTCCTCTATCGCCACGACCTCGGCAGCGGCATCTGGGGCGAGGCCGGCGCGAGCGCCTTCTTGCCGGGCTCAGGCGTCCGCGACGCGCGCGGCAGCGACGACACGGCGCTCTTCTTCTACTACATGATGGGCATCAAGCTCTGAGCCCGGGCGCCGACACGCCGCCCTAGCGGCTACTATTTTGGCGGAGAAGCGATTGCATCGCGGCGCGCGACCGTCTCTCATCCTCGCCCCCGCGCGCGCCCTAGGCAGGGCGACGTCGTCGGCCCCGCCGGCCGCGGCACCGAAG
>CALLZN010000212.1 GCA_937858895.1 uncultured bacterium | reverse complement strand
GTTGCCGTGCAGGGCCGCGAGCCGGTGGCCGAAGTCACGGTGACCGAAGTCCCCATCGCGCTGCCAGAGCTCGGCCAAGCGTTCGAGGATGGCCTCCTGTGGGTAGTAATGGCGCGGGTAGGCCGCGCCGACGCTGGCGATTCTCAAGGTCTTCCCCTTTGCGAGGCTCGACGGCCTGGCAGTCGTGGCACGAAGTAGGGGACGCGCCTTCGATAGTCATCGAAGGCCGCGCCGAAGATGACGCCGAACCGCGCTTCCTTGAGCAGCGGTCCGATGAGGCAGTACGCTCCCCAGACACTGACCACAAGGATGCGGTCGGGCGTCCAGGCGACAGGTGTCAGGAGAATGAGCAGGAAGGACAGATAGATCGGCTGACGGCAAAGCCGGAAGAGCCCGCCTGTCGGCAGCGGGCCATAGCTCGGCTTCGCGCCGCGGACGACGGCCGACCAACCGAGCCAACCTGTCTGCAGGCCGAGGCCCGCGTCGAGCATGGACTTCGACAAAGCGAGCCACGACGCGCCGTAGGCGATTCCGGAGAGGTTGCGCGCCCAGCCGTCGACCTCGAAGAGGATCGGGCCGACGGGCGACCAGAGCAGGAAGGTCGCGAGGAGCTGCAACGAAGCGAAGGTCGCGAAGAGCGTCGTCACGAGGTCACGCCCGAGCTCGCGCGGCAGGAGCTTCGCCAAATGCCGGCGACCGCGCCCAGACAAGAACCACGAATGCAGTAGCGGAAACTGCAGCGTGAGCGCGAGGTTCGCGGACCAGGCGGCGCCGCCCGTAAGGCGTCCGAAGCCGCTCGCCATGCCCGACCAAAGACCGACGGCCATGGCCGCGACGGCGATCGCAAAGCTCGTGTGGCAGAAGACACCGAGGAGGAGCGCGACGACGCGCTTCGAGCGCGCGTCGCTCTGGCTGAGCGTCGCCGTCTTCATGACCTTGGCTGCTCCTGCGTGGTTTCCCGGCTGAACGCCTTCTTGAACAACGCGCAGTACGAAGTGCTCACGCGCTTCGCGGTCGACAGCACGAGGCGGCGGCGCCAGAGAGTCGCAAAGATGCGCGGTCGCTCACCGACCAGGTGCAACAACGACAGCCCATGCTCACGTCCGCAGCTCACGAGCTCGTCGGGTCGAACGAAGAGCGCCGGGTCGTGCGTGCCGCGCGGCACATAGCCGAGGCCTTCGGCTAGATGAACAGCGAGCAGCGTCGCGCGCTTCGAGCGGTCGATCGTGCTTACGTGGACATAGCCGCCGGGACGCACGACGCGAGCCGCTTCGGCCAGCACGCGCGGCCAAGCCTCGACGTGCTCGATGACGTCCGACAGGATGGTGATGTCGATCGACGCGTCGTCGAGCGGCAGCGCAGTCGCGTCGCCAGCGACGCAGGTGACGTGCGTTGCTTGCATCGCGTGCAAGGCATCGAGGCTCTTGACGCTGCGATCGAGGGCGACGACGTGACGGGCATGCGTCGCCATGCGCGTCGCCAAGATGCCGCCGCCGCTGCCGATGTCGGCAACCGCGCCCCAGTCACCTTGGTCGATGCCCTCGGAGTGGAGCCACGCGCGCAAGCGTGCGAGCCTCATGTCGCCGATCGAGTGCAACGACCGAAAGGCCCGCGAGTCGACGTCGCCCCACGAAGCAGCGTTGCGGTCATAGATGCTGGCGTCGTTGCGCTTGGTCGCTTGGCGCCGCCCTCGGCGGCGAGCTCGAGCACGTCGTCCCGGATACGCGACGCGACGCCTTCGTCGTCGAGGACGAGGCCCGTCTCGTCGACACGCCACTTGCCCTGGAGGACTTCGAAGGTCGGCAGCAGGCTGCCGTGGCTGAGCGCTGCGCCGCTGTAGTCGCCGTCGCTACCGAAGGAGTAGGTGACTTCCGCCAAGCTCGCGGCGACGTCCCCGACGATGCGAAAGGAACGCCACATGCCGACGATGGTCGCTGTGGTCGTCGCCTGCCAGGGCTTACCCTCGACCTCGACCTCGAAGTCTTGGATCGCGACCGCACGGTGCTTCTCGGCCACGACGTTGGAAGGGATGCAGCTCGCCATGGTCGTCAAGCCGGTGAGGACCACGATGCTCGCGAGCACGAAACGGCTCGAGGCCCTGTCTCTTGGAACACGTCGCATGCGGTCAATCCTGCTGTGCGCGCATGCGCAAAGAGATCCAGACCTTGACGGTCTTGTCCATGCTGATGAGGCCGAGCTTGTTGGGCACTGGCACCTCGTAGTCGGGAAGCGCGAGTTCGGCTTGGCCCGTGACGACGAGGCGCTGCGCTTCGTCGACTTGGATCGTGACCGGCATCTCGAAGGGGCGGGCCTTGCCGCGGATCGTCATCGTGCCGGTCGCGGTCCCGCTCGTACGCTTCGCCGCGGCGTCGGACTGCGCCTTGGTGATGCTCGTGAGGTCGAAGCGGATGCTCGTGTGCTTCGCGGTGTCGAGGTGCTCGCGCATCGCTTCGTCGCGCCCGGCGAGGCCGCTGTCGAGCGACGCCGCGTCGACCGTGATCGAGCCCGTCACTTCGGACCCAGGATCGCCGAGGCGAAGTTGGAGTGTCCCTTCGACCTTCGAAGTCACGCCCGTGAAGTCGTGCAAGGTGCTCTTGGCGTCGAAGCCGACGCGCGAGAGGGACGGGATGACGGTGAAGCTCGTCATCTTGTCGAAGTCGATGCCCGCGCTCTTGACCGAGAACGAGAGGAAGCGCTTCTTCTTCGTGGGTGGCGCGGCCGTGGGCGTCAGTGTGGGCGCCGGCTCGGGGCTCTCGACTTCGTCGCTGGGCTTCTCCGCTTCGACTGCGACTGCGACGGGTGAGCTCGGCTCCGGGACGGCGATCACCGCTGGTGCTTCTTTCGGATCGGACTTGGCCACGTTGGCAGCCGTGATGTCGGCCGCGCGCAGAGCGCGCACTTCGTCGAGTGCCGTGCGCGTGCGACCTTCCAGGGCCGTGAGTGCTGCGCCGATGCGCTTCTCGAGGGTTGCGATGCGTGCGGTCGCGCCGGCAGTGCTCGCGGCCGAGCGCTCCTCGGCAGCTTCGTCGAGGCCGTTGGCGACTTCGGCCAAGCTCTTGTCGAGGTCGCCGCGCAGGGCCGCGAGGTCCTTGCCGATCGTCCCGACCGCGTCGCGCAAGAGCGCGATCTCGTCGACGCCTGCTTGGTCGGCGGCCTCAGCGACAGTGATGTGCAGCTTCTTTTGGACCGACCACCAAGCGAATGCGCCGAGTCCTGTCCACGCCAAGAGGGCGAGCAAGCCGCAGCCCATCAGTATCTTGCGAGTCATGGTCGCCTGAGACGCAAAGGGCGGGCCAGTTCGCAGAACGCTGCTCGCACCAAGTCTGGCCAGCAGCAACGCCGCGCCAAGCGTGTAACGCTTACAGCTCGCCATGTAAGAAGTGCAGGCTCGCAGGTCCCGAATGCATGCCGAAGCCGCGCAAGTGGCCTTCGACGGCCTTGGCACGCAAGCTGCGTTCATCAGCGCGTGAACGTTGCCGACCCGGGACCCCCATCGATGCCAGAAGCCGCGGCCCCGGAGCGACGGCTTCGCTGGATCGCAGTCCTCGTGCTCGGACTGGCTCTCGTTTCGACCATCGTGATGGCGCGGCAAAAGAGCCTAGCTGTCGTCGATGTCCACAACGATGCCCTCAAGTCGGTCGGCACGATCGAGGAGGCGGCGATGGCCGTGCGGGTGCGCGACTTCGGCCCGGATCGTTCGATCGTCATCGGGCTCGAGTGGCGCAGCGAGCAGCGCAAGCGAGAGGATGCGCGTGAGACCAAGGACCTGCGCCGCGCGCTCGAAGGCGAACCTGGTATCGACCGCGTCGAAGAGGTGCCGCTTCGCTCCGATCGCTTGACCCTCTTCGAGGTGGCCTCGAACACCGAAGCGGCGCTCGCCAGCGAGGCCTTGCTCGACCGCTTGCGCGCGACGGCGGAACGCATGCGACCGCCGGCCGCGCGCGTCCTCGTGAGCGGCCAGATCGCGGGCGAGGTCGCGATCGCTCGTGCGGTCGCCGAAGAGCAGCAGCGCGTGCTCCCGATCGTCGCGGGCGTGCTCGCGCTGCTCCTGCTCTTGCTCTACCGACACGTGATGATCGTCGCCGCCATCCTCGTGCCGGCGGGGGCTGCCGTACTTTGGACCGGCGGCTTGCATGCGCTCGCGGGTCACGCGATCGATCCGCTGTCGAGCTTGCTCGAGCCGGTTCTCTTGACGGTTGCAGTCGCCACTGCGGTGCACGTGGTCGAGGGCTACCTCGAACAAAGAGGACGCGGTCTGGCGCCAGCGCACGCGCTGCGGCGTGCGCTCCGCGAGCTCGCGACCCCGGCGATGTGGACGGCTGGGACGACCATCGCAGGCTTTCTCACGCTCGTGCCGAGCGAGATCCCGGCCGTGAGTCGCTTCGGGGCCTATGCGGCCATCGGCGTCGCGCTCGCGAGCTTGATGAGCTTCACGCTCAGTCCGGCCATCTTGTTGCTCGCCGTTCGTCGTTCCGCACACGGGCGGGACCGCGCACGTGGACCGAGGCACCGCGCCTTCTTCCGGCGTGTGGCGGCGCGCATCCATCGCCGGCGCCGGGCACTGACCATCGCCACTGCCGGCCTCTTCATCGCCGCTGCCCTCTGCCTGCCGCGTCTGCGCGTCGATACGGATCCTGTCGACATCCTGCCAGCTTCGCACGCCTTTCGAGGCGACCTCGACCGCATCGAGGCCTTGGGTGTTCACGTGACGCGCTTCGACTTGGTCCTCGGTGGTCGCAGCCGAGATATCACGAGCATCTTCGATGCGCGCGTCGCGCGCGTGCTCGACGCGGTGCGAGGTCTGGAGGCTTGCGGCGGTCTCGGTGGAGTGCCGCGTTCGAGCGCGTCGGGCACTGTCCTCGGGCCGCTGCTGGCCACGGTCGAAGGAAGCGCAGCGCTCGCCAAGTTCTTCGACGAAGTCGAGGCTACGGCGCGTGCCAAAGGAGTCGACGACGCCGTCGCGACCGGCACGCTCGTCCGCGTCGCCCGTGACTCACAGCGCCTCGTCGTGAGCCGCTTGGAAGGGCTCGTGCTGATGTCGGCGGCACTCTTCCTCGTGTTCTGGCTCGCCTTCAGGAGCGCACTGCTTGCTGCCCTCGCCCTGGTCCCCAACCTGCTACCGGCGGCCTTGATCCACGCCGCCCTCGCCGCGAGTGGCGAGGCGCTCAACGTCGCGACGGCGATGATCGGCTCGACGATGCTCGGCATCGTCGTCGATGACACGATCCACTTCGTGCACCGCTTTCAGCTCGCTCGGTCGACGGGTAAGACCGCGCGAGTCGCGGTCGTCGACGCGTTGCACCGCGTCGGGCCAGCGATCTCGATCACGTCCATCGCGCTCGTCGCGGGCTTTCTCGCGAGTCTCGCTGGAACCTTGTCGACGACGCGTGACTTCGGCTGGATCGCCGCGGCGACGATCGCCCTGGCCTTGGTCGCCGACCTCATTGTTCTGCCGGCGCTCTTGATGAGCGGGCGGTCTGCGAAGCTCGTTCCCGGACGAGTCGTCACTGCGCACAGCGCTTCCGAAGCGAGGGTTCCAGCGTGAAGGTCGAGCAGAGAGACGTCGATGTCGTCATCGCGGGGGCTGGCCCGGCGGGAGCAGGGCTTGCTTTGCGACTCGCGGGCCAGGGCTACTCGGTGGCCTTGGTCGACAAAGCGCGCTTCCCGCGCGAGAAGCCCTGTGGCGAGTTCCTGAGTCCGCCTTGTGTGCCGATGCTCGCCGAACTCGGTATCGACGTCTTTGCGCTCGGTGCTGCCTCCGGCCACGAGGTCCGCGGCATGAGGCTCGCCGTCGGCGATCACAGCGCCGTCGGTCGCTACGCTTCGATCGGCCGCGCCCATGCGCCGCAGATCGGCGGGATCGGAGTGCGCCGCGAAGTGCTCGATGCGGAGCTCGTCGCGCTCGCGCGTCGCCACCCGGACATCCTCGTCCTCGAAGAGCATGGCGTCCGCGACCTGATCCGAGACGCGGACGGTCGCGTCCGCGGCCTCCTCCTCGACGAGCCCGACGGGTCCCAGCGCCACCTGCGCGCTGCCGTCACGGTCGGCGCCGATGGACTCCGCTCTCGCGTGGCGCGTTCGCTCGGCGTGCAACGGCCAATCCCGTGGCTGCAGCGCTTTGCCCTCGTGACGCGCTTCCGTGGCGTCGAGGCCCAGGACTTCGGGGAGCTACATTTCTTCGATCGGGGCTACTTCGCGGCGGTGGACGTCGACAGTGGGCTCTTCAGCCTCAACCTGATCGTTGACGCTGCTGCGCTGCCCAAGGGGCGCGACGAGGTCGAGCGCTTCTTCGAGTCGCGCCTCGACTTGGTTCCGCGCCTGCGCGAGCGGCTTCGCTGTGCCGAGCGCGCGGCGCCACTGCGTGCCTATGGCCCGCTTGGTGTGCGCACCGTGCGGCAAGTCATGCCCGGCGTCGCCCTCGTCGGCGATGCTTGCGGTTACGTCGACCCGATGACTGGCGAGGGGATCTACCTGGCCTTGCGTGGTGCCGAGCTCCTCGCTGGCGCGATCCACGAGCGCTTCGTGAGCGGCGACGAAGCGCGCGCATGGCGCACCTACGACCGCGCGCGGAAGCGCGAGATCGCGCCCAAGCTCGCGATGAGCCGCCTGCTCCAGCGCGCGATTCGTCGACCACGACTCGTCGAACGCTTCGGGCGACTCGTCAGCAAGCGGCCTGGCGTCTTGGACCTCCTCGTGTCGCTGACCGGCGATTACGTTCCCATCCGTGACGTCCTGCGTCCGCGATCTCTGCTCCAAGCATGGAGTTCGTCTCTCGGACACGCTCAGATCACAGCATGGAAAGCGTCGCGCTGAGTCCTCACCCGTTCACGATCCGGCGCAAGCTCGGTGGTCTGTACGCGATGACGGCGCTCGCGTGCATCGGCTTGGTGGCAACCGTCCTCTACCAATTGCGTCAAGTCGAGCACGACGCGAAGAAGGTCATCGAGGAGGGCCGTGAGGCCGAGCTCGCTCAGGACACGCGATCCGCACTCGACGTCGTCCGCGTCGCGACGTCCGCGACGCCTGGCGCTTCGGATGCGCAGCAACTCGTCGTCGATCGCATCGCGGAGGCGCGCAAGCACATCGATGACCTCATCGGTGACTCGCATCGGCCCGACCCGTCGGACCTCGGGCACCAAGGCGTCGAGAACAACCTCGTCGCGAAGATCCGCGATGGCTTGACGTCGCTCCGCGCACCAGAGGCGCAACGTCCAATGGAGGCGACCCTCGGTGAACTCAGCCGACTCGCGTCGGTGCTCGAAGAAGAGACGCGCGTCGAGTCCGCGCGTTCACACGAGGACCTAACCAAGCGTTTGGCGCGGGCTCGTTCATCTTTGGTCGTGCTGTCGGTCGGTGCGGCCATTGTGTTGTTGCTCGCGTTTTGGATGTTGCATCACTTCGTAATGCGGCCGGTGCGTCAACTCGCGCGGGGCGCCAACACATTCCTGCAAGGTGACTTCGACCATCGAATTTCTATTCGCTCACGCGACGAATTCGGAGACTTGTCGATGCGCTTCAATGAAATGGCGGCGCGCATCGGCGCGAATCGCGAGCTCTTGGAGGAACGCGTCCGCATGCGGACGCGCGACTTCATTCAAGCGGCCAAGTTCGCGAGCCTCGGGACGCTCGCGGCTGGCCTCGCGCACGAGATCAACACGCCGATCGCGTCGATCGCGACGTGCGCCGAAGGCCTCGAACGCAGGCTGCAACAAGGCGAGATCTCGCCGAGCGAGGAACGCGAATACCTCCAAACCATCGCGAGCGAGGCCTATCGCGTGCACGAGATCACTTCGCGCCTCTTGACCTTTGCGCGGCAAGAGCCGGGGCCCAAGAGCATCATCGACGTGCGTCCGCTCGTGCGCGAAGTAGCGGTCATCCTGCGCCATCGCTTCGAATCGGCCGGCGTCGAGCTGCGACTCACATCGAGCCATGAGCGAGTCGCAGTCCTCGGCAACGAATCCGAACTCAAGCAAGTCGTCGTCAACCTCCTGAGCAACGCGCTCGACGCGAGCGCTTCGGGCGATGTCGTTCATCTGCGCGTCCGGCAGCGCCAGCCGGGCCTCGACGAGCTCCACGCGGGTGAAGTCGTCGAGATCGAGGTCGAGGACGAAGGCAGCGGCATCGAAGTCGCGCATCGCGACCGTGTCTTCGAACCCTTCTTCACGACGAAGGCTCCGGGTCAGGGCACAGGGCTCGGCCTATCGCTCTCCTACGCCATCGTGGAGACCATGCAGGGGGAGCTCCGCCTCGTCGACAAGCCTGGGCGTGGCGCTCTCTTCCGCGTGACGTTGCGCGCGAGCGAGGTAACGGCATGAAGCGCATTCTCGTCATCTTCGTCGACGACGACGCCGTGTTTCGCCGCGTCGTGGACAAGGAACTCTGCAACGCTGGTTTCGAGGTCGAGAGCCACGCTTCGGCTGCAGGCGTGCTCGAGCGCATCGCCGCATGGAACCCGGATGTCGTGATCGTCGACCTCAAGATGCCAGGCGAGGACGGCATGACCCTCCTCACGAAGATCGTCGCCGCGGACCCATCGCTACCGGTCATCGTCCTGACTGGACACGGTGCCGTGCCAGAAGCGGTCGAGGCCATGCGGCGCGGTGGCTATGACTTCCTGACCAAGCCCGTGCCGCTCGCCAAGCTCGAGGCGACGATTCGGCGCGCGAGCGAGAAGGCCGAGCTCGTTCATGAGAACCGCCGTCTTCGGCGCGCGATCGACGTGACCAATCTCCCGCCGACGTTGCTCGGCACGAGCGCGCCGCGACGTGCGCTTCGCGACTTGATCGAGCGTGTCGCGCCGACCGACGCCAGCGTCTTGATCGAAGGTGAAAGCGGGACCGGCAAGGAGCTGGTCGCGCGCAGCATCCATGCGCTCAGCGCTCGCAGCGAGGAGTCGCTGATCGTCGTCAACGCCGCTGCCATCCCGAGCAACCTCGTCGAGAGCGAGCTGTTCGGCCACAAGCGCGGTGCCTTCACCGGCGCCGACAAAGACAAGCTCGGCCTCTTCGAGGCGGCGTCGGGGGGAACGATCTTCCTCGACGAGATCGGCGAGTTGCCAATCGAGATCCAGGCGCAACTCTTGCGCGCGCTGCAGTTCGGCGAGATCCGACCGGTCGGTAGTCCGAAGACGATCACGGTCGACGTGCGTGTCATCGCGGCGACGAACCGACGTTTGTCCGAAGAGATCGAAGCCGGGCGCTTCCGACAGGATCTCTACTACCGCCTGGCCGCCGTGACGATCCACGTACCGCCATTGCGGGCCTGTCGCGAAGACATCCCTGACTTCGTCGCCGACTTCGTCGTCAAGAACGCCGCCAAGCTGCATCGCCAAGTGACCTTCACCGCAGCAGCTATGCAAGAGCTCCAAGGCCTCGACTATCCGGGCAACGTCCGTGAACTCGAGAACATCGTCTCGCGCCTCTGCATCCTCAGCGACGAGCCGACCATCTCGCTCGAAACCGTGCGCGCCATCGGCGTTCCGCGTCCGACCAGCAGCGACGTCAACTCGACCTTGCGTCTCGACGAGCTCGAGAAGGCGACCATCATCAAGGCCCTCGAGATCTTCGACGGCAACAAGACCAAGGTCGCCGATGCCTTGGGGATTGCCCTCAAGACCCTTTACAACAAACTCGAGCGCTACGACCTCAAGAGCGCCTACGTCCGCAAGCACGACCGCGACGAGGATGATGCGTAGCCTCAGGCGCCGCCGAAGCCCGGGGGCTGACGCGTGCTCTGGTGATTCGTGCGGCTGAGCAAGCCCGATGCCTGTTGCGGCTGATCCACGAGCGACGCTTCGGATCCTCGACGTGGACGCTTCCATCGTCGAGGATCGAGTCGTCGAGGATCGTGATCGAACCGCGGACCAAAGCGAGCGCCATGAGCAAGCGACCCATCGGATACTCCTTTTATACGTCAGAGCGAGGGCGCATGCCGCATTGGCTCCAAGCCTTGCTCCCGGGTTGGAGCCCCGAGCCCGAGTCGATCGAGGTGATCGAGCGCGTCACCAGACTGGGGCTCGATTGCAGCGACCCGGCGGAAGAAATCGAAGCGGGAGAAGACGAGATCTGGCGACTGCGCTGCGGCGAATTCGAGATCGCGCTCGTGGAGAGCGAAGCTCTAGACGTCTTGCGCTCAACGCGCTCCGGCCTCAACGAAGAGGAAATCGAAGCGATTCGCGGCAGCAACCTGACGATCCGCATCGAGACGATTCTCGGCGACAAGGTGCTCGAGGACTTTCACACGAGCTTGCGCGTCCTCGCCGCCGCGGCGCCCGAAGCGATCGCGATGCACGACGTGCCGGCGTGCATCGTGCGCCCGGGCTCGTGGCTGCACGGCGCGGCTGCATCCTTCGTGCCACCACATCCCACGACTCTCTTTACCGTGCACGCGGTCTCCTATTCTTCCGATGCGTCGACAGCGTGGCTCCACACTCACGGGCTCACGCGCTGTGGGTCCATCGATCTCGAACTCCTCGAAGTCCCGCGCGAACACACCGTCCTCATGTGCAGATCACTGCTCAATGTCGCCGCGGCGCTCTTCATCGAGCAGGGCGTGCCGATGTCCTCAACCCCCTTCCGCATCGGGCAAGACCTCGACCTCATCTGGCTCCCTTGGGACGAAGCCCTCGAACACGTCGAGCCAGAAGTCGGCGGCCAAGAGGACCGAGACGACGACCACAGCTGGCCCTCGGGCGTGCTGTTCGCGCCGCAGCTCGAGCGCCTCGGCTTTCTCAAAGGGCGGCCGCGCAATCCCTCTGTCTACCTCGAGGCTCTCCAAGGCAATCCGCTGCTCTACCACTCCAAGATGGAGACGCGCCGCATGAGCATGCTCGCCAAAGAGCTGTTCCCAGCCCTGCGCAAGCTCTTCACGCGCTACCGCGATGACGACGGCTGGAACTTCTTCGTCAAGCTCGGCTACAGCGTCGACGCCGACGAGGACAGCAGCGAACACCTGTGGTTCGAAATCCACGGCATCGATAAGGGGCAGATCGACGCCACCCTGATCAACGAACCGTACGGCATCGAGCGCATGAAACTCGGCGATCGCGCTGTGCACGCCCCAGATCTGATCAGCGACTGGATTGTCCACAGCCCACACGGGAAGTACGTGCCTGATCGGATTCACAAACTCCTCGCGCGACTCGAAGACGAAGGCGCATGAGCGTCGCGGCTATGCCGCTCGGGTATTGTGGCGACCCTGCCCTTCCTGCCGTCCTTCGTCGCTCAAAGGCCACGCATCCACTCTGGCCGGAGGGCGATGCGGCCAGAGAGCGCTGCGTCGAGCACGCGAACGATCTTGTCGCGATCGCGCGGCAGTCGACCTTCGAGTGGCAAATAGTTCGATGCATGGTTGCAGCGGAAGACGGCGTCCGTCGGCGCGGCGTCGGCGACGAAGCTGCGCAGTTCGCCGAGCATCGTCATGACGTCGGGCAGCTCGAAGCTGCCTTTGTCGCTAGCGCGCGCGATCGGCGTTCCCGGGACGATGGTCAACGTCAGCGCCGAGACGAAGGTGGGATCCATCGCCGTCGCCAAGGCGGCTGAAGCGCGGGCGTGCTCGTGACTCCGCTCGGTCCCGCCCGCGCCGAGCAGGAAGATGACCGACTGGGCGATGTCGGCCGTGTGCAGCATCGCGGATGCGCGGACGTGGTCCTCGAAGGTGGCGCCCTTGCCGAGGCGCTTCAGTGTGCGGTCGTCGCCCGACTCGGGACCGATGTAGACGAGCGTGAGGCCGTGTGCGCGGAGCTCTGCGAGTTCGTTGGGGGTCTTGGCGAGCACGTTCTGTGCCCAGGCGTAGCAGCTCACGCGGCGCAGATTCGGGAAGGAGCGTCGACAGGCATCGAGGACCTCGATCCAGTAGTCGAGGTCCAAGACCAGCGCGTCACCATCAGCGACGAAGACCTTGCGCACGGCGGGAGCGGCCGCCCGCGCAGCGCCCGCGATGTGGGCCAGAGTCTCCGTCAGCGGCCGCACGCGGAACGTCTTGTCCCGATACATGTCGCAGTAGACGCACTTGTTCCAGCTGCAGCCAATGCTCGCTTGCAGGATGAGGGAGTCGGCTTCGCTCGGTGGGCGATAGAGGCGGCCGACGTACGGCGCGTCGAAGGGCAGGTCCAAACCCATGGGGGCATCCTAAGAGGTCCGCGGTCCGCGGCCCCCCTCGCTTTGGCGAAGCTGGGCTTTACGCCGCGTCTTCGCCGCGCAATCCTTGCGCATGTGATTCGCGTCTCCCAACCAGCCCGTGCGTCGCGCTCGCTGCGCTCTCTTCGGCGCGGCGTCGCGCTTCTCTTCGTCGTTGCCGCGCTCCAAGGCCTGTCCTCGTGCAAGTTCATGATGGATGAGTTCTTCGTGCTGCAGAAAGCGCCGCCAGCCCTCGACGTGATCTTCGAAGAAGCGCGCAAGGGCTGAGCCAACTTGGGCCCCGAGCTCGCCAGGCTGGCTCGCGAAGCGGTCGGTCTCGACCTGCTCGCGGAGGCGACCCACGAGGCCGCTGGCGAGAATCCGGTCTGTGGCGACCGCATCGCGATAGCGGCCAGGGTCGAGGCCGGACGCATCGAGCGGCTCTGCTTCCGCGCAACCGCCTGTCCTGCCTGCGTCGCGGTCGCGTCCTGCGCTTCGATCGCCTTCGAAGGAGCGCCCTTCCCGCTCCAAGCCGCGAGCGCGCGCTTGCGCCGCGAGGTCGAGGTGCGCGGTGGCTTGACGCGTTTCGAAGAGCACGCCTTCGAACTCGTGACCGAGGTCCTCGCTCGCCTCGGCCCGAAGTGACGCCCTCTCCGATCCACCATCGTCAGCAGCTTCGTTGCAATGCCGGCCGAGCGCTGGGATCCTCATGGCCATGGCTCACACCGTCACTCTGATCCCAGGCGAAGGCATCGGTCCCGAGGTCTGCGAAGCGACCCAGCGCATCGTCGAGGCGAGCGGCGCGCAGATCGATTGGCGCCTCGCCGAGGCGGGCATCGAGCCCTTCGAGCGGCTCGGCACGCCCTTGCCCGAAGCGACGCTCGAGGCGATCCGCGAGACCAAGGTCGCTCTCAAGGGCCCGGTCGGGACGCAGAAGGGTTCGAGCTTCCGCTCGGTCAACGTGGCCATCCGGCGCGAACTCGACCTCTACGCCAACTTCCGGCCGTCGCGGTCGGTGCCCGGCGTGCGCTCGCGCTACTCGGACGTCGACTTGATCGTGGTGCGCGAGAACACCGAGGGCCTCTACTGCGGCATCGAGCACGAGGTCGCGCCGGGCGTCGTGACGAGCTTGCGGGTCATGACCGAGAAGGGCTGCCGGCGCATCGTGCGCTTCGCCTTCGAGGAAGCGCGCAAGCTGGGCCGCAAGAAAGTCACCGCTGTCCACAAGGCCAACATCCTCAAGCTCGGCGACGGCATGTTCCTGCGCTGCGCGGAGGAAGCCGCGCGTGACTACCCCGAGATCGCCTTCGAAGACGTCATCATCGACGCCGCGGCCATGAAGCTCGTCCTCGACCCACAGCGCTTCGATGTGCTGGTCATGGAGAACCTCTTCGGCGACATCCTCTCTGACCTCACGAGCGGCCTCGTCGGCGGGCTCGGACTCGCGCCGAGCGCCAACATCGGCGCCGATGCCGCCGTCTTCGAGGCCGTGCACGGGACGGCTCCCGACATCGCGGGCCGGGGCATCGCGAACCCGAGCGCCCTGGTCTTGTCGGCGGCCATGCTCTTGCGGCACATCGGGGAGGTAGCGCGCGGCGACGCGATCGAAGCCGCCGTGCGCCGCACGATCCTAGAGGGCGCGACGCTCACGGGCGACCTCGGCGGCAAGGCGACGACGCGGGCCTTCACCGATGCGGTGATCCGAGCGCTCTGAGTTTCACAAAAGCGCCAGGCTTCTTTGTGCGGCTTCGTCGGCGCTTTACGATGCGGCGATGAGCGCGGACCCGCAGGATTCGGAACGGATCGCGAGCGCGCGGCGCATCCTCGACGCCGAGGCCACGGCACTGCGCGACGTCCGCGATCGCCTCGACGCGACCTTCGCCCAGGTCGTCGCCTTGATCCTCGATCTTTCGGGTCGCGTGGTCGTGACCGGCATGGGCAAGGCCGGGCTCATCGCGCAGAAGGTTTCGGCGACGCTCGCGAGCACGGGCACCCCGTCGATCTTCTTGCACCCGGTGGAAGCCTTTCACGGTGATCTCGGGCGCGTCATGCCCGGCGACATCTTGTTGGCCTTCTCCAAGTCGGGGGAGACCGAGGAGCTCTTGCGCCTCGTCCCCTGCACGCGCGCCTTCGACATCGGCGTCGTCGCGGTGACCGAGTCCAAAGAATCGACGCTCGCCGCGCTCTCCGACTACGTCCTCCAGCTCGGTCGCATCGACGAACCTGGGCCGCATGGTCTCGCGCCGAGCGCTTCGACGATCGCGATGCTCGCGATCGGGGATGCCATCGCCCTCGTCGTCCAAGAGGGCCGCAAGTTCGGGCCCGAAGACTTTGCGCGCTTCCATCCCGGCGGGTCGCTCGGGCGTAGTCTCTTGCGCGTCGCCGAGGTCATGCGCACGGGCAGCAACCTGCCCCTCGTCCGCAGCGGTCGGACCATCCGCGAGACCCTCGTGACCATGACCGAGACGCCGGGGCGACCGGGGGCTGCCATCGTCGTCGACGAAGAGAGCCGCCTCGTCGGCTACTTCACCGACGGGGACTTGCGACGCCACCTCGAGCGGCAGACCGACAACCACCTCGACCTGCCGATCGAAGTGGCGATGACGACGGCGCCGAAGACGTCGAGCCCCGACCGCCTGGCGAGCGAGGCCTTGGCGTTGCTGCGGCGCCTCGCTGTGGACAACATGCCGATCGTCGACAAGGACAACCGCGTGGTCGGCCTCCTCGATCTGCAAGACATGCTGGCTTTGAAGTTCTGAGCCCTGGGCTTCCCCATGTTCATGCCGCCAGAGATCGATCTGAACGCGCTCCCCGATCGCTTCCTCGAGGTGGCTCACGCCATTCGTTTCATTTTGCTGGACGTGGATGGCATCCTGACCGACGGCCGCCTGCACTTCGATGCGGACGGCCGTGAGCTCAAGTCCATGCACGTCCACGACGCGAGTGGCATCGTGCATTGGTCGCGCGCCGGGCACGAGACCGGGCTCTTGAGCGGCAGGCGTTCGCGTGGCATCGCGGACCGCGCCGACGAGCTCGGCATGACCGAGGTCCACCTCGGCAAGCTCGACAAGCTGGCCGTCTATGAAGACCTACTCGCGCGGCGCGGCTTCGATGACTCGATGATGTGCTACTTCGGCGACGACTTGCTCGACATCCCGGTGCTCGAGCGCGTGGCCTTGCCGATCACGGTGCGCCAAGCGCGCCCGGACGTGCGCAAGGTCTGCAGCTACGTGACCGAAGCGCCGGCCGGCTTCGGCGCCGTGCGTGAAGTCATCGAGGTCTTGCTCAAGCTCCAGGGGCGCTATGACGCCATCCTCGCTTCTGACGGGCGCGGGCCGAGGTCGTCGACGTGATCCGCCGGATCTTGCTCTTCTGCCTCGTCTTCGCGGCGCTCTTTGGCTTGCTCCTCTTGCTCTTCGGCAAGGACGACTTGTTGCGGGCCACCGAGACCGAGGCTGCCCAAGACAAGACGAGCGAGGCTCCGCGCGTGTCGGCGGGAGCGCTCCGCGTCGGCCAGAGCGGTCAGGCGGGCGGCATGGCTGGCAGCGGTACGATCGCCTTCGAAGGTGCCGGTGAGATCGCTCCGCTGCAGGCCGCCGTGCGCATCGGCGATCGCGTCTGGCAGGTGCCGGAGTTCAAGCTCTCTTGGGCTGACTCGCAGCCCGTCGGCGCGTCGCGCTATCGCCTGCTGCAGGCACGCTTCATCGCCTTCGAGAGACTCCGTTCTACGAGCGTCGATCCGCGCGCGCGGGAGTTCGTCATCGTCGACGCCGCTTCGATGGAGGTCGTGATCGCGCAGAAGCCAGGTGGCGAAGTCGCGATCGACGAGCAGCACGATGTGCAGCTGCGTGACGTGGTCGTGCGTGCACCGACGTCCGCGCTCGGTGCGTCTCTCGGCCCGAGTTCTGGCGCCGAGCTCGTGCTCGAGGCAGCGCGCATGACAGCGCGCGTCAAAGGTGCGATCCTCGAACTCGAGACGCCGCCCGAGGACGTCGTCACCATCAAGACACGCGAGGTTCAAGGTGAGGCCGATCGCAGCTCCCAGCAACCCGACACAGCGAAGCGCCGACCCGAGCTCGACTACGTCCTGCGCGGTCGCGGCCTATCGCTCAAGCTCGACGAAGTCATCAAGCAGGACGAGGTCGTGGTCTCGGTGGGAACTTCTTTCGTTCGCCTCGCGCGCGACGTCGACCTGCGCGGCTTCGAGCGGAAATCAGTTGCAGAGCTCTTCCGCGTGCTCGGGCGCGGTTCCCTCGAGCTCATGCCGATCGACGCGCAGACGCTGCGGCTCACGGTCGAAGACGACGTGCAGTTCGAAGCGACCAGTCAGTCCACAGCACGTCGCAGCATGCGCGAGCCGCTGCGCGGACGCGGGGATCGACTCCTTGCCTGGCTGCGGCGCGACAGCCAAGACGCACACCGCGACGGCCGACCCGAGAACGCCGAAAAGGGACGCGCGCGCGTCGGCGAGCTCAGCTGCAGCGACATTCGCCTCGCTGGTGCAGCCAAGCTGGAATACGGCGGCCAGAGCATGGATGCGGCGAGCTTCGACCTCGCCCTCGATCCATGGCACGAGCCCCTGCGTCTCGTCGCGACCGGTGAGCCGCGCGTGCACTTGCATGACCGGACGGGCAAGGTGCTCGGCAGCTTGATGGGGCAGGCGCGCATGTTCTGGGATCGTCCGGGGCTCGCGATCGACACGGTCTTGCGCGCTCTCGGTGTACCGCTCGACGACTTCACGATTGCCTTCGGTGGCGTCGCGCCGCTGTTGCCGCGCGAGACGCTGCGCATCGAAGGTCCCGCGATCTACGTGCCGAGCGGCAGCTTCAAGAATCTGAGCGAAGCGCGCAGCGACGGCGGCGTCCTCGTCACCTTGGTCTCTCACTTCGGGCGCCTCGAGCCCAACATGCTGGTCGGACGTGGGGACGCGCGCATCGATGGTTTCCTCGCCGACGGAGTTCCCTTCCGGGCGACGGGCAATCGCGGCTTCGTCGTCGCCCACGTCCCTGGCAGCGACGAAGTGCGCGGATCCCTCGGGCCCTTCGACATCGATGCCCAGCACGACTTCGTCTTCGAGTCCAAGGATGACCGCGTCACGGGTCGCGGAAGCGTCCTCTTCCACGTCGTGGTCGACGAAGTCGCGGCATCGAGCTCCACGAAGGCGAAGCCCAGCGCCGACTCTGCCAAGCGTGCCGAAGTGCTGTTGCGCGCCGCGCTGCGCGAAGAGCTGCGCTGGGAAAGCCTACGACCCGGCGAGAAGGTCAGCGCGACCGGCATCAAGTCCCTACTCGCCGTCCACGAACGTTCGAGGCCCGCAGCGCTGACCGCGACCGGTCTGCCCCTGCGCCTCGACATCGAAGGTGCGGTCGTCACCGCCGCGCTCGCCGAGCGGACGGGCAGCACGCAGTGGCGGCTCGTGCGCGGCGAAGAAGCGGTCCGCGTCAGCATGCCGGCGAAGGAGCGTGTGCCCGCGTGGGACCTCGACGCGGACGAAGTGCTGCTCAGTGCGGTGCCGGGCTTCGTGCCGTCGGTCCGCCCCGGACACGCGCTGCGTGTGCTCGCGCGCGGCTCTGTGGAGCTGCGCAGTCGCGACGACCTGCGACGCACCTCGTTGCGGCTGCGCTGCCGGGAGCTCGAACGCTTCCCGGACCCCTTCCGCGGCCTCATCGTGGCGGCCACACGCGACGCGCTCGGCGACGCGGGTCTGGTCTTGGCGCCGCTGCTCTTCGGCGGCGAGGCCGGCCTCATTCATGCGCGGTCGGACGTGCAGCTCGAAGTCGAACAGTTCGAAGTCGAACAGTTCGAAAAGGGCGCTGAGCCCGGCGTCGTCGAAGCGACCTCGACCTTCGCCGGTGCCTCGCTGTGGCTCGATGCGGATGGCGCGACCCGGCGCTTCTTGTTGTCTGGTGACGACGAGACTGCGGTCGTCAGTGCTGCGCTTCGCGATCGTCGGCGCGGCATCGTCCGCCTCGAAGGCCGTGCGCTGCGCGCGAACGACGATGGCTTCGAGCTCGTGGCCCGTGAGGACGGCGGCTGCACCGTCGACTTCGTCGAAGAGGTCGACGCCGCGCGGCGCCTCCGCCTCGACTCGTCCGGCACGGTGCAGCTTCGCGATGCGCGCCTCGTTGTGCCTGGTCCCGTGCGAGCGCGCATGGTCGACGAGCACGGCGTCCACCACGCGGGTGATCTCGATCTGCGAGCTGGCGGTGACCTCGTGATTCGCTTGCGCGACGGCTACACCAAGGCGCTCGCCAAGAACGACGGCACGACGCGCATGCTGCCGCGCGTGGTCGAGCGTTGCGACGCCACGGGCGGCGTCGAGCTGCGGGTCGCGACTGTCGTCGCCGAAGGCGCTTCCTTGCGCTTCACGCCGGACGACGCGTGGATCGTGCTCGAAGACCGCTATGCCGCGGTCTCGGTCTTCGTCGACGAGACGATGCGCATCCGCGCGACGCCCGAGCTGTCCTTCAATCTGCGCACGCTTGCTTATCGCGGCACGCGGGTGCGGGTCGACAACCAAGACGTTGCTTCGAAAGCTGAGGCCGTGTCGCGTTGATGGCTGCCAAGTTCATCACAGGCTCGCACCGGTGCCTGCCGAAGCGATTTTGCGTCGCCGCGCTCGCCGCGCTGACCTTGGTAGGCGCGCGCGCGCCGGCGCAGGGCGCCTACCGCATCCAGGCCGGGTCCTCGTCCAAGACTCAGTCCGACGACGGTGACTTCGTCTACCACGTCTATGCCGGCGGCGTCGAGTTCGAGAGCGGGACCTTGCGCGTGCGCGCCGACCGCATGGTCTTGAGCGTCGACCGCGATGTCGAACGCCAGCTCGTCGAGGTCTTGGTCGACAGCCAGGCGGTGCCCAAGCGCGGTTCGGAAGCGCCGATCACGCAGAGCGAAGTTCTCGCGCGTAGCCTCGCGCGGCGGATCGAAGAGCGAGTCGGGACGACGAGCGTGGACGTGCCACCCGAGCGACAACGCTTTGCGCCTTTGACGCGGGGACTCTTGGCCGAGGGCAACGTCGTCTTCGACACCGATGGTGTGCGCGCGCTGCGTTGCTCGCGGCTTTGGCTCTCGCTCGCCTCGGACCGCGCGACGATGGAAGACGTCGTCCTGCGCTTGCCGGCGCGGCTCGGCCTCGGCGGCAAAGGCCTGTCGCTGGTTCTGCGCGCGCCCCGCGTCGTGCAACAAGGTCCGACGATCGTCGCGCGGCACGCCTCGCTCTCGACCTGCGACGCGGGCGAAGCGCACTTCGACATGCGCTCCGAGCGCCTCGTGATCACGCGGCGCGAGGCCGACGTCTACGAGGTCTTGGGGCAAGGCAACGAGCTCGCGGTCGGCATCCTGCCGGCTTTGCCGCTACCGGACTACCGCTGGTACTCGGACCAGGAGAACTGGATCCCGCTCAAAGGTCTGACCGTGGGGTCGTCGGAAGAACGCGGTGAGTTCGTCTTCGCGCGCTTCGGCGGGCGTTGGAACGACATCGGCCAAGGGCTCGTGGACTTCCTTGGCGGCGCCGACCAGCCCTTCCGTGGCGAGTGGAACCTGCGGATCGGTCACACGCGCAAGCGCGGCATGCCGGTCGAGCCGCGCATCACCTACCGCGTCCCCGAGCTCTTCGACGGCTGGACCGAGGGCTTCTATTTGAGTGACCGGGGCGAGTTCGATCGTCGCTCCGTGCCGTCCAACATCGACTCGACGCCGATCACGAATCGGAAGCGCAGCTTCGTGCGCAGTCGCAATCGGATCTGGCTCGGCGCCGGGCGTCGCCTCGATGTCGAAGGCTTCTGGGGCTCGGATCCTGCGGCCTTCGCCGAGTTCGCGCCGAACCAGCTCAAGGAACTCGAGATCCCCGAGTCGAGCATCGAGTACCGGGTCCGCGAGGACAACCGGCTCGTGACGGTCGCCGCGCGCATGAACCTCACCGACTTTGCTTACGACGACACGGCGCGGCTCACGGACCGCTTCGGGAGCGAGCGACCCTACCTGCGCGCGAACCTCTTTTCGCAACCGCTCTTCGATGTCGCTGAGGATGTGCCTCTCGTCGTCGACGCGCACGTCGGCGCGGGCTTGCTGCGCAACCAGTTCACGGATCGCTCGGCGCTCGCGCGGCGTGAGCGGGCCTATCGTGCCGACGTCGATGTCGAGTTCTCGACGCCGATGCGCGTCGGCGACTTTGCGCTGCGGCCGTGGGTCGGGGCGCGGGAGACGCTCTACTCGGAGCGTGAGGGCTCGACCGACGCTTCTTCGCGAACGGCGCTGTCTTTCGGGGTCAGCGTCGACACGCGGCTCGCGCGCTACTTCGACTTCTCGAGCGAAGCGCTCGGCATCTACGGGGTCTGGCACGACGTGCGGCCTTACGTCAACGCCTACCATCGCTTCGATGTCGACCGTGAGCCTGGTGACTGGTTCCAGTTCGACCGTGTCGATGCCCTCGATGAGCGCGCGGTCGTCGAACTCGGTCTCTTGCAGCGCGGCTTGACGCGACGGAAGGACGGAGAGGGGCGCTCCTGGTTCGACGAAGTCCTGTGGCTCGACCTCTGGCAGCGCGTTCATCCGATCAGCGGTCGCGACAACGGCGGGCACCGGCTCGGGCTCTTCGCATGGGAGTTCATCTTCCGGCCGGGCAAGGGTTGGTTCCCGCTGCCGAACACGCGCATCCTCTTCGAGGGTGAGCGCGACTGGGACCTCGGTCAGGATTTGACGCGCAACATCGGGCTCGCGACGACCTTCGACAACGGCGTGATTGCGGCGGCCGAGTGGCGAACCGGACTCAACGACAAGGGCACGGGCGCGGCGACGCTGACCGTGCCGATGTGGGACCGCTGGCTCGTCGTCTCGGCGCTCGTTTACAACTTCGATCAGTCGCGCACGGACTCGACGAACTTTCAGATCGTGCGTCGCGACCACGACTACGACTGGATCTTCACCTACTCGCGCAGCGAGTTGACCGATGACTCGAGCTTCACGATGCGCTTCCGTCCGACCTTCGGTGGGCTCATCCGGCCGCCCTCGTATCGCTATCCTGCGGGCGCTCCGGCCTTCGGCGTGACCGAGACACCGGCGCCGCAAGAGGGAGACATCGACGTGGTGCGTGACGAGGATCGTTACCGATGACCAAGAAGGACGTCTTGCTCGCGATCGATCAAGGCACGACCGGGACACGGGTCTATGTCTTCGATGCGGACCTCGACGTCCTCGGTTCTGGCTACCGCGACTTCCCTCAGCACTACCCGCAACCCGGTCACGTCGAGCACGACCTCGACGAGGTGCGGCGTTCGCTGCACGAAGCCCTGGCCGAGGCGCTCGCGCGGGCCGAGCAGGACCCGCGCTTCGATGTCGGCGCGATCGCCGTGGTCGGCATCACGAATCAACGAGAGACGGTCGTGCTCTGGGACCGCGCGTCTGGCCAAGCGATCGAGCGTGCCATCGTCTGGCAAGACCGGCGCACGAGCGCTGCTTGTACAGCGCGCATCGAAACAGGCCTCGGTCCCCGCGTGCGCGCCCTTGCTGGTCTGCCGATCGATCCGTACTTTTCGGCAACCAAGCTCGAATGGCTTCTCGACGAGCGCGGCCACCGCGCGGCGGCGGAGGCTGGCAAGCTCGCGGCCGGCACGATCGACTCGTGGCTCGTGCACGAACTCAGCGGCGGGGCCCTGCACGTGACCGACGCGACGAACGCTTCGCGGACATCTCTCATGGACCTCGAGGCCTTGGAGTGGTCGGACGAGCTCTGCGACATCTTCCGCGTGCCGCGTTCGATCTTGCCGCGCATCGTCGCGTCGTCCGAAGTGGTCGGTGTGACGCGCGGCTTCCCCGGCCTACCGGATGGCTTGCCGATCGCGGGGATCGCGGGCGACCAGCATGCGGCGCTCTTCGGCCAGGCTTGCTTCGAACGTGGCGAGGTCAAGTGCACGTTCGGCACCGGCGCCTTCTTGTTGATGAACACCGGTGCGACGCCTGTGCCATCGACCCATGGCCTCATCACGACGCTTGCGTGGAAGCTCGGTGATACCACGACCTACGCCCTCGAAGGATCGGCCTTCATCGCCGGCGCCGCTATCACGTGGCTACGCGATGGCCTCGGCATCATCGGAAAAGCGAGCGATGTCGACGCGCTGGCCGCGAGCGTCGAGGACGCTGGCGGCGTGAGCTTCGTGCCGGCTTTCGCTGGTCTCGGCGCGCCGCACTGGCGGCCCGATGCGCGCGGGCTCTTGTCGGGGCTCACGCGCGCGACGACCAAGGCGCACATCGCCCGCGCAGTCCTGGAGGGCATCGTCCTGCAAAACATCGATGTCTTGCGGGCCATGGAGCAAGACGCCGGCCACGGCATTCGACAAGTGCTGGTCGACGGCGGTGCTGCTGCGAGCGACTGGATGATGCAGTTCTTTGCTGACCTTGTCGGTGTCCGCGTCGTGCGTCCAGCCATGCTGGAGGCGACGGTCTGTGGCGCCGCCTGCCTCGCTGGCCTCGCTGTCGGCGTCTTTTCGGGGACGGAGGAGGTGCGGCGGCGCTCGGTGGACCTCGCTGTGAAGGCCGTGAGCTTCCGTCCTCAGATGGATGACCAGCTGGTGCAAGAACACCTGCGACGCTTCGCTGTGGCAGTCGAGCACGCTTGATCGACTTCTGTATCGGAGCGCGCGAAAAGGTTTAGGCTAGAGCGAATGGGACGTCCCGCCCGATCCACAGCGCTGCGCACGCGCGGCGCGCTTGTTCTGTCGCTGCTGCTCTTCGTTGCTCCGCGCGTTGCCTCGGCGACGGACTTTTATGTCGATGGCTTGACGGGGCGTGACACGGCCAGCGGTGGGACCGCGATCTCTCCGTGGCGAACCGTTGCCTATGCGATGTCGAACGTCCCGACACCGCCCGCCAACGTGACGCATCGCGTCCTCGTGACCGGTGCTCAGGACTACGTCGTCGACACGACGATTGTGTTGCGCGACCGCATCTTCCTCATCGGCGTCGGGGCCATGCCGCCACGTTTGGTGCCGGGCGCACAGCGTACCTTGGTGCGGGTCGCCGGGACGGTGAACGCCGAGGTCTACGCCGTCGACTCGATGGGCTTCTCGGGCGGCGAGGTTGGCGTCGACTTGGGCAGTGTCGGTTCGTCGAACGCGCCCTTGCAGTGCGTCATCGCCAATTGTCAGTTTTATGGCCAAACACAGGCCGCCGTGCGAGCCAACTATGTCGGTGGGGCAGCGCGCTTGTACGCACTGCGCTCGCTCTTCGCTGCGACGAAGTCGGGCATCGTCGCCGATGTCCGCGGCCGTGCGAGCGTCGACTTGCTCGTCCAGGGTTGCACCTTCGACACGGCTTCAAGCGAGGCTGTGAGCCTACGCTCGCGCGATGGGGCCGTGCTCACGACGCACGTCGACACGAGCCGCTTCGTGTCGTGCGGCGGTGCGATCCACGCCGATCTCGCGTCGCAGCTGCCGCAGCTCGTCGAAGTCGAGCGCTCGGCGTTTCGCTCGAGCACGCGGCCGGCCGTGGCCTGCGCGGTGAGTGGGCCCGCCCAGCTCGAGGTCGAAGAGTGTAGCTTCTTGGGCGATGTGGCTGCGCTCAGCGTCGCTTCGTCGGCAGTGGCGGGGGCCTCGACGCTGAGCCTCTTGCGCAACGTCGTCGAGAGCCAAGGGACGGGCTTCGACTTCTTGCACGACACGTCGAGCACTGCGAGCCGCTGGACGGTCGTGCTCGATGGCAACCGCATCCAAAACTGTTCGCTCAATCACCAGGTGCGTTGCCTGAACGAGGGGCAGCTCGACTTCTTGGCGACCGGCGAGGTCAGCGCGGGCAGTAGGGGCGTTGGGATGCGCTTCGAGCTCGGCGCTGGCGCGCGCTGTCGCATCGAGAACTCGCGAATCGTGAAGAACGCAGGTGTCGGGATCGTGGCGTCGGGAGCTGGCAGCCTGCGTGGGCGCTTCTTGACGATCGCCGACCACGTGCAGACTGCGGCTGTGAACACGAGTCAGGTCAGCTCGGCGGGCTTCGATCACTGTGTCCTCGACAATGGCTTCCAGCCTGAGCTCGTGCGTGGTGTCGGGCAGCTCGTCGAGTGGACCCTGTCGAAGACAACGCTGCACGGCGGCGTCGGCAACGTTTTCGCGGACCCAAGGCTTGCGCGGCCGCAGTACAAGCTCACGCCGTCCTCGCCGTGCATCGATGCTGGCGATCCGGCGATCGCGAATCCGCCGGCGCGCGACTTCGAAGGTGACCTGCGCATCGTGCAGAGGGCCGACCTTGGCGCCGACGAGTTTCGGATCGAAGGCAGCACGCGGAGCTTCGGCACCGGAGGCTTCGGGGATCGCTCCGGCATGCGGCCGCGCGTCGACATCCTGACGGACCACGCGCGCATCGGCTCGAACGTCCTGCTCGGCGTCAAGGACGCGCGCGGTCGAACCGGCGTGCCGGCGCTCGCCGCGATCGTGGTCTTCGGGCTTGGCGAGGCTGCGCCGCTCTACGACCTCGACTTGGTTGGCGGATCGGGCTCTGTGGTCTTTTTCAATCCGCTGGCGCTGCCGACGGTGATCTTCGTCTCGGCGAACGGCACGGCGACGGATACCTTGCCCATTCCCAATGTGGCGTCGCTGGTCGGCGGCATCTTCACGGCGCAGTGGCTCGTCATCGCGCCGGACGCGAACCTCCAGGGCTTCGTGACTTCGGATGCCTTGCGCATCCAAGTCGGCCGCTGACGGATAGAAGCTGCGGAGCGGCGCTCAGAAGCGCAGTTCGAGCCCGAAGTAGAAGCCCTCGAGCTGGGCGTCGAACTCGTAGTCGAGGCCGTTCTTGCCGCCCGCGAACGGCAAGTCGTAGCGCCGCCAAGAAGCGAAGGCGCGCACATCGCGCGTGACCGAGTAAGCCGCTGAGACTTCGAAGTCGGCAACGCGACCGTCGATGTTGCGCCAATGCCCGTCGCTGTAGCCGAAGTCGATGCGTCCACGCAAACGCTTCCAGGTCACGTCGGCGCGGCTCCGCAACATCGGCATGCCGCCGTCCTGCATGCTCAGCGACACGCTGCTCGGCGTCGACGCGAGCGGGGTCTCCGCCTGGAAGCGCAGCGAGTTGTGGTGAACACCGACACCCGCGGCGAAGGCGAAGTCGACCTTGTCGCTGAGTTCCAAGTCCACGAGGCGGACCAAGTACTCGAGGGTCCACTGCTGGAAGAGGATGTCGGACGAGACCGCATCGTCTTTGAGCAGCGAACCGAAGTCGTTCTCGAGCCGCCCCGTCGTGTCGAAGGCGCGTTGCTCGTAGCGCAAGAAGCCGAACTCGACCCCGGCAAAGCCGTCGCCGTAACCGAGGGTAGCGCCGACACCGGTGTCGCGATCGGCGACGTTGAGCGCGTTCTCGAGGTCGTTGGGGCCGTTGCGGGTCTTTCCGCTCGTGACCGACCCGCTCTCCATCTTGGCGCTGCCGTCCATCGTGAGCGTGCCGTAGACCGGAGTGAACGAGAACGAGGCCTTCTCGGGGAAGGCAACGACGCTGCACGAGGTCGCGGTGTGGAGAATGGCGACGACGATGAGGGCGCCACGAAGGATGCTGGAGATGTTGCGTTTCACGCGGATCATTTCTCCGCGTAGGTCTCGAGGACCCAGGCGCGCCACTTCTCTTCGAGCATGGGCGGACTCACGTCGTAGGCATCGCGCAAACCTTGACGTTGCAGGTTCAGCACTTCGCTCGCGGTCGCGAGCCCCGTCTTGGGATCGATGTAGCCCTTCACGGAGTTGATGTACTTGCTCCACTTCTCATTGCCCTGGGCCATCATCCAGTCGATGAGTGACCAGCACTTGACGTGGTCGTACTTGGTCAACTGCCCGTAGTCGCGCAGACCCAAGATCTCGGACACCGGGCGTGTCTTCTTGTTGTCGAGCCACTGGCGAACCTTGGGTTGCCAAATGCCCGTGTTCAGCATGTCGGCGCGTGCCGACTCGTTCTGGTCGAAGTCGAGGGCGCGCTCTTCGTCGACCTCCTTGGCCCACCAGTGTGCAGTGCCTTCGGTGAACCAAACCGGCAGGTCGTAGGAGTAGAAGCGGTAGCCCGAGATCATGTTGTGCACGATGTTCCAAACAACGTGGCAGTGCAGCGAGGTGTCGTGCTTGAGCCGCCCCTCCTCGAGCTCGGTCGATGTCGTGATGATCAGCGAGCCGACGTTCTTGAAGTTCCAGCGCTGCGCGAAGGCCTGTTGCTTGCCGATGAACATCGCCAGGTAGCGCGAGAAGTCGCTCTGCTTCTCGAAGATGAGCACCAAGTACTTGCCGTGCTGTCCGAGATAGGGGCCCTGCCCCCAATACTTGCCGTCCGGCGCGAGGGTGTTCGGCTCCTTGGGGAACGAAGCCTCGGTCACGCCTGCGCGCTCCATGAACTTGGCGTAGGTCTCTTCGCAGCGCATCGCGTAGAGGTGCAGCCGCAACCAAGGATCGAGCCTTCGCACCTTGGTGTTGACGTTGGGGAGCTTTTTAGCGAGGCGCTCGAGCTCGGCCTCGATCTTGAGCTTGATCTTGCGCTCGGACGCCGGGATCAAGAAGGCCGGAAGCGTCGATCCGATGCGGAAGTGCGCAGTCTCGACCCAGCGGACCTTGGCGTCGCCGAGCTCCTCCTCGATCTTCTCCGTCGATACTTCGACACCGGCTTGCTCACCGAACGGCATAGGATGAAAGCGGACATAGCCGGCCTTCTCCATCGCCGCCGGATCATTCTTCGTGTAGGGATCAATACGCCATTTATCGCTCTTACCACCTTGGCTGCGACCCTCGTCGGCCAGCGACATGGCGACGAAGATCGCCAGACAGTGAGAAATGAATAGATCCATGAAGGACTTCATGACCCGACTCGCGCCTTCCACTTTTTGATCTCCTCGATGGCCTGGAACACGGAGAGCTTCTTGAACGGGGGGGCGCCGTCCATGATGCCGCGCAGCGCGTTGACAGCCTCGGCACGAATCAAGTGCGAGCTGTCGTCGAGCAAGCGCCCGACTGTCGGCGCGCAGTCTTTGGTGCCGACCCCGTGCAGCAGACGCAAGATCGCGATGCGATCCGCGATCGCGCCTTCATTGAGCTTCGTGATCAACCACTTGGTCGCCGCGTCGCCCTTGAGCTTGGGCAAGCACTCGCGGATCTGGTAGTTCTTGTCATCCCATGCGTCGCGCGTCAGCAAGAGGAGCGGGTGCAAGGCCTTGACGTCGCCAAGCTGCGCAAGGCTGTAGGTCGCGAGCTCGCGGATGCGAGCGTCGCCATGGACGAGGGCCTTCTCGAAGAAGGCCTGCTGACCCTCGACGCCGAAGCGGCGCACCGACGAGATGATGTAGAGGTCGCGCACTTCATTGGTGCCGGTCCAGGCCTCGATGAGGAGCGGGGCGTGCTTGCTCTCGACGAAGCCGTCCAAGATCTCCGCGAGGGCTGAGAGCAACTCTGGTTTTTGCGTGGGCTTGAGGGCCTCGAGGAGGACCGGCGCACAGCCAGCGCCATAGCCGACGATGGTCTCACGAGCCTTTGCCCGAGCCGCCTCGTTCTTGTGGATCAGCTGCGGGATCTTGTCCTTCGCCATGCTGAGCCGGATCGGCTTGATATCAGGCCAGGCGATTTTCTCGGCCGCGACCTTCTCTTTCTCTTTGGAGTGCGGCTCCTTGGCATCCGGCTCGCCACCTTGGGCGCGAACGGTCGTGGTGGCCGACACGAGGGCGGCCAAGAGGGCGAAGCGCAGGGTCTTCGTCGCTTTCATGAATCTTCCGGTCAGTTTGGTGGCGGCCAGTCTTCGGAACGATTCCGGAAGACACTTTCGAAGTCACCACGATAGCGCGGATGCACGAATGCGCGCTCCTTCACCATCTCGACGCTCGCCTTTTTGACGAGCGCGCCGAAGCTCGGCGACGTGTCGTAAGGGAAGGAGGCCATGAGCAGGCGGCGCCGCAGGATGCCGTCGAACTTCTCGTCGACGACGCCAAGGACCGAGAAACCGACCGTCGAGGCGATGACATCGCTGTAGCCACCGAGCGGTGTTTCGAAGGCCGCGACCGACATCGACAACGACAGCGTGTTGAACGGGCGCAAGTATTCCGTGTTGTCGTCGAGCTTTGCCCCGCGCTTTTCGGCGATCAAGCGGAACGCCTCGAAGCCGCCGCCAGCCGCCACGAGCTCGCCATGAAAGGCCTCGGCCGCGGCCTTGGCCCGTGCGACGTTCTCAGTCCCCGCGAGGCCGCGCGCGACGAAGTAGGGGATGTAGTAGTCCGTCACCGTGACGCGACGAATCTGCGCCGGCGAGAGCGCCGGGTCGAGCCGCTTTGCCCAAGCGACGAAGCGATGGAGATCTCCGTCGCTCAGTCGGACTGGCCCGACCTGTAGGACAATGTCGTCAGGCCTGGGCTCCGTGACGGTTGGCTTGTTCTCGCACGCACACATCGTGAGCGCGAGCCCGACAGCTCCGAGCAAAGCCGCGCTGATGACCGCGCCACGCATGTCACTCACGCGTCGAAGGTTGATCGTATTTGCCGACGAAGCCGAGCACGTTCTCGCGCACGAACTTGTACGTGCGTCGCATGTTGTTGCCGAGCTCGTCGAGGTTGGCCGGCAGCAGCGCCGTGGTAAAGGTCGCTACGTCTTCGATCCAAACAGCCCTCGCGTCCTCTGCATACGACTCGACGCGCACGGCATGCACATCGTTGCGACCCTCGACGGCCGGAAAGAGCAGCCGCAAACCGAAGAGCTCGACCGGCCTCGAGAACTGCGCGAAATCATCGGGCGGAATCGAGCAGACGACACCGGCCAAGAACTCACGACTGTCGGCAAAATGCTTGGCATTGACGAGGCTGCGAACGACGTGTTGTTGCGCAATGATGATCGGGATACCAAGTCGCTCGACCGCGATACGCGTCACATGCTCGAGCCGTCGGGCGAAGTCATCCACGTGTTGGCCTGTGAACTCTTCGCGCACGTGGATGCGGTCCGGCAAGAAGCGAACGAGCGAGACCGCGTTCTGCGTCGCCGACACGTTGGTCAGCGTGATCCCATCGGCGGCGACACCGAAGTTCTGGTAGGCGAACTCCGGGTGCTGGTAGAGCTCGTTGTGCACGCCCTGGACCTTCGCCGGCACGAGCTGGATCGGCGGATGGATCAGCTCGCTCACGAGCGCAATGGTACGCGGGTCGTACTGGGGTCGATCTGTCATGCCTCCAGTCAAGCCGCTGGCGACCTCGCCGACAAGAGCGGCGCTGCGGGATCGCCGCGGCTCACTTCATCGCGGGTTCGCTACGCTTGGCGACGAAGTTCCCGTCGACGATGTCGACGAGCACCGAGTCGCCATCGGCGATCTCGCCGCTCAGGACCTGCTTCGCGAGCTCATTCTCGACTTTCCGTTGAATGAGACGCTTGAGCGGCCGTGCTCCAAAGGCCGGGTCGTAGCCTTCGAGCGCGAGGGCAGCTTTGGCGTTGTCGCTCAGTTCGAGCTTGATGTCGCGTTCGAGCAAGCGCTTCTCGAGGCCGCCCAGCAGGATGTCGATGATCGCGCGGATCTGCGTCGGGTCGAGGCGATGGAAGAGCACGATCTCGTCGATGCGATTGAGGAACTCGGGCCTGAAGTGCTCTTGCAGGCGCGCCATCACCTTGTCGCGGACGCCCGTCTGATCCGGGTCGTTCTCGAGCAAGAGGTGACTGCCGAGGTTGCTCGTCATGATGACGATCGTGTTCTTGAAGTCGACAGTGCGGCCTTGTCCGTCGGTCAAGCGGCCGTCGTCGAGTAGTTGCAAGAGCGTGTTGAACACTTCCGGGTGCGCCTTCTCGATTTCGTCGAACAGGACGACCGAGTAGGGCCGGCGCCGCACGGCTTCGGTCAGGTAGCCGCCTTCTTCGTAGCCGACGTAGCCCGGAGGCGCGCCGATGAGCCGGGCGACCGAGTGCTTCTCCTGGAACTCGCCCATGTCGATGCGCACCATCGCCTGCTCGTCATTGAACAAGAACTCGGCAAGCGCGCGCGCGACCTCGGTCTTGCCGACGCCCGTCGGACCGAGGAAGAGGAAGCTCCCCATCGGTCGACGCGGGTCGCCGAGCCCGGCGCGCGAACGGCGCACTGCGTTGGCGACGGCTTCGATGGCTTCGGCCTGCCCGACGACGCGCTGGCCGATGACCTCTTCCATGCGGACGAGCTTTTGGCGCTCACCCTCGACGAGACGTGACACCGGTATACCGGTCCACTTGGCGACAACGGCTGCGATGTCTTCTTCGCCGACCTCTTCTCGGAGCAGCGCGCGGTCGCCTTGCAGTTCGCGCAGCTTGGTTTGGAAGCTCGTGACTTCGGCCTCGAGCTTGGGGATCGTGCTGTAGCGCAGCTCTGCGACCTTCTCGAGTTCGCCGTCACGCTCCTTCTTCTGAGCCTGCGTGCGCGCGGCGTCGATCGCGACCTTGCGGTCTTTGATCTCTTCGATGACTTCTTTCTCGGCCTGCCAACGCGCGCGCAGGGCGCTGGCGTCTTCGCGGATCTCGGCCATCTCCTTCTCGAGTTTCTCGAGCCGCTCGCTGCTCGCGCGGTCCTTTTCTTTGGTCAGCGCGGCGCGCTCGATCTCGAGCTGGCGCAAGCGCCGTTCGACGGTGTCGAGCTCGGTCGGCAGCGAGTCGATCTCCATGCGCAGCGTGCTCGCGGCTTCGTCGACGAGGTCGATGGCCTTGTCGGGCAAGAAGCGATCGGCGATGTAGCGATCCGAGAGCTGGGCTGCGGCGACGAGCGCTGTGTCGGTGATGCGCACGCCGTGGTGCACTTCGTAGCGCTCCTTGAGCCCGCGCAGGATCGCGATCGCGTCGCTGACGCTCGGCTCGGAGACGTAGACCGGCTGGAAGCGCCGCTCGAGCGCGGGGTCCTTTTCGATGTGCTTGCGGTACTCGTCGAGCGTCGTCGCGCCGATGCAGCGCAGCTCGCCGCGCGCGAGGGCGGGCTTGAGCAGGTTGGCGGCATCGACCGCGCCTTCGGCCTTGCCGGCGCCGACGAGCGTGTGCATTTCGTCGATGAAGAGAATGACCGAACCAGCCGCGTCGGTGATCTCTTTGAGCACGGCCTTGAGTCGGTCCTCGAACTCGCCGCGGTACTTCGCGCCAGCGATCAGCGCGCCCATGTCGAGGGCCATGATGCGTTTGTGCTTGAGGGTCTCTGGCACATCGCCTTCGACGATGCGCTGGGCGATACCTTCAGCGATCGCGGTCTTGCCGACGCCGGCTTCACCGATCAGGACCGGGTTGTTCTTGGTCCGGCGCGTCAGGACTTGCATGACGCGGCGGACCTCTTCGTCGCGGCCGATGACCGGATCGAGCTTGCCGCGCCGCGCGAGCTCACAGAGGTCCTTCGCGTACTTCTCGAGGGACTGGTACTTCTCCTCGGGGTTCATGTCCGTCACGCGGTGGGAGCCGCGCAGCTCTTGGAGCGCCGCTTCGAGCCGTTCTTTGGTCACGCCGAGCTGGGCGAAGTGCTCCCGCAGAGACTTGGCGTCCAGCAAGGCAAGCAGCATGTGCTCGGTCGAGACGTAGCTGTCTCCCATCTTGCCCATGAGGTCTTGGGCCTTCTGCAGGGCTTGCGTGCTCGCATCCGAGAGGCCGATCTGCGAGCCCTGGACTGTCGGTGGCTTGCGCAGTTCGACATCGAGGCGCGCGCGCAGGGCAGCGATCTCGACCCCGACCTTCTCGAGCAGCGGGCGAACGAGGCCGTCCTCCTGGGCAAGGAGGGCATGGAGCAGGTGGACGGGCTCGATGGCTGGGTGGTGACGAAGCTCTGCGAGCTGGTGGGCGGCTTGCAGGGCTTCCTGAGACTTGATCGTGAATCGTTCGAAGCGCATGCGCGCCTTGATGCAAGGTCGGTGCCACGCTCATGACTTGGATCTAAAGCCCGGATTCGCAAGCCATTAGAGCAGTCCTGTCGAGTCGGCCAAGGTGGCACAGTCTGCCACGGTGGCAGTTCTTTGCTCAGGCGGCGCTTCTTGGATCCGGGCCGACGTACAACGCCTTGGGGCGATAGAGGCGGTGGTCGCGGAAGACCTCGAGCACGTGCGCGCCCCAGCCGAAGGCGCGCGCGAGCGCGAACATCGCTGTGAAGTGGTCGGTCGGGATGCCGAGGGCGTGGAAGACCGGCCCCTTGTAGAACTCGACGTTCGGATACAGCGCCTGGCCCTTGGCGTTCGCGCGCGCGCGCATGGATGCATCGACCCGGACTAGGACGTCGAGGATGGCTTGGCTGTCATCGCCTTTGCGTGCACAGAGGGTCCGAGCCATGCCCTCGAGGATACGCGCGCGCGGGTCGATGTTGCGATAGACGCGGTGCCCGAGGCCCATGACCTTGCCGCCTGTGGCGAGGAGTTCATCGAGGTAGGTGTCGACCCGATCGATGCTGCCGATCGCGTCGCGCGCCATGCGAAAGGCCGCCTCGTCGGCGCCACCGTGGAGCTTGCCGTAGAGCGCGGCGACGGCTGCAGCAAAGCACGCGTGCATCGGTGCCAGCGTCGAAGCCACGCAGCGCGCCGTAAACGTCGAAGCGTTGAACCCATGTTCCATCTGCAGGATCGCGGCGATCGCGAAGCTGCGCACGTCGTCAGGGTTCGCGCGCCGGCCGTGGAACATCGTGAGGAAGTTGGTCAGGTAGTCGAGCGACGGGTCCGGTTCGATGATCTCGAGGCCCTGGCGCTGACGATGGAAGGACGCGATGACCGTCGGCAGAGCGCCAAGGATGCGGAGCAAGTCGGCGCGCTGCGCTTCTTCGTTGCGCACGCGCGTGATCTTGCCCCCATTTTCCGCGACGCGCTCGGTCTCGATATCGGCGGGACGCAGCGTGCCGAGAAGCGGTAGCAGCGCCATCAAGACCTCCATCGGGTGTTGCTCGCGCGCTTGGTCCTCGAGCACGCGCCTCAAGTGCTCGGGCAAGACCGAGCCCGCCGCCAGCGCCGCCCGAAACGCCGAGAGCTCGGCCGCGTCTCCGAAGTGCCCGACCACCATGAGGTGGGCGACCTCGTCGAAGTCGCGCTCCACGAGCTCGTCGATCGCGTGCCCGCGGTAGAAGAGCTGCCCTTCGCCTCCGCGAACGAGGCAGATGCTGCTTTCATCGGCGATGACGCCTTCGAGTCCTTTGCTGTAGGTCGGTCGTTCTTGTGACATCGTTTTCCTCTCGTCTGCTCGCGCCCTGTCTGACTCCCAACACTAGCCCAAAGGGAGTCATTCATGAGATGGATGGATTTGATACATCGATCAGCCATGCTTATGGCCGCGCATGGAGATCCACGAACTCGAAGTCCTCACCGCAATCATCGAAACTGGGGGTTTTGGCAAGGCCGCAAAGCGACTCTCGCTGACACAGTCCGCCATCAGTCAGACGATCGCGCGCATCGAACGTCGCATCGGCTCGCCGCTGCTCGTGCGCAGCGCGCCGCCGCGGCTCACGCCGGCAGGCCAGCGTGTGCTCGACTTCGCCCAAGGAATCTTCCATGAGCTCCAGTGCCTCGAACGTGACCTCGCCGACATCCAAGGGCCGACGGCGGGCCGCGTCCGCCTCGGGGCATCCCAGATGGTCACGGATCTCCACCTCGAGCGATTGGTCCGGCGCTTCTCGCGCAAGCATCCGCGCGCGAGCTTCGACCTCGCGACGGTGCCGAGTCGCGAACTCGTGATCCTGGTTCGGGACGAGCGCTGCGAGCTCGGTTTTGGACCGCTGCAGCAGCAGATGCGCGACTTCGAGTGTCTGCCCTTCTACCAGCAGCACATGCGGCTCGTCATCGGCAAGCGGCACCCTGCCCACGCCGCCCTCGTTCGTGGGGGCGAGGAGGACCTCAAGCGCGTCGTCCTGTTGACGTCCTACCTCGATCCGGTCGAGAATCGACCCAATCGCCAGCGTCTGCGCTACCGCTTCCAGAGCGTTTGGCAGATCGCGAGCCTCGAACTCCGCATCCGTCTCATCGCGCGCGGCATGGGCGTGGGGTATCTACCCGAGCCGATCCTGAAGGCGCATCCTCTGCGCAAGGAGCTCCAAGCGCTGTCGCGCTACGAACTCGGCAACATCGCGCGCGACGTCGGCATCTACTATCACAAAGCGCGACCGTTGACGCCGATGGCCCAGTTGTTCGTCGACTTCTGCGTCGCGGACTTCGGCAAGAAGAACGCCTGACCCGCTGCCCGCTGAAGATCAAGCTCGCGCTTGGCGCAGCGCATCGCGCGCGCGGCTCGAGCGCAGCTCTTCGACCTTGCGCACGAGGCGTGGCATGGCTCGGTTGAAGCGCATCCGCGCCGAGTTCGCAGCGATGCCGAGCCGATCGCCGATGTCCTCGAAGGACAGCTCTTCGAACTCGCGCAGCAAGATGACTTCGCGATCGTGCGGGGCGAGCACTTCGATGGCGAGTCGCACCCAGGCTTCGTTCTCGGCGCGGCCGGCCTTGACCGGTGGCACGGTCACGCCGCGGCGCGGCGGGTCGAGCGTCAAGACCGTGTCGGAGAGCCGCCTGCGCTCGCGGCGCACGTCACGGCAGGCCCGCCGCATGAAGCGCTGTTCGTCGACCAGGTTGTTCTCGACGATGCGGGCGAGCAGGGCCCTGAAGCCATCCGCGTCAGAGATCTCGTAGCGCGGACCGTACTCGAGGACGTCGATGACGGCTTCGTGGATGACGTCCTGGGTCTCGGAACGCGAGCGCTGGCCGCGCAGGCGCTTGCGGACATAGCTGCAGAACCACGGCAGCTGCGCTTCGATCAAGGCTTCGAGGGCTGATCGATCCCCCTCACGCCAGCGCTTCAAGAGGTCGCGCGTCGACGCTTCGCTCGGCGTCGACGCGTGGAGCTGGTCCGTCCTGGACAAAGTCTTGGAACTCATTTCTTGGTCGCCTCGAGACGCGCTCGTCGTTTCGCGTCCTCGAGCAACTGACCAAAATCTGGCGCATCGGACAAGGTCCCCAAGATTCTGTTCTCGGAACTGCGGACCAGGGCGCGGGGGTCAGAGGCGACGCTGGCTTCGAGCCAGGCCATGGCAAGCGCGCGAGCTTCGCGGCTCAGCTCCGCGCCCTTCGGGTCAGCTCCAGCGGCGTCCATCCGAGCAAGCACCGCTCGCCGTACGCCGCACACTTGGATTGCTGCGTTCACGTAGTCCGCTGCGCTGTTCTCCTCGAAGCACTCGACCGAGTCCCGAACGACCTCGAGCGCTGCATCGATGTCGCCTTTGCGGAGGTGGCAGCTGATGAGGATGTGGGCTTGGAGGCGGAAGTTCTGGTCGACGCCAACGAGCAGGGGATCCTTGGCGAGTCGGGCTTCGACGCCGTTGTCGTAGGCCTCGCGCGCAAAGCCAAGAGCGGCGTCCAGCCTGCCGCGAGCGAGGTCCCATGACGCGCGGTTGCACGCCATCGAAGCGATGTTGTAGCGATGCTGCGGCGAATCCGAGCTCCGTGCGAGTTCACGCTGGATGGTGAGAGCTGTCTCGTAGAGGCTGTCGATCTCGCTCGCCTTCTCGTCGGAGAGGCGCATGACACCACCGTTGCGATTCGCTTCGTGCATGAGGATCAAGGCCAAAGTCGACGTGGCCGTCGCGCGGACATCTCGCGTCTCTGGGCCATCCTCGACGAGCGCGATGGAGTCGAGGGCCTTGCGAGCAGCGGCTGCGGCAACGTCGTAGCGGCGCTGTGCAGAAGCGCGCTTGGCGCTCTCGATTGCTTCGATGGCGAGCAGGCGCGTGTTCTCACACGAGCGCGGGAAGTCGCGAGCGATGGCGGTCCGATACTCGATGGCGCGCGAGGAGTCGCGCTCGGCCTCCGTGAGCTGGCCGAGGGCTGTTTGGGCCTTGGCCCGCACGGAGTGGAGCATGGCCTTCTCGGAGCGCAAGATGAGGTTCTGGTCGTCGGCTTCGAGCAATGGCGTGAGCTCGAGGTCGGTCCGCTCGAGCAAGTCGAGGGCAGCGCGCGCGTCGCCTTCGAGGATGAGTAGGGTGGCGAGGTGCAAGCGCGTCTTGAGCCACCCCGAGCCGAAGACCGTCGGCGTCGTGCGAGCGAGTTCCTGCCAGCGTGCGTCAGCGGCTTCGAGGTCGCGGCGCACGTCTTTCAGGTCGTGACGCGCGGCGAGCCGCATCGTCGCGCGCCACGACAGCGTCGCGGCCAGGTCGCGCTGCCACTTGGCGCGCTCATCCGCATGAACCCGAGCTTCGATTACGCGCAGGCGCTCGACGATGCGGTCGAAGTCGACCAGCTGCCCGAAGTCACGCTCGAAGCTCGGCAGCGCTTGGAACCAGTGGCTGAACGCTGCTGCGACTTGGGCGAGGTTCGTGGGTGACGACGGGTCTTCGTCGAGGTTGCGGCGCGCGAGGGCGAGCGCTTTGGCGTGGACCTGCACGGCCCGCGACTTCGCCGCGCGCTCCGCGTAGAAGGCGCCGAGGTAGGTCAAGTGGTCGACGAAGCGCTGGCGCAGGACGAGGCTCGCCTTGTCGCCGAGTCGGTCGACGAGCGTTTCGCAGACCTGAGCCGCGCGTTCGAGTCGATCCACGGCCCGCTGTTCGTCACCAGGCCGTCGGGGGATGGTCGTGCTCAGAGCGACGTCGATGAGGCTGAGGATCGCCTGCTCGGCGTGCTGGGCGTTGTTGTGATCACGCTCGTGCTGCGCGCGCGCCTGGGCCGCGATCCAGAGCGCCGCCGTCGTCGCGATCGCGACAAGGAGCACCAACAATGCCGTGACCACGCGATGACGCCGCACGAGCTTGGCGAAGCGCACTGCAGTCGCCGTCGGTCGCGCGACGATCGGCTCGTGCGCCAAGAAGCGCCGCAGATCAGCCGCGAACTCGGCTGCACTCTGGTAGCGGTCGGCCGGGTCTTTCTCGAGGGCCTCGAGGCAGATGGTCTCGAGGTCGCGCGCGACACTGCCGCTTGGCGGTCGCACGCTGCGGATGTCGCGCGATGTCACATCGAGGATCAGCTCTTCGGTCGAAGTCCCGTCGAAGGGGCGCGTGCCGGTCAGCAACTCGTAGAGCACGATGCCGAGCGAAAAGACATCCGTGCGCGCATCGACCGTGTTCGGCGCGCGGATTTGCTCGGGGCTCATGTAATACGGCGTGCCGCCACCGCGCGAGGTCTGCGTCCGGCCGCTCGACGACACGTCCTTGGCCAAGCCGAAGTCCACCAGGCGCAGGCCGCCGTTCTCGTCGATCAAGATATTCTGCGGCTTGACGTCCCGATGGACGACGCCGGCCGCGTGGGAGTAAGCGAGGGCCTCGGCGACGCGCGCGACGATTTCGGCAGCCTCGGTGCTCCGACTCGCGCCTTTGAGGACGCCGAAGCTCCCTTCCTCGGCGTAGCGGTCGATGGCTTCCGTCAAGGTCCGCCCCTCGACGAACTCCATCGCGAAGAAGTGCGTCCCGGCAACATGCTCGATGCCGTGCACGCGCACGATGCTTGGATGATCGAGCTTGGCGATGGCAGCGGCCTCGCGGCGGAAGCGCTCGATCTGCTCGGGTTCGAGCGTCATGTGGGCCGCGAGGACTTTGAGCGCGACGCGGCGTTGCAGCGATTCTTGGATGGCCTCGTAGACGACGCCCATGCCACCACGACCGAGTTCGCGGATGATGCGGTAGTCGCCGAGGTAGCTGGTCTCGATGGCGTCCGCTTCTTCTGCCGCGTCGCCTTCGTCGAGCATCGCCTCGAGGAGGTCGCGGAGCTCGCTGTTGGCGGCGAGGAAGCCTGAGTCGTCAGACCGAGGGTCGCGCCGATGCTCGATGTAGGCGTCGACGGCGTCGGTGAGGCGAGAGATGCCTTTGCGATCGTTTGGTTGCGTCATCGATGTTCACGCCCTGGACCATTCTGCTCCAGCGACCGGTCCAGCTGGCGCCGCACAGCGAAGTTCGCGAAAAGAATGCCGATGTTTCTTCGCGGGACCCTGTGCGATCGCGGGGGCTCGACTCGCTGAGCCCTTCGAGAACATTTCGAAGGAGTCCAGCATGCCAGCTTTGACATCGTGGTGCAGAACGCCACTTACCTGCCTTGCAGTTTCCGTCCTCATCGGAGCAACGACCGCGCAGCGCGAAGTCGAGCCGAGTTCGAGGCAAGACGACGCGACGGCCGTCCCGAAGCCCTACGAGCCCGCGAAGACCCTGCACGGCGTCGCTGAGGGTCCCTTCTACGAAGCGCCGCTCGACGACCTGCCGGACTTCGCGCCCTACATCGATGTCGATGACGTAGAAAGCGGCGACGCGAGCAGGCCGGGGCCTCGCCAGGTTCCGAACGGGAATCCTTACACACTGGCCTTTGCGGGCCATAGCTTCGAGCCGCCGCGCGGCGTCGACCCGCGGGTTCGCAGCCTCTCGGGTAGCCACTTCTATGGCTACGTGATGCTGCGGGGCCGCATGACCGCGCCGCACAAGCTCCGCGCGCTCGACGCGCTCGGCGTGCAGCGCCTACGAGCCCACACGTGGCAGTCCTGGGTCGCGAAGATCCCGCTCGCCGCGGTCGACCGCATCGCCGAACTCCCCTTCGTGCACTGGGTCGGGCTCGCGCGCCCCGAGCAAAAGATCCACCCTCTGCTCCGCGAGGCGCTCGAAGCCGCCGACCCTGGCACCTCGCTGCGCATCGAGGTCGACGTCTTCGAGAGCGACAAGAACCCACGCACGCGCGTCGAGCTGCGCGGCCGTAGCAGCGATGGCGAGTCCCAAGACGAGCGGCCGCTCAGCTTCATCGTCCCCAACGGCGAAGCGCATATGGCGCTCGTTGAGGCGGGCTTCCACTTCGAAGAGTACTGCGACACCGGCAACACGTTTCTCTTCAGGGGGACGGCGACGCCTTCGTCCATCCAACAGATCCGTGACCTGCCCTTCGTGACGGCGGTGGAGCTCGCCGTCGTTTACCAAGGTGATGACGACCAAGCCCACGCGATGATCGGACAAGACAAGGTGCGCGCCAGTCACGGCGGTGGTGCGGTCACGGTTGGCGTGATTGACAGCGGCCTTTGGAGCCCGACCGCCGCGCAGCGTCATCGCGACTTCCAAGACAAGTTCCTCATCGGTTGGGACCAGGTCGGGACCGGCGTCTACAACGACGAGCGCGGGCACGGAACGGCGGTCACGGGCGTCATGATCGGAAGCGGTACGGCCGACCCGCGTTACCGCGGCGGCGCTCCCGAGATCGGGCGCGCGGCTTCGCGCCGGGTCTTCGTGGGTCGTCTGCTCGACAAGGACAACAAGGCCGTCGGCAGCTCGCAGGCCCTCTACGATGCCCTGGCGAAGTCCTACACGGACAGCAACTCGGTCATCAGCCCGCGGCCGCGCGTGATCAACAACTCGTGGGGCTCAAGCCCACCTGCGGGCACACCTTGGATCGGAACCGAGAGTGGTTCGCGGCGCGTCGACGACATGGTCTTCAACGGTGGGCAGGCCTACGTGTTCTCGTCGGGCAACAGCGGTCCCACGCAGGCCGCCGGTTCACCTTCGGTGGCCAAGAACACGCTTTGCGTTGGCAGTTGCTGGGACAACTGGGATGCGACCGTGCGACCAGGTGACCTACGGCCGACCTCAGCCGGAGGCACGGCGGATGGACGGCGCAAGCCGGACCTCCTCGCGCCCGGTCGCTGGAACTGCACGACCGTGCGCAACAGCACGACTGGCTACGGCAACTTCTGGGGCACGAGCTTCGCTTCCCCGCACGTGACCGGCGTCGTGGCGTCGCTGATCGACCACCATGGTTTCCTCGACTACAAGCCCTCACAGATCAAAGCGCTGCTCTGTGCTGCGGCCGAGTGGCAAGGTCAGGCCGGTTCGACGACAGGCTACTTCGGCACCTTGCTCGGCCATGGCCTCGTCGACGCTTCCAAGGCCCACGGCGATGCCGAGACCAGTTGGTTCTCGGGTGGGGCGACAGGAGATTTCACGCAGAGCGGTCAGTGGGTCTATTGGGACGTGACGGTGCCGACGAGTGCCGAACACATGTCGCTCTTCTTGTGTTGGGACGAGCCGGCGGCGGCCGCGAGCGCTACCCAGGCGCGTGTCAACGAGCTACGCGCCTATGTCGACGTCGAGCCCTTCACTGCTGGCGGCAACACTGGTGAATACTCGGTCTCGTCGGCGTCGAGCAACGTCATCTCGCAAGTCGGAAGCGCCTGGGCCATCGCCTTGCGTGGTAAGAAGCTGCGCATCAAGGCCCACGCCCAGAGCATCAAGACGCGGGCGCGCGTCGGCATGGCCGTCCTGTGGATGACCAAGTCACCGAGCATCACGCCCGAGCTCTTGGTCGGCGTGACCAAGTCCGTCATGAAGCCGGGTGAAGAGTTTCAGATGGCAGGGACTTTGCGCGCGAAGGCAGGTGGTCACCACTTCGACAACGGTGTCATGCGTCCGGCTTTGCCGTCGAGCGTCTCGGTCCTGGGTCTGCGCCGCGTCGGGCTCGACGCCGTCGTCCAGGAATATACGGGGACTGGACACCCGTCGTCGCCCTTCCCATCGCTGACCGATGGCATGAACGTCGGCCAAGGCATGCGCCGTGACCTCCTTTGGACCTTGCGAGCGCCGTCGACGAGCGGTCAATACTCGGTCGGGGTCAACGCCTGGGCCGATCCGGGCGACCTCAACTTGAATGACTCGCGCACGATCTGCGTTGACGGTCTCGCGCCTGCGAAGGTCAGCGGCTTGACGAGCTCGTCTCACTTCGTCAATCGCTGGTACTCGGCGAACTCGCTGAGTATGGTCTGGAGCCAGGCTGTTGACAGCGGTTGCTCCGGCCTGCGTGGCTATGCTTACGAGGTCGCGCAGTCGGTCGTCGCGCCAACGACGGTCAACATTCTTGGTGCAACGAACACGCTCAAGACCGTCAACCTGACGTCGAGCGCCTCTGGTTGGTACTTCAATATCAAGGCTGCGGACTTCGCGGGCAACTTGTCGGCGTCGACGACGTCGATGGGGCCCTTCTTTGTCGACACGAGCAAGCCTGTGATCACGTCCTTCTCGATCGACGGAGGCGCCGAGCGAACCAAGCAGCTCGCCGTCACATTGCGAACCACTGCGACCGACACCTACAGCGGCGTCGCTGAGATGCGCTTCTCGAGCAACGGCGGGTCGTGGTCGCCGTGGATCGCCTACACGACTGCGCCCGTGCCCTTCGACTTGTCGACCTACGGCGGCAACACGCAAAACGGTCCCAAGCAGGTGCAGGTCGAAGTGCGTGACCGTGCTGGCAACTCGACCAAGAGTTCGGACACGATTGTCTACGACTCGATTCCTCCCGTCGTCACTTCCGTGCTCATCAACGGTGGTGCCACCGTGACGTCGAGCCTCGATGTCCAGGTCGCGGTGATTGGCGCGGGCCTACCATCGCAAATGCGTTTCTCGAGCGATGACGCGACGTGGACGCCGTGGCAGGCCTACAGCGAGGCCGCGCAGAACTATGACCTGACCTCCAACGGCGGGAATAGCTCGACAGGAACGAAGCGTGTCTGCTGTCAACTGCGGGATGCCGTCGGCAATGTGAGCGCCTCCAAGTCGGACTCGATCGCCTTCTACCGCACACCGACGATCGGCAGCTTCGCGCCTGCATCGATTGCGACGGTGCACGACACGCCGCTCGTGCTCAGTGGCAAGTTCGCAGACGTCAATCGAGTCCTCGTCAATGGCGTCCCGCTCGCCGAGAACGACCCGCATGAATGGTACCTCGGCTACTTCGTGAAGCGTTCGGACACGACGATCGAAGTCTGGTTGCCACAGAATGTCAGCGACGATTCACAGGTGCTGCGTGTCGGCAACCCGGGCTTCTTGAGTGCTGCCATCCTCGTGCCGCGCGTGCATCCGGAGACGCCGATCTTCCAGGTCGTGCCGCAGAAAGTCGCCGGCAAACCGATCGACCTCGTGCTGCATCGCGGCAAGTTCACGGCCAACAGTCTCGCGATCCTGACCTTGAGCGGCTCGTCGACGAAGCTCTCCATTCCTGGTCTCGTCGAACTCGGACACGGAGGCAACGCGACGACCTTCATCGACCCAAGCTTCATCATGCTACCGGCGACGACCTTCGACCGTCTCAAGCGCACGGCTCACTGGGTTCTCCCGACCACGACGTCGCTGAAGGGCGCGAAGCTCTTCTTCCAGCCGCTCCTGATCGACTTGGGCAACCCGAACAAGCTACCCTTTACGACAGCCAACGTCGATCGCGTCGACCTCTTCTGATCGCGCCGGGCGTACTGCTCGAACTTGCTTCAAACGGGCGGGGTGCGTTCGTTTCGCGTGCCCTCGCCCGGCGTGACGAAGAGGGCGCGCGTCGGCCGATGCGGTTCGGCCGTGTGCCAAGTCCCTCGCGGCACGATCACGTATTCGCCAGGCACTCGCAGGCGGACACGCGCATCGCCCGCCTCGGTGCGCAAGACGAAGTCGGTGTCGCCCTCGAGCAGGTAAACGAGTTCGTCGCCGTGAGGATGCATCTCCCAGACGCCCCAAGCTGCGTCGAAGGCATACTCGGAGATCAGGCTGTGGCCGCGAAAGCCATCGTGGTCAGCGTCGAGCTTTTCGTAGAAGTCTGCGCTGTGCGGCTTCGGGATCAGCGTGAGCGACGGCGTCAGGATGGCGCGCACCTCGTCGAGGCGATGAGCTTCTGGCATCGGACTTGGGCCTCAGTGGGCGAAGCGCTGCGTCGCGTTACTGGATGCAGACCTTGAGCGCGCCATCGAGCTCGAGGCATTGGCGCACGGTGACGCAACCCGTCTGCACATAGAAGCAGAGGCCGATGAGGCGCCGGTCGTTCGGGATCGGCAACGGCACCGAGACCACGGCCGACTGCAAGAAAATGTCCGGTGTCGTAGCGAGGACGCAGGCCGAGCACGTGAGCGGCGGCGACACCGTGACATTGACGGGTGTCAAACCAAGGATGAACAGGCCCGGCATCCGCCCCGCGCAGATGCGGCCGTTGAATGTCACCGTCGTGCCGATCATGGCGCTCGTCGGTGTCGGGGTCGGGAAGCCGGCGCCGCTGCAACCGCTGCCCGCAATGCGCGTGATCTGTGCGTGCGCCGGGGCGGCGCAGAGCGCCAAGAAAACTAGAAAAGGCACGACGTGGAGGATGCGTTTCATCCTCGCAGCATAGCTCGGCCGCGGTCTCAGCGGGGCGGCGCGTCGTCACGCCTTGCCAAAGCTCTCGAGGCGACGGACAATCAGGGGGACAGGTCCTCACCTTCTGTTGACAGCCTCACTCGAGCAACCATGAAGAACATGATGACCGAACTACCCTCCATGCTGCGCTTCGCCACCTTCGTCCTCGCTTGTGTAGCAAGCACTGGGGTTGCGAGCGCGCAGGCGGCGAGTTTCACGATCTTCGGACCACGCTGCCAGCCGACTATCGCTCCGGAGTTGCCCCTGAGTGCGGTGACATTGCCGCGCATCGGCACGACGTTCACGCTGCGTACGGATGGCTCTTGGCAGAGCTTCGCGTCGAGTGGCACGACGCTCTTCTTGATCGGCGACTCGCGCACACGTTGGGGTGCGCTCCCACTGCCGTTCGACATGAGCGCGCTCAGCAGCGTGGGCCTGCGCTACTACTGCACGCTGCAGGTCGCGCCGAGCATCGTCTTTGCGCTGCCCGTGCGGCAAGGTGCGAGAGCACCGTTCGACGTGCAGTTGCCGATACCTGCGCAAAGCTCACTCGTCGGCGTGCGGGTCTACCAACAGAGTCACATGTTCCTCTTTGGCATCGGTGAAGTCGAAGCCATCGCCTCGCAGGGTGGCGAGGCGGTCATCGGCCTCTGACCAGTTCCCGAGCTGCGCCCGCCGACACGTCACTTCTTGGCAGCCTTCGCCGCTTCGAGGTCATCGGCTCGGTCCTTCTGCCAAGCCTCGGTCGTCGGCCGGTAGTCGGCTGACACGGTCGTGATCACCGGCGTGAGGATCCAGGTGAAGGGCGGGAAGCCGTACCAGTAGTTCTCGGTCGACGTCTCGATGATGCGAACGTGGTCACCGCCTTCTTCGGCGATGCTCGCTGTCATCTGGTCGACCATCGAGTCCATGTCGGTGGCGCCGAAGAGCTTGAGGACGATGCCGAAGTTGAAGCCGACGTTCGTGGTCGAGCGAACATAGACATGCTCACCGTTCATGCCGACGCGGCCATTGAAGTGCTTCGCCGTCGAATGGAAGGAGCAAGCGGCGAAGCTCAGAGCCAAGACGAGCGAGACGGTGACAAGGGAAAGGCGTTGGATCTGCATAGGCGGCGCAGGATAGCCTCGAAGCGCGCGCATGCAGCACGGGCCGAGACCGGCTGCGCCGTGACTCAGCGACGCGTCCTCAGCCTGCAACAGCGAAGGCTGCCCGCGCCGCGGCCTCGCAGGCTTCCCACACATGGCGCGGGAACGAACCGAAGGCGATGGCCGCGACGACCACGACGCAGGCGGCGGCCTGGGCGGCGCCGCTCATGCGGACCTCGCTCGCATCGGTCGCCGGCGTCAGATACGCCTCTTTGACGATCAGCAAGTAGTAGTAGAGGCTCACGGTCGCGTTGAGCGCCGCGACGATGACGAGCCAATAGAAGCCCTTCTCGATCGCCGCCGAAAACAGGAACCACTTGCCGACGAAGCCCGCGGTCGGCGGAATCCCAGCGAGTCCGAACATGCCGACGAGGAGCGTGAAGGCTAGGAGCGGCGAGCGCTGGTAGAGACCGGCGATCGAAGCCTTGGTCGGATTGCTGCCGTCGCGGCCGAGCACACAGACGACGACGAAGGGCGCGAAGACGATCGGCACATACGTGACCACGTAGAAGAGCCCCGACGCCACGCCAACCGTGCTCATCGTCGAGAGGCCGATCAACAGATAACCAGCGTGGGCAACCGTCGACCACGCGAGCAGGCGCTTGAGGTCGTGCTGGCGGATCGCCGCGAGGTTGCCGATCGTCATCGACAGCACCGAGAGCACGAGGAGGGCAATCGTGATCGCTTCCCCGGCTGGCGCCGCGAAGAGCACGATGCGCACCAAGAGGCCGACCGCGGCCACCTTGGACGCGGTGCCGATGAAGGCCACGGCTTCGTGGGGCGCACCCTCGTAGGTGTCCGGCGCCCAAGCATGGAAGGGAAAGACCGCGAGCTTGAAGAAAACACCGCAGAGCGCGAGCAAGATGCCGACGGCGAAGACCGGCGACATCGTCGTCTGCATGATCGCGCTCAAGTAGGTCGATCCCGCAGAGCCATAGATCAGCGAGATGCCATAGAGCGAGATAGCCGAAGCTGCCGCGCCGTAGAGCACGTACTTGGCGGCAACCTCGCTTCCCATGCGTTCGCGTCGCTGCAAGGCGGCGATCACGTAGAGCGCGTAGGCCGACAGCTCGAGCGAGACGTAGAGCGTGAGCAGCTCGGTCGCGCTCACGAGCGCCATCATCCCGAGGGTCGCGAAGAACAAGAAGATCGGCACGTCGACTCGCGTGCTCACCCGAAAGCTCGCGAGGTCGCGCCCTACGAGCAAGGTCAAAGCAAGGCTGCCCGTGATCCCGAGCTTGAGGAGCTGCGAAAGCGCATCGACGCGGTAGATGCCAGCGAAGAACGGTTCGCCGCTCGCGTTCAGGTAGACCGCCGTCATGACGACCGAGGCGATGCCAAAGACCGTCGCCGCACCCCAGGCGATACGCTGCGGCACGCGCAGGATCGCGAGCACGAAGGCCACGAGCGCGCCGACCAGGACCGTCGCTTCGGGGAGGAAAAGCTCGAGCGAACCCATCACTTGGCTCCCGCCGACGCGCGAATCAGGTCGAGGATGAAGTTGGGAAAGAAGCCGAAGAACAAGAGCGTTGCAACGAGGATGGCCCGCGGCAGGACCGCAAAGCCGCTCGCGTCGACGAGGTGCTTCCACTTGTCGTTACGCGGGCCGAGCATGGCCTTGCCGAAGACGCGCAACATATAGGCGGCCGTGAAGACGAGCCCCGCGACCGCGATGATGCCGAGCACGGGATAGGTCTGTATCGCCGCGACGAAGACGAG
>CALLZN010000211.1 GCA_937858895.1 uncultured bacterium | reverse complement strand
ATGCTTTGCTCGTGGAAGCCCAAATGATGGTCCGCGACGCCGCCGCCGTCAAAAGGACGTGCCGGGGCGGTAGCGGCCGAAGACGCGTTCGAGCCGGTCGCAGATCTGGCCGACCGTCGCGTACGCCTCCACGGCTTCGAGGATGGCCGGCATCGTGTTGCTCGTCGATCGGGCCGCCGCTTCGATCGCTTCGAGGGCACTTTGAACCCTCGCCTCGTCGCGCTGCTGTCGACAGGCATCGAGGTCGGCAAGGGTTTCGCGCTGCATCGCCTCATCGACCCGAAAGACCTCGAAGGGCGCTTCCTCGGTCTCGAAGCGGTTGACGCCGACGACGACCGTCGTCCCGGCCTCGACCGCCCGCTGCCATGCCATCGCCGAACGATGGATCTCGTCTTGGTAGAAGCCCATCTGGATCGCGCGTTCGGCCCCGCCCATCTCGTCGATCTTGGCGATGAGCTCGAGGGCCGCCGCCTCGAGCCGATCCGTGAGGTCCTCGATGAAGGGCGCACCACCGAGCGGGTCGATCACATCGGCGACGCCGCTCTCGTGCGCGATGATCTGCTGCGTCCGCAGCGCCGTGCGCACGGCGGCCTCGGTCGGCAGCCCGAGGGCCTCGTCCATCGAGTTCGTGTGCAGGCTCTGGGTCCCGCCGAGGACCGCGGCGAGGGCTTGCATCGTGACGCGCGCGACGTTGTTGGTCGGCTGCTGACTGGTCAACGTCGAACCAGCCGTCTGCGTGTGGAAGCGCAGCATGAGCGCCTTCTCGTCGCTCACGCCGAAGCGCTCGCCGAGCAGTCGCGCCCACATGCGTCGCGCCGCGCGGAACTTGGCGACCTCCTCGAAGAAGTCATTGTGGCTGTTGAAGAAGAACGACAGGCGCTTGCCAAAGTGATTCGGATCGAGCCCCTTGTCGACGGCCGCGCGCACATAGGCGAGGCCGTTCGCGAGCGTGAAGGCCAGCTCTTGCGCCGCGGTCGAACCCGCTTCACGGATGTGGTAGCCCGAGATCGAGATCGTATTCCACTGCGGAACTTCGCTCGCCGCCCATGCAAAGACATCCGTGATGAGCCGCATGCTACCCGGCAGGTCGAAGCGATAGGTCCCGCGCGCTGCATACTCTTTGAGGATGTCGTTCTGGATCGTCCCGCGCACGGCCCGGTGGTCGACGCCTTGGCGCCGCGCCGCCGCGACGTAGAGCGCCAGCAGGATGGGCGCGGTCGCATTGATCGTCATCGACGTCGACACCGCATCGAGCGGGATGTCGGCGAAGAGCCGCTCCATGTCGAGCAGGGAGTTGATCGGCACGCCGACCTTGCCGACCTCGGGCCGCGCGAGGTCGTGGTCCGACTCGTAGCCCATCTGCGTCGGCAGGTCGAAGGCCACCGAGAGCCCCGTTTGACCTTGCGCGAGCAAGTAGCGAAAGCGTTCGTTGGTCTGGCGCGCCGAGCCGAAGCCCGAGTACTGCCGCATCGTCCAGAAGCGACCGCGATACATCGTCGGCTGCACGCCGCGCGTGAAGGGCGCGACCGCGGGCAGGCCGGGACCATCGCCGTAAATCGGGTCGAGCTCGAGACCCGACGCCGTCAAGAAGCGCTCGCGACGCTGACCATGTCGCTGCGCCGCCTTGTCGTAGACCTCACGCTTCCACTGTTCTCGATCCATGCTCTCCTCGAGGCACTGAGGCGCAGCATGATAGCGAAGCGAGCGCGTCGACGCCGTATCCTCGTCGACATGCCTGCCCCCGAGATCAAGGTCCGCGCCGCCCTGCGTCACCGCCGCTTGCTCGAAGCCGAGCGCCTTCGTCGCGAACGCGCGAGCGTCGCTGCCAAGGCCGCGAGCGCGTGCGCGAGCGTCCAGCGTGGAACCGAAGCGACGCTCGCGCGCGGCTTCCACGCGCTGCGCCGCGGCGCGCGCGCGTCGATCGCCGCCGTCGACCGCCTGCTGACGAAGACGCCCGCAGCGGCCGTCGCCGAGCGCCGCGACAAGCCCTTCCTCGTCGTCGGCCACCGCGGCGCGCCGCGCAAGCGCGTCGAGAACACGCTGCCCGCCATGCAGCAAGCGATTCTGGACGGAGCCAACGCCGTCGAGATCGACCTGTCGATGACCAAGGACGGCGTCATCGTTCTTTGGCACGACTGGGATCCGAACGACGTGGTCTCGCTCGCGCGTCAGCTTGGCCTCGAGGGGGGCAAGTTCTTGCCGCGCGCGCCCAAGTATTGGAGCGCAGCTCGTCGACGGGCGCACGAGCTCAGCCTCGATGAGCTGCGCGCGCACTATGGATATCAGCGCTCGCTCTTCTTCTTCTTCCGCAAGGCCGTCGAGGCGCAGATACCCACGCTGCGCGACTTCTTCGAATGGGCGGTGCGCGAAGAGCGCCTCGCCGCGGTCTTCCTCGACGTGAAGATCCCGCCCGACTGCGAGGAGCTCGCCGAGCCCTTCGTCAAGCGTTGCACCGCGCTGATCGACGAGTTCGCGCCGCGCTTCGCTTGTGTCTTCATGACGCCACACAAGAACATCCTGCGCGCGATGAAGCCGCACGCACCGCGCCACGCATTCTCGTGGGACATCGAGATCGCACCCGGCATCGTCGTCGACGAGGAGCGCTTCAGCGGCGTTCGAGCCGCGGTCCAAGAGGCCAACGCCATCGCGAGCATCGGCCGCCCGGCCCTGACCTTCGGGGCATGGCGTCTCTACGAGTCCATCATCGAAAGGGACGTCGCCGCCCTGCGCGCCCACGAAGGCAAGAAAGACGCGCCGGTCGAGCGCCTCATCTCATGGACCATCAACGCGCGCGGCGAACACAAGCGCCTGCTGCGCCTCGGCGTCGACGGCATCCTCACCGACTACCCGCGACGCCTCGAACGCCTGGTGCGCAGGGAGCACGGGACGGCGCGGCGCTGACTGGCAAGCACCAGCACCAACGGCGGACGTGTCACGGAGTGGCGCAATACCGTCGGATAATTCCGGCCGGCCAACCTGCTACGCAATTGCGCCGCAGGACATCCAAACCACCGAACCACCTCATTCACCAACCACCTCATTCACCATCGTGTAGCTCGATGGTTCCACCCTCGAGGAGATCGCGCCTGTTGAACCCTGCATCCGACAGCAAGGTCAACTTCACACCGTGACGCCAACGGAATTGCACCTCATCCCGCGATTGCACCGTCCGATAGAAAACACCCCAGTCCCCAACGACACCAATCCTGCTAGACACCTGCCTTTGGTTGCGCACCGTCACTCGATGCCACATCATGGGGTCAAACCGCGCGACACACAGCCCGGCCGGCGGAACTTGCACCTGAACAACGTCCACGACGAATCCCTCATCGTCAACTACTGCGATATTCGTCGCCTCGGGCCACACCCGATCAATGATCGTGTCCCCACTAATACGACACTCTTGATAACGACTGCGGATCATCGTGTTTCCACGAGCGTCCACTGCCATGCCAATCGTCTTGCCAAATTCGAAAGCCGCTGGCAAGGTCACAATTCGTAGCTTTCGATCCTGTCCGCCGTCGAGTCCCGTCACGCGCACAACGCCAGGCTCCTTCATCGTCATCGGCACAGGAGCACGCGCCTTCGCCGAAGCTGGCAATTGCAGACTGTCCATGATTCGACCATCGTCCACCCAAAGGTGACACAATGGCACATCATCGAGCCGTATGCCTACAAAGTCCGCTACTCCATCATCTCCAAGTGGCATGTCCAATGTCGGCCAAAGCGCGTCCGCTAGCGCATCTTGCTCCCGCCAGTAAAACTTGCCAAAGACACGACTGCCATTACCACGCGTGATCTGGACAGCTACCGAACCCAGCACATTCACACGTAGCAAGCCCAAGTTCCAAACGGGCCCGGCCGGCAAATTGACGTTTGCATCGTCCCGCAAGATGTAGCTGTCTTTCTTGACAAGAGATATGTGAATCCTTCCGATAGGAACCGGCCCACATTCAAAGAACCCGTTCTCGTCCGTCGTGGCTCGCTGCATAACACTGCTGCCAGTTACGGCAAGATCACAGGGCAGCACAGCGCCGACCTTACGCTCCAACTGGCCGCGCACGAATGCTCCGGGATATAGGCATGCATGAGGCTGACTATGGTCCACCACAGCGGCTACGTAGCCATCACACTCGATCGATGCGACACCGTTCTGGGGCACACCGACATACCGCGTCAATCCAATCGGAACGCCATCAATGACTGTAACAGCAGAATCAATACTACGATAAGTGACCGACTCGAGCACACGACACGGCTTGCGGGCCTCGGTGCAACCCGGCACATGGGTAACACTTTTGTCCGGGGACATAGGTAACACG
>CALLZN010000210.1 GCA_937858895.1 uncultured bacterium | reverse complement strand
GGCAGAGCTCCGGGATCGACGCCTTCCTCGACCGCGCCCTCGCGGACGCGGGCCCGCGGCGGGCGGGGCCGGCCGATCGCCGCACCTGGTTGCGTCGTGTGAGCTTCGACTTGACGGGCCTTCCGCCGACGCGCGACGAGCTCGCGGCTTATGTCGCGGACGAGAGCCCCGACGCCGACGCCCGCGTCGTCGACCGCTTGCTCGCGTCGCCGCGCCACGCGGAGCACTTCGCCCGCCACTTCCTCGACCTCTTCCGCTACGCCGAGACCTTCGGCCACGAGTTCGACTTCGCGATCCCGAATGCCTGGCAGTACCGCGACTACGTCGTGCGCGCGATCCGCGATGACGTGAGCTACGACCGCTTCATCGTCGAGCACATCGCCGGCGACCTCATCGAACCGCGCGTCGACAAGGCGACCGGGATCAACGACGCCATCGTCGCGACTGGGCATTGGTGGCTCGGTGACCAAACGCATTCGCCGGTCGACGTGCGTAAGCACCAAGCCGACCGCGTCGACAACCAGCTCGACGTTGTGTCGAAGGCCTTCCTGGGCGTGACGCTCGCCTGCGCGCGCTGCCACGACCACAAGTTCGACGCGATCTCGACCGAGGACTACTACGCCCTCTTCGGCGTCGTCGAGAGTTCGCGCTACGCGCAGGTGCCGGTGCGCGCAGCGAGCGAGGCCGACGAAGCGCTGCTCCAAGAGCTCGAGGACGTGCGCGCGCGCATCGTGACCAAGGCCCTCGACAGCTTTGCGGCGCGCGCGAGCGAAGTGCCCGAGTCCCTGCGCGCCGCAGAGCTTGCGCAGGCGCGCGCGAGCGCAGCGAAGGCCAAGCGCGAAGCCGAGGCGGCTGCGCAGCAGAAGAGCTCCAAAGACGGCGCCGGAAGCAGCGCCGCCAAGAAGCCGAAGCCCGAAGAAGTCGCCAAGCTCGTCGAGCAAGACCGAGCAGCCTGCATCGCCGGCGTCGCCGCCGAAAATCAGCTCGACAGCCAGGAGCTCAAAGCCTTCGTAGCGGCCCTCGCCGACCGCCCGGGCAAGCTCCCGGCGCCAACACTCGCGCGCTCACCCGCGCGGATAGCCCAGCGTGCAGGTGACGACGTCTTCGCGGACTTCACCGCGGCTTCGCCCGAGAGTTTTGCTGCGTGGCGCCAAACGGGCACGGCCTTTGGCGTGCAGCCGACAGGACGCGGCGTGTTGAGCGTCGATGCGCGTGGACCGCGCCTGCGCCTACGCTTCTCGGCGAGCGATGGCGCGTCGACAGCGGCGCGCAGCGCGCGCGCCGTCGGCGGCCTCTACTCGCGGTCCTTCGTCCTAGACAAGCGCTTCCTCCACATCCGCGCGCGTGGCCGCGACAGCCGCATCAACCTCGTGCCCGAAGGCTTCCCGCTGCTGCGCAACCCGATCTGGGGTCACTTCAAGCTGCACGTGACGAACGAGGCGCCGCGCTGGTACCGCATCGACGCGCAGAAACAACGCGGGTTGCGCGTCGCCTTCGAGTTCCTCGACCAGCCGGTGCACGATCCGGCCGATCCCTTCCGGCGAACCTACGACGAGCGCGGCTACCTACACGTCGAAGCCATCGTGCTGTCCGACGACGGCGCGCCCCCGCGCTTCGCGGCCGCCGCTGACAACAGGACCGCCGACGCCACGGACGCAAGCGGTGAAAAGAGCCGTCGCGCAGTTCCGCGCCGCGGATGAAGCAAGACTCAGCCTCGACGACGCAGCCATCGAATGGCTCGACTGGCTCGGTCGGCACGGCCTCTTGCTCGGCACCCTCGAAGTCGAGCGGGCACAGTACGAAGCCAGCGAAGCGAAGGTCGCGATCCCGTCCTTCGCGCCCGCCCTCATCGACGAGGGTCCGGTCGACCACCACGTTCATGTGCGCGGCGACGCGCGCTTCCTCGGCGCGCGGGTCGAGGCGCGCTTCCTCGAGGCGCTCGCGACCGAGCAATGCGCCGTCACGATGCGCGAGGAGCGCAGCCGTGGCGGCAGCGGCCGCCTCGCGCTGGCCGCGGCCATCGCTTCGCGCGACAACCCGTTGACCGCTCGCGTCCTCGTCAACCGCATCTGGCACTGGCTCTTTGGGCAGGGCATCGTCCCGACGACCGACAACTTCGGCGTGCTCGGCGAAGCACCGTCGCACCCGGAGCTCCTCGACTGGCTCGCGCGTCGCTTCGTCGACGAAGACGCTTGGTCGCTGCGCCGCACGATCCGGCGCATCGTCCTCAGCGAAACCTATCGCATGAGTTCGCGGCCGCACGACGAAGTCGCGGCGCGCTGCGGCGAAGTCGACCCCGACAACCGACTGCTGCACACGATGCCGCTGCGGCGCCTCACGGGGGAAGCGATTCGCGACGCCATGCTCGCGGTCTCCGGCCGCCTCGACCTCACGGCCTTCGGGCCCGGGGTCGCGACTCACTTGACGCCCTTCATGGATGGACGCGGGCGGCCCGGCAAGTCGGGCCCGCTCGACGGCGCAGGACGTCGCAGCATCTGGCTCGAAGTACGGCGCAACTTCTTGGATCCCTTTTTCTTGGCCTTCGATCGACCGAGTCCCTTCAGCACCTTCGGGCGGCGCACGCAGTCGAACGTGCCCGCGCAGGCGCTTGCGCTCTTGAACGATCCTTTCGTGCACGACCAGGCGCGCGTTTTTGCAGAACGCATTACGCGCGAGATCGGCGGCGACGGCGAGGGCGTGCAACGCGCGCGCGTTGAACGCATGTTCGAGGACGCCCTCGGCCGCCCCGCGCAAGACGACGAAGTCGCGGACTGTCTCGCCCTCGTAGAAGACAGCTCGCTCGAGGCCCTCGCGCACGTGCTCTTCAACATGAAGGAATTCGCATGGATCCGCTGACCTCGCTCACGCGGCGCGACTTGCTCGCGCGGGCATCCTGTGGATTTGGCGGCGTCGCGCTGACGAGCCTCATGTTGCCAAGGTTCGCGCGCACAGCAGCGAGCCAACGCGAGGCGCGCCTCCACCACGCGCCACGAGCCAAGAATGTCATTTTTCTTTATATGGACGGCGGGCCTTCCCAGGTTGACACCTGGGATCCCAAGCCGCTGCTCGAGCGCGACGCGGGTAAACCCTTCCCGCTCGCGATGGAGCCAACGCAGTTCGACGATATTGGCAACACGCTGCCGTCGCCGTGGTCCTTCGCGAAGCACGGGGAGTGCGGCATCGAAGTCAGTGAGCTCTTCCCCTACATCGCGCGCTGCGTCGACAAGCTCGCCGTCATTCGCTCGATGACCGCTGACTTCCCGGAGCACACGAACGCCAATTATTTTTTGCACACGGGTCACGGCCTCCAAGGACGGCCGAGCATGGGCGCTTGGGTCGGCTACGGGCTCGGCAGCGAGAACGCGCAGCTCCCGGGCTACGTCGTCTTGCACGGCGGCCTCATCCCGCCGGGCGGCATCGACAATTTCTTGAGTGGCTTTTTACCTGCGAGCTACCAGGCCTCGATCCTGCGCCCCGCCAAGATGCCGATCGCCAACATCGACCCGGCCAAGATCGACCTGGCAGCACAGAGCAAGCGCCTCGCTCTCTTGCAGCGCCTCGACGCGCGCCTCGTCGAGCGCACGGGGCGCGTCGACGCCCTCGACGCCGCGATCCACAACTACGAGCTCGCGGCACGCATGCAGGTCGCGGTACCCGAGCTCGCACGCGTCGAAGACGAGCCCGAGGCCGTGCGCAAGCTCTACGGCTTCGAGGCCCCCTACGACAAGACGCGCGTCTACGCGCGGCAGTGCTTGCTCGCCCGACGCCTCGTCGAGCGCGGCGTGCGCTTCGTCGAGTTGACCTGCCCAGACTGCGGCTTCGACCGCTGGGACCAACACAGCCGCTTGTTGGAAGGACACGCGGCCAACGCGCGCGCCGTCGATCAACCGATCGCGGCGCTCCTCGTCGACCTCGAGCGCCGCGGCCTCCTCGACGAGACCCTCGTCGTCTGGTCGGGCGAGTTCGGCCGCACTCCCTTCGCGCAAGGCAAGAACGGCCGCGACCACAACCCCTACGGCTTCTCGATGTGGCTCGCCGGCGCCGGCATCCGGGGCGGCACGGTCCACGGCGCAACCGACGACTACGGTTACAAGGCCGTGCAGGACCGCGTCACGATCCACGACCTGCACGCGACCATGCTGCACCTGCTCGGCATCGACCACGAGCGCTTGACGTATCGCCACTCAGGGCGCGACATCCGCTTGACCGATGTCGCCGGCGAAGTGATTCACGCCGTGCTCGCCTGAACGTAGTGGCGCGCGTGCGCGCCCAGGTCACGAACCGATGTTGACGAAGCCCCAGTTCGAACTGACGAACTGCAGCGCGTTGGCCGTTGGATCGAAGGTGAACCACTGGCAGCCGAGCGGGTCGATACCGATCAAGCTCGAGCTGTTCGGGATCGGGATCGGCGCGCGAGCCGCACCATTCGTCGTCGCGAAACCGAAGACGAAGTCGATGCGCATGCGCAGAAAGCAACCCGGCGCGCCGGCCGCCGTGAGGTCGACACCGACACCGGCCAGGTGGCGAAAGCCCCAGATGAGGACGGCGAGGCCGGACGCGCCGCTAGCGCCAGCGAGATCGACGTTCGCCGTCTGACCGAGTCTCGACGAACCCGTGAAGCTGATCTGCGGCATCTTCTGGTTGCTGCCTACACAAGCCGAGTCCGAGAAGACCGTGAAGAAGGCGGCATCGAAGCAGACTTCGACGCGCGGCGCCCCCATGCCGAGCGTGCACTGGCGCGGCGGCTGGAAACCCCACCCACTTGCCGTCAAAACCTGGGTCGCTGCATCTTGGCGGAAACCGAGATCACCAGCCCCTTGCGCCTTGGCACCCACACACCAAATCTCGATCAGCAGGTTGCCATTGACAGGATCATAGGGATAGCGAATCGGCAAGCGATTCCACTGATTCCCCTGCACGGGCCAGTGCACACGGCCGTACTGCGCGGTCGACGAGAAGCCAACGACGGCACCGAGCCGATCTGTTGTCAATGTGTTCTTCGGGGTTTGCCGCAGCGTAATGGTCAACTCATTGATTTCTCGAAGAGCCGAGGCTGCCGGCGCGAAAGCGATGCCGAGGATCTCACGCTTCGTGTTTCCGAGCACCGACTGGGGCACGATGTACTGCACGAAGTGATTGTCAGCAGTCGACGACCCGAAGGGCACGGTGCTCGAAGCGCCGGAGCCCGGCTGGTTCGCCGGCAGGTAGACACAGGATTGCGCAGACAGGTCCGCTGCCGTCGCCACGATGAGAGTCATGGCCGCGAAGAGCAGGAACCGAGAAGATCGGGGAGGAAGGCTCATGAGGAGGACAAGCGCAAAACGCCTGCGGCGGCCTTCAAACAAATTTCACCCGCAGCCGGTCAACGCTGCGGAATCGCCAAGCGCGCGTTGACAAGGCGCCGACTCTCGAAGAGCTCGATGCCGACCCTGACCTCGACGGCGCCAGCAAGCGAGCTGCGGCGCAGCAATGCAAAGCCGTTGCCGTCGAAGCGACCGCGTAGCACGCGCAGCGAAGGGGCCGGCTCGTCGTCGCCCGAGGCTGGGCCAAAGCACTCCGCCCGGAAAGACGCCTGCGGCGGACCGACCAAGCGGAAAGCACTCGAGACTTCCTCGAGGTAGGGCCGCACGCGGCCGAGCACGACCTCCGCGCTGCGGTTGAGCGGCTGAGCGCCGTCCTGGGCGACCATGGTCACCGTGTCGCCGGGGCTGGCCTCGATGCGTTGCTCGAAGGAGCCGTCATCGCGCACGAGAACGAGCACTTCGCGGCGACTCGCGCCAATGGCGAGACGCACGCGCAGGGGTGGCGTGTCGTCGACACACGAAGCGGGCGCGCCGATGATGGTGCAGCTACCTTCGATGAAGTCGCTGATCGCGATCTTGGTCAAGTCGAGGATCGGAGCCTGGCGATCGGCGAGCTCCCCCAGGTCGATGACTTCAGACTTGTTGCCGACCGCGTCGCGCGCTTGAACGCGCACCCGGCCATCGCCGGCGAGCGGGAACTCGACGACAAAGGACCCATTCGGGCTGACCATCGTGGCCTCGCTGCCGATCGCGCCGATCGTGCACGGTCCGCTCTCGTCGACGATGGCGCCGCTCTGACCCGTGACGCGCACTTGCCTCCCCTTGAGCAGGAGGGTTTCGATGCGCAGCCGATCGACGCGCGGCGCCTCGCGATCCTTGGGCGGCGCGCGCCGCGCGCTGACACGAACTTCGAAGAGCGCATCCCCCTCGTCATAGAGGCAGAGCCCCTCGAGCACGCCGTCGTAAGCTGCCACGCCGGCGTCGACTTCGATCGTCGTCTCGAAGCGCTGCGCGCCGCCTGCCGCGATCGACGCACTGGCCGGCTCGACCGCGATGCGCACGCCCTTGGCGCTGCGGCTCCGAAAGCGCACGCGCAGCGGCAGCGAGCCTGGATTCGTGCACGAGAACACAGCGCTCCCGCGCGCCGGCCCACCCGGCAGCGCCGCCTCGAGGGCGCCATGGTCGAGGTGCAGACGGTCAGGCAAGGGCAGCGCATAGAGCGGATGGAAGAAGGTCGGTGCGCGCCCGACGGCTTCGGTCACGGCCACGGCGCCGGGCGCGCGCGTCGCGACCTTGCCGAGGCGAATGCGCACACGCGGGTCGCCAGGCAGCGCCTCGGCGACGAAGCTGTCGGGCACGCCCTCGATGCGCCGCGCGAGCAAGATCCTGGCTTCTGGTCGCGTCAAGTGGAAAGCGCGCAACTGCAGACCCGTTCCGTCACGATAGACGAGCAGGAGCACGCTGCCGGTGGCATCGAGGAGCGGGGCCTCGAAGCCCGCGAGCAAGCGCGCTTCGGGCAAGACGATCGACGAACGCCCTCGCGGCCCGAGGATGACGAGGCTGAGGCCAGCGCGCACACCGCCGGCGACGACTACGCTTGCAGCTGCATGAGCGGCGACGAGGACGCGCAGCCGCCGGGGCGCGTCGGCGAACGGCACCCGCAGCGACTCGGCGGTGACACCGGGTAGCTCGGCGCGCAGGTCGACGGCGACGATGCGCTCTTCGTCGCGCACGATGCTGTAGTCGCGCAACGGCGCATCACTCGCGAGCCCGAAGACATGAGCCTGGTCACGCTGTGGCGCTGCCTGCCGCGGGGCTGGACCAACGGCCTGCGCCACGGCGCCGCTGGCACCACGAGCACCGCCAGCGAGGAACGCGAGGATGGCCAACACGCAGCGGAGCTTGGACCTGGGAACGACCATGAGCGCCGCATCATAAGCACGCACAGCGTCGGTCGAAGACAGGCACTCGCGCCGACTGCATCCGCGGCAGCTCATCCGACGCTTGCGCAGGCCACAGGCTTGGCCCCATATATGTGCATGCTCTGAACCCTCAACTCCCCGCTGCGGATCGCGGTCGTGATCCTCACTGTCATCATCGGCATTGGCCTTCGCGTCTACCTCGACTGGCAACAAGCGCCGATCATCGGCTTGCTCGTGGGCCTCATCATCGCTCGTCTTGTGCCGACGAAGAGCGTCTGCAAGGTCAAGCTAGACCTGAAGTAAGCGCTCCGGTTCGCGAGAGCGCGCGAGAGTGCCGTGGGCGTGGCCGCGCACAGGCGTTCCGAACCGGAGCGTGGCCGTAGCCACGTGAGGATTCGGGACGCCGAGCACGGCCGTGAGCGCGGTGCTCTCGTGCGCAGCGCAGCGATCTCGCGGATCGGAGCGCTTATTTCAGGGCTAGACTCGAGCGGCCACCAGCGCGCAGCCGAGGTCGAAAGCAAGACTCACAACGAAGAGCGCAAAGCCAGCTGAAGCACCGTCAGCGCAGGACGGCGCGCAGTTCGCGGATCACGCGCTTCGTGAAGCTACGCGCGCAGCGCAGCCGCCCGACCTTGACCTCCTCCCCTTCGCGCCAGACGAAGTCGATCGGCACGAGGGGGTCGAGGTCGAGTGGATTCGGCAGCAGATAGAGGAGCGGCGTTGCCGAACTGCCAGGCAGCTCCCAGGCCAGGTTGGCCCCGAAGAGCTCCCGCAGCAGCAGCACGCCGTCGCGCGGCTGCACGCGCAAGCGCGCCGAGCCGACCGTCGTCAAGACCGCCACCTCGCGCACATCGTCCGCGGCTTCGAAGCCGATGGCCTCGCTTCCGGCGACGAGACGTGCCCAGTCGTCCGCAACGAGCTCCACGTCGAAGCCGCGTCGCCGCGCCTCGCTGCGTCGCAGGCTGACGGCAGGCTCGATCGTCGCGCGCTCGTCGCTGCCGATGACCACGTAAGAACCAAGGCCCGCGGCGGCGAGCGCGGCGTCGACTTCACTCGCAAACGGCACGAGCTTGCGCAGCGACACGACAGCGACGTTGTCCTCGCGGAAGGGCTGTGCGTGCATGGAGCCAAGCCCCCAGAGCAAGCGCTGCGGATGGTTCGCGCGCTCGGCGGCGCCAGCGATCACGACACTCGAAGGCCCCGCAGGTAGGCTCGCGGCGACGCCGTCTACCGCGGTCTGCACGCTCCGCACGAAGGCATCGTGACGCGACATGCGTCGCATCTCATGAAAGCGCTCAGGGAGCAAGAGAACGAGCGGCAGCAAAGCCACGACGATGCCGACACGCCGCAACCCTCGGCCACGCCCGCAGATGAAAGTCACGAAGCCCGTCCATGCGGTCAGAGCCCACAGGCTCGCGAAGTAGGCGTAGCGCTGCTGCGACGGGTCGCGCATCGACGGCAGCAGCTGGGCGAGGGGCGCAAAGACGCCCGCGCTGAGCACGACGACGCCAACAGCGCGACGCGCGCGCAGCCCGCGCTTCGCCCCGGGCCCGAAGAGCGCGAAGAGCCCCACGAAGACGAGGAGCCCGATGACGACCAGGTCCCGCATTCCGCGCGGCAAGCCTGGCACGATGGACAGACCAAGCGTCTGCCGGAGCCCGTCGAAGACCGCGAAGGCGTCGAGGCCTTGGGCCCGCAAGAAGCCGTAGCCGCCGAGCACGTCGCCGAGGAGCACGTAGCGCACCAAGAAGTAAAGCGGCAGCGTGACCAAGACGTGCACGAGGCCCGGCACGGCTCGCCCAAAGACCACGATGCCCCGCGCGAGCGTCGCATGCCGATCGAGCAGGTCGATGCCGACCAAGAAGAAGGGCAACCCGATCGCCGACTCCTTGGTCGCCAAGGCCGCGACGACCGCGACCACGACCGGCCACGCCGCTGCACCACGTCGATGGCGCAGATGGAGGACCGCGGCCAAGAGGATGAAGAGCACCGAGTGCGTGTCCACCCGGCCGACGACCCACGACAGCGAGACGACCGGCGAGGGATGCAGAAGCCAAAGCGTCGCGCTTGTCCAGGCGAAGCTCGGGCGCTCGGGGACCAGCAAGCGCAGCAAGGTCCACAGCAAGAAGGCGCTCAACGCGAACGCGCAGCCGTTCATGACCAAGAAGCCGAGCGGCTCGAGGCCGAAGAGCCGCTGGTCGACGGCGAGACTCGTCGTGATCAGCGGCCGCCAGAACGCAAAGAAGTCGAGGCCATACTGCGGCCCGTAGATGTCGGCGGCGACATTCCGCCACGACGACGCATAGGCGATCGTCGGAAAGTCATCGGCCTTGAAGCTCGGCCGACCATCGACGTGCACCAGCGCCAGCGAGAGCGACGCGACAACGAAGAAGAGCAGGAACGCAGCGAGGCGCTCGCCACTGCGCGGTGCATCCCTCAATCGCGGACAGCTCCAGCAGCGATCCAGCGGCGGATCAGCTCCTTGGAGCTGCGCGACAGCGGCGGGCGCGCTTCGGGCATCTCAGACCCGAAGGCTGGCGGCCGATCGACGGCCTTGCGATAGAAGAAGCTCGCCTCGGCGTCGAAGGGCACGATGCTCGTCGTTTGAGCGCGCCACTGGCCACCACGGAAGAGATCGCCATAGCTATCGAGGCGGAACTGGCCGAGCTGCGCGGCGCCGCTGTGGCACTCACTGCAGTGGACGAGCAAGATCGGCAGCACGTCGCGGCTGTAGTGCAGAGCCCGCTCGGGCAAACCGATGCCGCGACGCATCGGGTTGTTCTCGAGCAGCGGCGCGAAGAGCGGCGGCAAGCCGCCGCTGCCGACCTCGGGGATGCCATCGCGATCACTGTCGGCATCGCCGTCGCCAAAGGTCTCGCCTGAGCTCCCCCATTCGGCGAGCACGAGGAGCGACGCATAGCGCTCCCAGACTCGGCGCCAGTGACGACCGGCGTCCGTGCTGCCTGCATGCCGCCACGAACGCAGGGCCGCGAGGATGCGTCCGAAGCTCTCGGGCGTGAGACTCGCGGCCGGCGAGCCCGGATAGAAGCGCGGTTCATCGAGGATCGTGAAGGCATCGACGAGGCGTTGCGCGATCTTCTGCGCGCCCTCGGTCAGCGCGGCGTCGCCGAGAACTCTGCCGGCGTCGAAGAGACCCGCGCAGAGCGCAGCCGTCGCGCCGAGCTCGGCGTGCACATTCGACGGCCGCGAAGCGGCGACATCGAAGCTCTCGTAGACCGAGCCATCGGCGACCAAGTAGCGCAGCGCGAGCTCGGCTTGCGTCGCGAGGAAGGGTCGGAACTCCGTGAGGTCGGGCCGCGCTTCGACAGCCACAGCGAGCGCCGAAAGCAACTCGCCGAGCGAATCCGCGAACACGCGCTGGCCGCGCCCTTCGGCCGAAGTCGCCGCATCGAGGTCCGCCCGGTCGACGCAGAGCCCCGTCTTCGGGTCCACGTGCAGAGCAGCCAGGTTGCGGATCACGACGCGCATGCCGTCGAG
>CALLZN010000209.1 GCA_937858895.1 uncultured bacterium | reverse complement strand
CGTCGTGCTTGTCGCGCCCGTCGTGCTTGTCGGCCTGGACGGCTTTTCCGACGCTGCGGCGACCCAAGGCCGGAGCGTCGATCGGCGTTCCTACTTCCTCAGACAGACTCGCCTTGTCTTTGGCCTCGCTCGAAGGCGCCGGCGCGGCCGTGCTGTCTGCAGCCTCGTCTTGGTGCTGATTCGCGAGCCTCAGAATGCGCAGGGTATCGAAGAAGCTGCCGTCGGGCTGCGGCGGACCTTGGCGTGGGGCTGGGTCCAGCGCTTCGCGCCCGAGCCGCAAGAGCTTGGGCGAGGCTTCGCTCAGGGCTTCGTCGCCCTTGGAGCGTTCCGCTTCCACGGAGACCCCGGCGACGACTTCGCTCTCTTCTTGGTCTTGGTCCTCCGCGCTTACCTTGCTCGCTTTCTTCAGGGGGTGCTGCTCACCCTCTCCGCCGGCAATGCTGCCGTCGGCACGACGCGAGCGCTTCTCGAAGTCGCGGTCTTCGACCGGGACTTCCAGCTCGTCGCCGAAGGCCCCCTCGGCTGGCGCCTTTGCTTGGGTCTCAGGCGAGGCGACGTCGGACTTTCGAGTGTCGAGCGAGAAGAAGACCGCGAGGCTCGCCGCCGCCAAGAACGTCGACGAAATCCAAGCCAGGCGAGCATGGGCCAAGCGCTTGGTCGGGATCTGCTTCCGCGCGTCTGCCAAGATGCGCGCGCGTAAGGTGGCGCCACCATCGACCCGGCGCTCGGCCGCTCCGACGGCGCGCAGCAGGTCGACGCGTCGGCGATACGAATCGAAGCGCCGTGCCAGCTCCGCATCCGCGAGCAGCAGCTCGTCGCAGGCGGCCTCTTCGTCGAGGCTCAACACTCCATCGAGGTAGTCGAGGAACCAGGCGGGATCGACTTCACCCCGCGCGGCGTCCGAACTCGCGTCGAAGCAGACGCTGTCATCGAGGAAGCTCTCGTTGGGCCAGGAGCCCGGATCCTCGTCCCAGGCGCGGTCGAATGGTGCCGTCATCGCACCCCCTCCTCACCGTCGAGCCGAGCGCGCACACGGGCGCGCGCGCGATGCAAGCGCGAGCGGACGGTTCCAGTCGGCAGATCGAGGATCGTAGCGATCTCCTCGTAGCTTCGCCCCTCGAGGTCACGCAGCGTCAGGATGACCCGCCAGAGTTCGGGGAGTTCGGAGATGGCGCGGCGGCAGGCCTCGAAGAGTTCGCGGCGCTCGGTCTCGGCACCCGGCATGTTCGTCGGGGCTGCGACTTCGAAGCCCAAGCCATCGGCATCGTCGTCGAGACCATGACTGAGGCTCATCGTGCTTCGATCTCTCTTGAGCGCCTTACGCCGGCGCAATTCACTGATGCACACATTGATGGTGATGCGATGGATCCACGCCCCGAGCGCGCATTCGAGTCCGAAGCGCGGCAGCGCGCGAAAGACACGAAGGAAGACCTCCTGGACGAGATCTTCGGCGAGCTGCAGGTCACGGGCCCACATGCGGCGCACGAGGCGGAAGACGCGCCCTTGGAAGCGATCGACGAGCTCGGCGGCCGCGTTCGGGTCGCCGGCGACGACCCGGGCCACAAGGTCCTTGGCATCGTCACGAGCCCATTCGACATCTTGTTCGAGGAGCTGCGGGCGCTGCGCCGGACCTCGCGCTCGCGTTTCCGCCGGTCGCCCAGCATCCGCAGCCGCAGGCGGTCGCGCGCGCGCCGCGGTCAGGCGATCCTCGGGGCGAGTGGGCTCGAAGAGACTCATGCTTTGCCCACCATCCTCACCGGAAATGGCCTCGGGGTCCAATGACGTGCCAGAGCTCTTCTCGCCAATGTCGGACTTGGCCTCGCCTCGCCTGCGCCGCCGCGCGTTCTGAAGTGCCAGCGCGGGCAGTCGCGCGAAGTCTGTTCCGACGAGAAAGGGCATAGCGGCGCGAGGACGTTACGGCGGCGCCGAAGGTCCCGAAAATTTTATCGCTGCATGGGACCCACCTCGCTGCGACGGATGCCGGAGTGCTAAAACCGACCTCCATGAGTCCTCGCTTCAAGGCCAAGTGCCCATGCTGTGCCAAGACCGTCCTCGTCGACGTCGAGCGCCGCCGCATCGTCTCCCTCGGTGACAACCACGACCCCCAGGACCTGCTCCAGAACGCGGACGCCCTGCTCGAAGAAGACCAGGAGCGGCGGGGTGCCAAGTTCGAGCGGGCCTTCGAGGAGGAGACGACGAAGAAGCAGCCGCGACTCGAAGACCTGCTCTGAGCCTGGGCCCAGGCAAGCGCCTCTCCGCATACGCTTGCCACGCTCCGGTCGTGCCGTAAACTGCGCGTCAACCTCGTGCGCAGGCAGCAGCCATGGACTACCGCCAGCTCCCAGGCGACCCCGAAGAAGCGCGGAGCTTTTCATGGTCGGCCTTCCTCGATCCGAGCCGCAACCCTGCATCCAGCGGCGAGGCTACCGGTCCAGAGCTCCAAGAGAGCGCATGCCGAGAGCCGGAAGCGCCGGCGCCAGACGTCGGTCCAACGACGGCTGCCGTGCCTGCGACCAAGCCGCGCTCCGTTCGCGCCAAGGTCCTGCGCACCCGCGCCTCGGTCATCGCCCTCGCCTTCCTCGTCGTCGGCTTGACCTTCGGCCTACCACGCGTCTTCCCAGGCCTCGCGACGGTCTGGGCCATGGTGCTCCCGATCGGCGATGGCGACTCGGACTTCCTCGACGGCGAGATCCCGGTCGACGACTAGCCCGGGCTAGCGAATCGCGTCGTCGGAAAGGTCCCGCGGTCGACTCATCGCCGCGTGGCCCACGAGGCCGATGGCCAGCCAAGCGCTCGCGACCGACGAGCGTCCGTAGCTCATGAGCGGCAGCGGCAAACCTGTCGGCGGCAGCAAGCCGGTACAAACGCCGACATGGATGAAGAGGTGGGTCGCGAAGTAGGCCGCGACGCCGGCGGCGAGCAAGCGCCCGAAGCGGTCGCGCAAGCGATAGGCACAGGCGAGGATCGTGAGCGAAAAGAACGTGTAGAGCAGGATCACGGCCAACGCGCCGCGGAAGCCCGTCTCCTCGGCGATGACCGCGAAGAGAAAGTCCGTGCTCCGGTACGGCAAGAAGTCATAGCGGTTCTGCAGCCCTTCGAAGAGACCATCGCCTTCGATCCCCCCCGACCCGATCGCGATGAGGCTCTGCATCAACTGATAGCCGGCGCCCCGTAGCTCGGCCGAGGTCAAGTCGTTCTGTCCGAGCCAGATCGCGATGCGTTCGAGTTGGTAACCCTGCAAGAAGGGCAAGACCAAGACGAGTCCCAAGAGTCCGAGACCGAGGGTCGCCACGAGGTGCAGAGCCCGGGCGCCAGCGACCCAAGACATCGCGAAGAGAATCGGCAACATCGACAAGGAGCTGCCGAGGTCGGGCTGCCGCACGGTCAAGTACATCGGCAGCAACGTGAGGAAGAGCGGCACGAGCACGACCTCGACGAAACCACCACGACTGCGCAAACGTAGCCAGCGCGCGAGCGCGAGGACGAGGATGGGCTTGGCGAACTCGGTCGGCTGCACGGTCGCTGACCCGATGCCATACCAGCGGCGCGCACCGTTGATCGTCACGCCGAACCACGGCAAGAGCGCGAGCGCCAACAGGACAATACAAAAGAGCGTGAAGGCGTTGCGCAGCCAGAAGGTCCGCGGCACGAAAGCAATCGCGACAGCGACAACGGCAGAGGCGAAGATCGCGACGGCCTGCTTCGCCGCCTGGCCCGCGAACTCGTCGCTTCCGAGCGTCGCTGAGTGGACGAAGACCAAGCCGATACCCGCGACGACCAAGGCCATCGCGAAGCTCGCCGACGGGAAACCCTCGGCGTGTTGCAGGACGCGCAAGAAGCGCGATTCGACCTCGAGCCTCATCGCCCCACCCTGCCGAAGAGGCGATCGCGCAGCGCCGGTCTCTGATCGAGCGCGCGCAAGAAGTGCGCGAGCGCTTGCGCTGGATAATCGCCGCCGTGAATCCCTGGCGGACACTCCCAGAACGTGACACAGAACGCGAGCCGCGGTGCGTCGTGTGGCAAGTAGCCGGCAAAGCTCGCGTTGTTGGCGGCCTTGCCGAGGACCTCGGCCGTCCCGGTCTTGGCCGCGACCCGGTCACTGCCAAGACCCGCGCGGCGCGCCGTTCCATCGGCGAGCGGAACGTCGACGAGCCCCACCCTTACTGCGTCGAGCACGCTCACGTCGACATCGAGCGGCGTCGCCGGATCACGCTCGATCGCTTTGCCATCGACGCTGTCGATGATGTGCAAGGCCGGTAAGCGCCCGGTGCCGATCCCCGCATAAGCGCGCGCGAGCAAGATCGGTGGCACACGGAAGCCGTAGCCGATCGAACGCTGGTTGAGCGAGCGCCGCTCACCCGGCACCAGCCCCGACGCGTCGATGCGCAGGCCCGGCACGGCCATGCGCTCGTCGCTGCCCGTGATGAGCCCGAAGCGCAGCAAGCCCGCCTGCAGCCCCTCGAAGCCGAGACGCCCGCCGAGTTGACCGAAGTAGCTGTTGCACGAGTGGCTCAGCGCCTTGCGCAGCGACTGCGGCTTCCAGCGGTTGCGGCAGTCACAGCTCACACGATTCCATGTGCGGCCATAGTGACCCGCGCAGACTTCGAAGTCGTGCCCCTCTACGAGGCCACGCACGAGACCTTCGACAGCGAAGATCGGTTTGAGCACCGAACCTGGCGAGGGCTGCCAACGATGGATGCAGGTCGGGTTCGCGCGATCGGGGATGTCGACGTCCAGCGCCTCGCTGTACCAAGACGTCGGGAGCCAATTCATCGCGTGCACGGCGCCGCTCACTGCATCGATGAGGACGAAGCTCGCCTTCACGCTCGTGAGCTCACGGCCCTCCTTGGTCGCGAGCGCTGCGGCCGCCTCGCGGAGCGCGTCCCCGACGAGGTCCTGGACCTCGTGGTCGATGGTCAGCCGCACGTCGTGACCACGGCGCGCCGCGACGTAGCTGGGGCTGAAGCGCTCCTTACCCGCACGATCGCGCAGCAAGGCGCGAAAGCCCGCCTGCCCCGTCAAGACCGGGTCGAGGTAGAGCTCGAGGTTGTTGACCCCTTCACGCACTTGGAACTCGCGCAGCAAGCGGCTGCGGACGCGCGCTTGCCAGATCTCACGCTCGTCGTCGGCGAGGTGCAAGCGCCGCGCATCGTCGATGTCCGAGTCGAGCTCGTCGCCGAGCACGAGGGTCGGCGCCGCGTCGTCGTCGTCGAGTCCCCGCCACTGCGTGATGCCGAGGAAGCGATAGGGCTGGTCGTCGTGCGCCCGCGTCGGATAACTGCGACGCAGCTCCTCGCCGACTTCGAAGCCCGGGAAGCGTTCGCGACGCCCGAGGACGACGGCGACGACGTTCTCGAAGTCGACGGCTTTCTCGACGAGGACAGGTCCGTACTCGCTGCGGAAGCGCAGCGCGAGCCGCTCTTCGAAGGCCGACGCGTGCCGGCTCCCCTTCGTGCCAGCCGTGAGCGCGTCGGCGAGCCGTCGCGACAGCTGCGGACCGCCATCGCGCGCGTGGAAGGCGTCGAAGATGCGCGTCCAGAAACCGGGCAGCACCTCGGACCGCTTCGCGTGCAGGGCTTCGAGGCGCTTGGTCGTGCGGCGATCGTGAAGGCGGTCGCAAGCGTCGAGCCACTGGAAGAGCTCGCCGTACTGACTCACCCAGCCGGCCTCGCCCTTGCCCCGCGC
>CALLZN010000208.1 GCA_937858895.1 uncultured bacterium | reverse complement strand
TTCGTCAGCGTGCCCTGGTCCGCCTGGTGCTCGGGCCACTTCGAGTACTCCTTCATCGCCGCGTCGAAGTCGAGCTCCTTGGACTCGATCATCGCCATGACCTGCTCGGCCTTCTCGCGCGCGAGCTCGAAGCCGTTCTGGAGCCAGGTGCCGTTGGCATCATCGAAGGCCGGAATGCGGATGATCTTGGCCGAAGCGCGGCCGTCGGCGAGGAAGTCCTTGGCCTTCTCGAGGTGCGCCTTGAGGCTGTCGTCGTTGATCTCCTTGGCGATCATGTGCTCATACGAGCGCTCGAGACGCCAGCGCGACTTGTAGACCTCGAAGGACGGATAGCCCTTGAAGGTCAGCGCGAGCACCTTGACCGTGAACGGCGTCTTGTCGTAGGGCTCGCGATACTCCGCGAACTCCTTCGCGAACTGCTCGTCGCTGAGCCAGTGCCCGGCCTTCTGCAGCTCTTGGCGCAAGGACGTCTGCAGCGCGATGTCGGTCAGCGCGCGGATGCGGTCCTCGGGCTTGATCTTGAGGGCGAGGGCGCGGGCAGCTTCGGCGGTCTTCCACTCCTTGCCGTTGACCGAGATCACGACCGACGGGTCGAGGCCATCGGACGCATACTTGACGTCTGACCACTCCTGCATCTTCGCGATGACCCACTGGCGGCAAATCTGCAGCCAGAGCGCGGGGACTTCTTGGCCTTCCTTGACGTTCTCCTCGAACTTGCGGAAGAAGTCCTGCCCGTTCTCTCCGCCGCTCGCGATGATCGCCTCTTTGGTGATCTCGGGCCACGCCGACGGGATGCCGCGGAAGAAGACCTTGTCGAAGAGCAGCGTGCTGCGCTGGAGGACGAGATACTCTTCCTTCGAGATGCCGGTCTTCGCGAGTTCGGTCCAGAAGGACTTGCCGACGTTCTTCTTTTCGAACTCCTCGATGGTCTTCTGGATCTGCTTTTCGACGTCGTCGGTGATGACTTGGAAGGTCTCCTTCGACGTGCCGCTCTTGATCTGCTGCTCCATCTGATCTTCGACGATCAGCTCGACGAGCTTCTGCTGGAGGAGCTGGCGACCGACCAGGTAGACCGTCTGGCGGTCGACTTCGAGCGGGTCAAGGCCCGCGCCGTTGATGGCAATTGTCGCTCCCTGAGCAACGCCCTGAACTTGGGCGCTGAGGGCTGCATCGTCTTGGGGCGCCGCCGCGAGGGCGACGACTGGCAGGGCCACGCTCGAGGCGGCCAGGCAGGTTGCAAATAGAAGGCGTTTCATGATGGATAAGCTGGCCTCGTTCGGCCTCGGGTTGAACGCGGGTGGAAGAGCGTAGCCGGGTAGCAGCGCTGACGCGATAGGCGCCGCAAAACGGCCCGGGCAGCAAAAGACTCCAGAGCAGACATCGGCTGCCCCAGCGCCGCCCTGCGAAGGCAGATTCAGCGCTTGAGGCGCGGGTCCATCGCGTCGCGCACGCCCTCACCGACCATGTTGAAGGCCGTGACCGCGATGAAGGTCGCGAGCCCGGGCAGCACGATCAGGTGCCAGAGCCCCTCCGACACATAGGCGCGCCCTTGCTGGCCGACTTCGCCCCAACTGGCCATCGGCGGCACGACCCCGAAGCCGAGGAAGCTCAGCGAGCTCTCGACCAAGATGGCACCGGCCACGCCGAAGGTCGCCGTGACGAGGACCGGCGCGAGGCAGTTGGGCACGAGGTGGCGGAAGATGATGCGCGACGGCTTGAGGCCGATCGACTTGGCAGCGATCGCGTAGTCGGAGCCCTTGACCTTGAGGAACTCGGCGCGGATCAGGCGCGCTGGCCCGGTCCAGCGGATGAGCCCGAGCGACAAGATGATCCAGTAGATGCTGTTCCCGACGACCGCCGCGATCGCGAGGATGAGGAAGAGGGTCGGGAAGCAGATGACGACCTCGATGATGCGACTGATCACGAGGTCGACCCAGCCGCCGAAGTAGCCGGCCAAGGCTCCGATGATGACGCCGAGCAGGCAGTAGATCGACACCGAGAGCAAGCCGACGGTCATCGAGACGATGGTGCCGTAGAGCATGCGCGCGAGGACGTCACGCCCGAGCTCGTCGGTGCCCCAGAGGTGCTTGGTCCCCTCGAGCTCGGCAGCGCCTGGTTTCAGCTTGCGCAGCTTGGAGTTGTTCTCGTCGAAGCCGTAGGGCACGGGCGCCATGATCGCCCAGCCCCAGCTGCCCTCGTGCCAGAGCTGCGTCGCCTTCTCGAGCGGCGCGGCCAACGCATCTTGCTCGGTGAAGTCGACGTCGCTGCGCCCTTCGACGATGGCCTCCTTCCAGGTCTTGCCCTCGAGTTCGGGCCAGTGGGCCGCAAAGAACGTCACGTTGCGGCGCAGCGAGAGGATCATGCCCGGCGGCAGCGGCAGCACGTCGAGGTAGGTCGTGAAGGCCGGGAAGCGCAGCTGCCCCTTGTAGCGCGCGATCAGCGGCTTGTCGTTCGCGAGCAGCGGCGCGAAGAGCGCAAGCAAGGCCAGCATGAGCACGACGACGAGCGCCACGACCGGCAGCTTGCGCCGGAAAAACTCGCGTCGCACGATCGCCCAGTAGTCCTGGGCGGCGACGGCTTCCTTGGGACCGGTCTCACTCATTGCAGGAGCCTCAGTCCAGGCTGATCCGGGGATCGACGATGCAATAGAGCACGTCGGAGACGAGGATGCCGACCAAGGTGAGGATGGCGGCGACGACCGTGTTGGCCATGACGACGAGGTAGTCGCGGTTCATGATCGCGTCGTAACCGAGCTTCCCCATGCCATCGACCGAGAAGATGATCTCGATGACGATCGCTCCGCCGACGAGGGCCGGCAGCAAGCCCGCGAGCAGGGTGATGATCGGGATCAAGGCGTTGCGGAAGGCGTGCGTCCAAATCACGCGACGCTCGTCGAGGCCCTTGGCTCGCGCCGTGCGCACATAGTCTTGGCGCACGACCTCGAGGAGGCCCGAGCGCATGTATCGCGAGAGGCTCGCGAGGCTCGCGTAGGTCATGCAGAAGACCGGGAAGATGAGGCGCACGAGAGTATCGCCGAGGTACTCGAGCGAGGTGAAGGTCGCAGCGTCGACGTGGTGCAGGCCATCGACCGGGATCCAGTTGCAACCCGACGCGCTCGAGAAGGTCAAGATCAGGAGGATGGCGACCCACCAGTTCGGCATCGAGTAGAGGGCGAAGAGGAACGTCGAGGTCGCCCCGTCTTCGAAGCTGCCGATCCGCGTGGCCGACCGCACGCCGATCGGGATCGAGATCAAGTACGTGAGCAGGATGCTGAGCCCGCTCAAGAGCATCGTGACCTGGACGCGTTCCACGAGGAGTGCTGCGACCGATCGCTTGAACTTGAAAGATTCCCCGAGGTCGAGCGTCACGAACTTGCCGAGCCATGTGATCCAGGCAGCAAACACGTTCTTCTTGTTGCCGTCGGCGTCGAAGAAGCCCATCGCCTCCTTGGCCTTGTTCAGCGCCTGCGAGGACGCGAGCTTGGTCGCCCCTCCGCCCTCGGTCGCGACGGCCTCCATACCAAAGGTCGGCTCCCCCGGCGCCAGGAGCATGAGCGCGACGACGACGAAGGTGATGCCGAGCAAGGTCGGCACCATGAGGAGCAGGCGTCGGAGCAGGTAGGTCGCCACGAGGATCGCTCAGCGCAGCCGGAAGCCCTGGGCGTCGTAGAGGCGGTCCTGCTCTTCGACATACCAGTCCTCGGGCGGCAAGCCGCGCTTCTTGACGACGACGTTCTTGAAGCGCTTGTCGAGGACGACGATGACCTCGCCGTGCAGGAGCAGCGCGCGCGGCTGCTCGGCGTCGCGGATCACGTTGAAGCGATGGAAGAGCGCACGGCGCTTCTCGGCGTCGAACTCACCGCGGGCCTTGGTCAAGATCTCGACGACCTCGTCGTGCACCCAGCCGGAGTTGTTCGCGCCCTTCGGGCCGGTCTGGGAGGGCAGGTACTCCTCGTAGGGCTCGATCCAAGGATCGGTGTGGCTGTTGTAGAGGCAGGCCGCGTCGAAGTCGCGATTCTCGTAGGCCTGGATGAAGCTCGCCCACTCCATCCGCTTGATCTGCATGTCGATGCCAGCGCGTTTCATGTGGCCCTGCCAGAGCTGGCTCCACTGCTCGTACTCCTTGCGCCCCGAGGGCACGAGCAAGGCGAAGCGCAGGTCGACGCCATCCTTGTCCCGCACGCCGTCACCATTGCTGTCCTTCCAGCCCGCTTCCTCGAGCAAGCGGCGCGCCTTCGCCAGGTCAAGGAGCTTGGGCTCGAGCTCGAACGAGTACTCGGGATACCAGCGCTTGAAGATGCAGGTCGCATAGGTGCCGACACCATGATCGAAGTCCTCGAGCATGGTCTTGCGATCGATCAAGTGGATGAGCGCGTTGCGCACGCGTGTGTCCTGGAAGATCGGTCGCCGATGGTTCCAGCACACGACGCTGTAGCCGAGGTTTGTGTGGTCGTACTGGTGCTTGTTGAAGTTTGCGAGCAGCGTCTCGTCTTTCGAAAAGGAGTCGAACCACTTGTCGGCGTCGACGACGCGCACGTCGATGTTGCGCTTTTTGAGCTCTTCCCAGAGGACCGAGTCCTCCGAGATCCAGCGCCAGCGCTGGGCGCCGAGATTCCACTTGCCGACGTAGTCGCGGAACCACCATGAGCTCGGACTGCGGAAGATCGTCAAGTGGCTGCCGCGCACCCACGAAGTCGCAGGATCGAAGCGATAGGGTCCCGTACCGACACTCGGCATCGCGACCTTGTTGTAGAGCTCGCCGAACTTTTCGCCGCCGGGCTCGGTGCTGTAGCTGCCGACCGGATAGGTCGCGCGGTCCGCGGCTGCGATGCGTTCGACCTCGGCCCGCACCCAGTCCGCCGAATAGACCCGCAGCGCCAACCCGAGGGCGTAGATGCCACGCCAGTGGGGCTGCTTGTAATGGAAGACGACCTCATGGTCATGGACGACCTCGCAGCGCACGACATCTTCGAACTCGGGCTTGTGCACGCCCGACTGGACCTGCGGGTCCTGGATCAGCGCCAAGGTGTAGGCAACGTCGTGGGCCGTGAAAGGCTTGCCGTCCGCGAAGCGCACGCCTTGCCGCAGCCAGAAGCGATACTGCAGCTTGTCGGCCGAGACCTCCCAGCGCAGGGCCAGGGTCGGACGCGGCTCGAGGGTGTCCGGGTCCAGGTCGAAGAGACCGTCGTGGACGTTGTTGAGGATGGTCCGCACGAGACCTTCGTTGCTCGTCCAACGGTTGAGCGTCGACGGCTCGGAGTTGGCGTTGACGAGCATGCCACCGATGGGTCGCGCGGTCCCCGTGACTGCCACCGGGCCTGCACGCCGCGCTTTGTCGCCGGCCGCCGTGTCGGGTCGGACGACCATGCCAACCGAGCCCTGCTCGAGGCTCGAACGCAGGGCAGCGACTTCGGCCGCGAGCGCTGCGAAGCCCTTGGTCTGAGCGTCGCTGACCTTGCCGATCGCGCTCACGACCTCTTTCGAATCGCGCTGCACGAAGTTGAGCGACCAGAGGATGAGGGCGAGCAAGGTTGCGCAAAGCGCCAGGAGGAAGACCGAGAAGAGGCCGGTCTTCGAGGGTCCGGTGAGACTCATGGGTTGAGTCTCGGGGCCTTCGCCGCGTCGTGCAAGGACGGGGTCTACTTCTTGGGCTCTTCGTCTTTCTTGGTCTCTTCGTCTTTCTTCGGCTCGGCGTCCTTCGGCTCGGCGTCCTTCGGCTCTTCCTTCTTGGGATCGAAGAGCTCCTTCGGGTCCTTTGACAAGGCATCCACGTCGTAGCGCGCGAGCGTGAAGAGCACGCCATCGTAGTTGCTGATGTGCGCGTAGTTCTCCTGCTTGCCTTCGACCTCGTTGCCGACCCGCAGTTGGTAGGTCTTGCCGTCCTTGGTCTTCAGGACCAGCTCGACCTTGGCCGTGTTGAGCCCGTGGTTCGGCGGCGTCGCGCCGAGCTCGATGAAGTTGACCGCGCTGACGTAGCGCGCGCGCCCGAGGATGCTCGTGAGCTCACTCTCGCGGATCTCGCCGACACCCTCCGGCGCCTTGCTCGCCTTCCACGGCTTGTCCCCGTCCTCGCGCTCGAAGGCAACCTCGCCCTTGCTGTTGCGCAGCGTGAGCGACGTGACGTCCTTGGGCTCGGCGATGTCGAGCAGGGTCTTGTTGACCCAAGCATCGAGCTTGGTCTCGTAGCTCAGGACCTCGTCAGCGAGGACGACGACCTTCTGCTTATCTTTGCGGACGTAGGTCCCCGAGGTCGCGTTGGCGCCGAGCTCGGACCCGCCAGCGTTGCGACCGACGAGCAGCGTCGCGATCGGCTCGCTGTTCGGGTTGGCCACGGTCACGATGACGGCGTTCTTGTCGTCGAGCTTGTAGCTCGCGAGCGCGGTCTCGTCGGCGTCGGTGTTGATGATCGACGACTCGCTCGTCTCGATCTTGCCGAGCGGGTCGATGACGCGCGTCTCGATGTCGCTGGTTCGCGCCTCGAGCTTGCCCGGGTACGGCCCGCTCGCGATGCGCCACTTGTTGTCGGCCTTGACGAAGGCGACGCTGTCGTAGAGCGGCGTCCCGTTCTCGTCGACCTTGGGATCGCCGTTCTCGTCGAGCTGCGGCTTGCTGATCTTGACGACGCCGATGTTGTCCCGGTTGTAGCCCTCGAAGAGCTTGGGGCGGTCCTCGGCCGTCGTGATGTCGAGCCCGCTCGTCGTGCACTTGATGATGCTCGGCACGAGCAGGACCAAGAAGAGGATCGTCAGGATCTGATTGAGTCTCATCTCGCTATTTCCTTGATGTCCTGGTTCAGGATCAACGCGGGGTGGCAGCGAGGAAGCGACGCTTCTCGGAGCTGCGCTTGGCGAAGAGCAGGAGGCCGACCCCGAGCAGGGCAACGACCGGCAGGAAGATGTTGAGCCAGCGATAGAACTTCTTGGCCGAGGCGACGCGGGCGTTGATTTGATCCTGCGTCTCCTTACCGTCGATCGAAGGCTCGACGAAGGTCAGCGTGCGGTCGCTCTCGCGCTTGTTGCGCAGGGCGACGAGGTCGGCGTCGAGGGCGAGCCAGTCGATCGTGTTCTCGAGGAACTGGATCGCGCCGACGCTGCGCGTCAACCCGAACGGCGGCAGACCTTGGAGGAAGTCGTCGCGCACGAAGCTCGCGTCACCGATGACCACGACGCGCCCGGCCTCTTTGGCAACATCGATGCGCTCGGGCAGCGGCTCGGCTTCTTCCTTCTTGGGCTCGTCGGGATTCGGGACCTGCGCCGGTATCGGCGGACCGATGGGCTGGGCGCCGTCCTGCGCCTTGTTGTCCTCGGAAGGCACTTCGATGACGGGGGTGTCGGACTTGCCCTCGCCCAGCCCGTCGACCTTCTTGGCGCCTTCTTGCGGCGCGCCGTCTTGCTCTGCGGCTCGAGGCGCCGGATCGTTGGTCAGCAAACCACCGCCCTTCTCGTCGGGGTTCGCTTCTGGGGTTGGCCGCTTCGGGAGCTCCTGACCCTTCCATGCTGAGCTGAACTTGCCGCTCAGTACCACCGCCAGCGGTGCTTGCGTCCGCTCGGAACCGATCCTCGCCCGGAGGCCGGGCATGACTTCGGTCGGCACCGTCGACATCGCGGGCGCTTCGACGATGCTGAGCGGCGAGCTGCGCAGCAGAATCTGCCCCTCGACGCCTTCCGGCAGCGGGGCTTTGAGGTCGATCTTCGTCGGCCAGAAGACCGTCACGCCGCGAGAACCGTCCAAGGTCGGGTGCTTGACGTCGACGCCGACTCCGAGGGTCTTCGCGAGCTTCTCGGCCTCGGCTGCATCCTTCGCGATGTTGCCGGCGACCTGCTTCCATTCGACAGGTAAAACCTGGTACCAGTACGGCATGTAGGCTTGGCGCGCGGCCTGCGTGCCACCGGCACCGCGCTCGACCTCGATCGCGAGCATGCCGACTTGTCGGTTCAGGTCGGCGACGACCTGATTGCTGATCTGCGCACCATAGGTGCCGAGCTGCTGCTCCCAACTCACCTTCGAGTCGACGGTGTCGACGATGAAGGGCTGACGCCGGTACGAGTCATACATGCCAGCGAGCGAGTACTCGGCCGCTTCTTGCAGGACGATGAGACTCTTGCCGCGCATCACGTGCTGGTCGATCTGGTACTTCTCCCAGTCGGTCAGGTCCTTCGGCGCGACGACGATGACGAGGGCCATGTCGTCGGCGAGGAGCTGGCCCTTCGACAAATCGATGTCGACGACCTCGAAGCGATCCTCGATCTGGCGACGGATCAGCGTGTAGTCAGGCGACTGCTGCTGCATCATCGGATTGGCCGGCGGTGCGGCGCGCTTCAGGATGCCGACCTTGGGCTTGGCAGCGCTCACGAGCTCGCGGATCTTCGGCGTGATCTCGCCTTCGATCGTCGCGACGTTCTGCACGAGCGGCAGGACCTTCTGCTCGTCGCCGCCATAGCGTAGGCGCACGCCTTGGTAGAAACGCACGGCCCGGATGCTGTCATCCTGGACGTCGGTGGCCTGGGCCTCTTGGATGCCAAGTCGCTGCGCGCGCTCGCGAATGGCCTCGTCCTCGAGGGGGTCGTAGAAGACCACCTGGCACTTGGACCCACCGAGTTGTGAGTATTCATCGAGGAGGTCGACGATCTTCTGGCGGTCCATCTGGTAGACGCCAGGCACGTCGGCCGAGAAGTAGGCCTCGATGACGAGCTTCTTGTCGAGCTTGTCGAGGACCTTCTTGGTCGAGTCCGAGAGGCTGTAGAGCTGGTCCTGCGTGAGGTCGGCCCGCAGGCCGAAGTCCTTCGTCAGGTAGAGGACTTGCAAGAAGATGCCGAAGGCGAGCAAGCCCGACAGCAAGAGACTTCCGCGCGCGATGCCGCGCTCTTGGTGCGAGTACGGATCCACGATCAACCCACCCACTTTCGATACTCCAGCACGATGCTGTTGAGGAAGAGGAAGAGCGCGACAAAGGCCGCATAGAAGACAATGTCGGCGAAGTCGATGACCCCGCGCGCGATCGACGTGAAGTGCGTTACCGGACTCAAGACCATGAGCGGCTCGATCCAGCTCTTCGGCATGAAGTAGGCCGCGAGCGCCGGCAAGCGCACCATGAGCATGAGCGCGACCACGGTCACGATGAGCGCGATGATCTGGTCGCGCGACAGGCTCGAGATGAACATCCCGAGCGCGAGGTAGCTCGCACCGAGCAGCAAGGCGCCGACGTAGCCGCCGACCACGGGTCCCCAGTCGAGGTTGCCAAGCGCCGCGAGCGTGATCGGATAGAGCAGCGTCAAGCCGAGCAAGACCGCGAGGAAGAGCAAGGCCCCGCAGAACTTGCCGAGGATGAGCGCGCCGGTCTTGACCGGGAAGGTCAAGAGCAACTCGAGGGTGCCGAGCTTGCGCTCCTCCGACCAGAGTCGCATCGAGAGCGCTGGCACGAGGACCAGGAAGTAGAGCGGAAGCTGGTTGAAGTACATGTTCATCCGCGCCTCGGCGCCGCGACCGGCCTCGAGGAAGATGAACTGGAAGAACTCGTAGGCGCCGTAGAAGAGGAAGATCGCGCCGACGACGTAGGCGATCGGCGACAAGAAGTAAGAGCGGAACTCGCGCTTCGTCACGACCCAGATGTCCGACAACATCACGCAGCCCCCTGCGCGACCGTCGCGCTCTTCTCGTAGGTCAGATGACGGAAGACGTCTTCGAGGCTCGCGCCGCCTTGGCGCAGCTCGAGGACCTTCCAGCCGTTTTGCTGGGCGAGGTCGGCGATGCGGCCGCGCATGTCGCTGCTCGCTTCATTCTCGGGCACGGCGTTGCGCTCGACCTTGAAGCGCACAGCCTGGCCTGCATCGACCGGCAGCTTCTCGACGCGAGCGCCTGGGAAGGCCTCGCTGAGCTTCGCCGCGATCGTGTCGCCAGGTCCGACGAGCTCGACGTGCACCGCGCCCTTGGGCAGGCGTTCGCAGAGCTCACGGTGCGTGCCGTCGGCGACGAGTTCTCCGCGCGCGACGATGATGATGCGATCGCAGGTCGCCTCGACTTCTTGCAGGTAGTGCGTCGAGAGGATGACCGTGCGGTTGGCGCCGAGGCTGCGGATGAGGTCACGAATCTCGACGATCTGATTCGGATCGAGGCCCGAGGTCGGCTCATCCAAAATGAGGATCTGCGGGTCGTGGATCATCGCCTGCGCGAGACCGACCCGCTGGCGGAAGCCCTTCGACAGCTCGCTGATGCCCTTCTTGACGACCTTCTGCAGGCCGCACGAGGCGATGACACGCTCCATCGCGGCCTTGCGCTGGGAGCCCTTGACCCCGCGGATCTCGCCGACGAAGCTCAGGTAGTCATCGACGCGCATGTCGGTGTAGAGCGGGTTGGTCTCGGGCAGGTAGCCGACGCGTCGCCGCACCTCGACCGGATGCTCCGAGACGTCGACGCCGTCGACCTTGGCCGTACCGCCGGTCGCGTAGAGGTAACCCGTGAGGATCTTCATCGTCGTCGACTTGCCGGCCCCGTTGGGGCCGAGGAAGCCTAAGACCTGCCCGCTGGGCACTTCGAAGCTCACGCCCCTCAGTGCTGGGAAGGTCCCATACATCTTCGAGAGATTCTGTACTGAGATCATGCGTCGCCAGGATCGCGAGGTTCTGAGGTTGGATGTCGTGGAAGCGAGGTGAGCGCACGGCAGTCCGAAAGGTCGCGCGCTCGTCATTTGGGGGGTCGAGACCTTATGTCGTCAGCCCCTGCCTGTCAAAAGCGCGGTCGGCGACGACGGCGCGGCGGGACGCGGACGCCTTGCAAAAACTCCGCGGACGCGGAGCATCTTGTGCCACGTAGGCCGTGGCGCGACGCTTCGCCGCGAGGGCCGTGCGGCCTCAGTCCTTGGTCTTGAAGCTCGCGAGAAACTCGGCGTTGCTCTTCGTCTTGTTCAAGTTCTCGATCAAGAGCGGCATCGAATCGAGGTGCAGCGTCACGACACGGTCGATGACCTGCTGGCCGAGCAGGAGCTCTTCCTTGCGCGTGCCGCTCTTTTCGAGGTCGATGGCCGGGAAGACGCGGCGCTCCGCGAGGTCGCGGCTCAGCACGAGCTCCATGTTGCCGGTGCCCTTGAACTCTTCGAAGATGACCTGGTCACCCTTCGAGCCCGTGTCGACGAGGGTCGTGCCGAGGATCGTGAGCGAGCCCGCGTCCTCGATGTTCCGCGCCGAGCCGAAGAACTTCTTGGGCTTCTCGAGGGCCTTCGTGCCGATGCCGCCTGAAAGGATGCCACCACCGCCGCGATGCTCGGTGTTGTAGGCACGCGCAAGACGGGTGATCGAGTCCAGGATGATGACGACGTCTTCGCCGCATTCGACGAGGCGCTGCGCGCGCTGCAGCGTGATCTCGCTGAGGCGGACGTGGTTGCGCGGCCCTTCGTCGAGCGTCGAGCAGAGGACTTCGCCGTCGGTGACCGCGCGACGCCAACCGGTCGCTTCCTCGGGACGCTCGTCGATGAGGAGCACGATCAAGTGCACGTCGGGATAGCGCGTCTGGATCGAGTTCGCGATCTTCTGCATCAGAATCGTCTTGCCGCTGCGCGGTGGCGCGACGATGAGACCGCGCTGGCCGTAACCGACCGGACAGAGCAAGTCGATGATGCGCAGGCCGACGTCGCCGTCATCGGGCTCGAGCACGAACTGCGGCTCGGGGTCGACGACGAGGAGGCGGTTGAAGTCCTGGAGCTGCTTGCGCTCCTCGGGATCCATGCCGTCGACCTCTTCGACCTCGGCGAGCATGGGCTTTTGGCCGGGCTTGCGTGGCTGGCCGACTTGACCCTTCACGTGCGAGCCGGCTCTGAGCCCGTACATCTTCACGAGGCCTGGCGGCACGTAGTAGTCGTCCTCGCCGGGCAGATAGCTGTTCTCGTAGAAGCGCAGGTAGCCGCTGCCGTCGTTCTGCAGCTCGAGGATCCCTTCGCCAGGTTCCGTCGGCCCGACGGGCTTGGGAATGAAGTTGGGATTCGGCTTGGTGCGGCGACGGCTCTTGCGGCGTTTGCGCTTCTGCCCGCCTTGGGCGGAGCCTTGGTGATCTTGGGTCTCTGTCACGTCGAGGACCTCTGCGCGCGGGAGACCATGGGCTCCATGGACCCTGGGCCGGCAAACCGGAAACTCATGCCCGGATGCGTTGTGAGCCGGTCGGGGACGGAGGCCATTGGCCCGCGTGCTTCTGACTACGGAAGACAACTCTGCGCGGGACCCCCGCACCTGAGCGGGACCGCGGAAGAGCGGAACTTCGATCGAGAGGATCGAAGGATGGTCGCCGACAGGAGGTGCGGACCGAATCCGCGTTCTCGAGAGCGGCGATGGAGCTGAGCCAAGTGCTGGGCAGCTCGCGCCTTGAACCTGCCTGGCACGACCAGCGCGGCACGACTCGCGTGACACGGCTTCGCGGCCTTCACTCGGGGCTCAAGACGAGTAATGGCTTAGCACAGCGATCGACCGCTGTCCAACGCGCGAATGAGAGAAAAGCGCAAAGTTCCGTCCCGCGGGGCAGGCAGGCTTGCAGGCGGGCCTGGATGCAGAGCGAGGCCTTGGTTTTCGGGGGCCGAGGGTTGATTCTCCGATCGCAGCGGGCCTACTGCGCGAAGCTTGCTCGTGCCAGCCACGGTCAAACGCCGATACGAAGCTGGCGTGAACGGCGCGTGCAGCGCAGGCCACGCATTCCGTCCCATTCCATCCTTTCGACAAGAAAGTAGACGCAAGGCGCCATGAAGAACCGGAGCGACGTCGATCACAAGGAGCCCTTGATCCCTTTCAGCATGGAGCTCGGCACGTCCCGCCGCGTCGTTCCGCACTTCGTGCGCGCCGACGACGACGAGGACGAGCCAGGCGACAAGGAGGAGCCCAAGGCTCCCAAGAGCATGGCTCCGCTCGAACAAGACCTCCTCGAGGCACGCACGATCCTCGTGCACGGCGCCGTCGATGACAAACTCGCGGCCGGCCTCGCAGCCCGCGTCCTCATCCTCGAGGATCGCGACGCCAAGGCGCCGATCACGGTCTACGTCAACAGCCCTGGCGGCAGCGCCGATTCGGGCTTCGCGATGTACGACATTCTGCGCTTCGTCCGCTGCCCGGTCCGCACGATCGTCAACGGACTCTGCGCCTCGGCTGGCGTCCTCGTCTTCTTGGGCGGCGACAAGGGCTCGCGTCTGACATTGCCGGGGAGCCGCTTCCTCCTTCACCAACCATCGACCGCTGGGCGTGGCACGGCGAGTGACCTCCACATCACGGCCCAGCAAGTCGTCAAGCTGCGCGAGCGCTACAACCGCATCGTCGCCGAGGCCACGGGTCGCCCGGACGACGAGATCCTCGAAGCGAGCAAGCGCGACTTCTGGCTCAGCGCCTCCGAAGCCAAAGAGTATGGCCTCGCGGACCGCATCGTCACGACGCGCGACGAACTCTGAGCGAACGCGAACGGCCGTGGGCCCTGCTACGTTGGGGCGCGCGAATGATGCGATGCTCGGTTCCTTCTAGTCGCGGCGCTACCGCCTGCCGGCGCTTCGGTCCGCAGCTTGTCGCGGCGCTCTTGCTGGTCGGCTCTGCGAGCGAGGTCGCGGGCCAGCGCGCGGACGCCAACGAAGCGCGGCTTCTTCGCGGCCGCGTGCAAGGCGCGCCGAGCGGCGTGCCCATGCGTGCGATCGCACGCTTCGAGGTCGACACGAGTCAAGCGCTCTTGCTCGGCGCGACGTGGGCGACGGAAGCCGCCACCGCCCTGAGCACGCAGGTCGACGAACGCGGCAACTTCCGCTTCGCGCCGCGCGGCTTACAGCAGCGCTTCGTCGTGCGCGTCATCAGCGAAGACGGGCGCTTCGCGTCCGAGCTACGCCGCGGGCGCCTCGATGGCGATCCAGTCGCCTTGCGTGTGCGTCCCGCGGCCAAGCTCATGCTCCCCCGCGACGAGCTGCTCGCCTACACGCTGCTGGCCTTCGACCGCGAGCTGCGTGAGTACTTCGTCCTCGCTGCGGGTCGCAACGACGAAATGTCCGATGGATTGGTCCTTCCACCAGGCCAGTACCGCCTCCGCCTGGTCGCGGACGACGCACGCGCGCGCGACTTCGCCGTGCAGCTCTTGCCCGGCAGTGAACACGCGATCGCGCAGCCGCTGCAGCGCCCCGCGCTGCTGCGCTTCGTTCGGTCCGGCGCCGAGGGACCGTCGAGCCTGCGCCTCGCGCCGAGCCTGCTCGGCCCCACGCAGTTGAAGCTCGGCACACGCGACCTCGCCTTCAAGAACGGCGTCGCCGAGCTCGCCCTGCCAGCCCTCGACCTTGCTTGCCGCTACTGGCTCGAGAGTCCTGGCATGGCCAGCATCGCCGGACTCACGCCGCCGCTCCTGCCAGAGTCGGAACAGCGAATCGACGTCCTGCCCGGCAGCGCACGTGAGGTCACGATCGAGTCCGAAGTCAAGGCGCGGGCGGTCTTGCTCCAGGACCATGCCTGGCGCGACCTGCCGTGGAGCACGAAGCTCGTCTTCGAGGTCGACGGCGAGCGGACGCTTCGAGGCCTGGCTCACCTACCTGGACTTCTCGTCGCCTACGAGACTGGAGGCGACGGCGCGCTGCGCTGCGGCCACGCCTTCGTCGGTGCGCAAACCGAACGCGTCGCCCTCCGTCTCGTCGCGGCCGCGAGCATCGAAGTCGTCGTACATCAGAGCGACGCGTCGCCAGCGCGCGCGGCGCGTATCCGCGCTTGGCCCCTACAGCTAGCCGCACCCGACGGTCACCAGAGTGAGGCTGGCCTCGTGGGCGCGCGCGTGACCGACCTCGTGGCCCTGCATCCGACGATCGATGTCGTCACGGACCGACGCGGCCGTTGCACGCTCGATTCACTCCTACCCGGGCGCTGGGTGCTTCGCATCGACGCCCCACCGCACTGCGCGAGCGAGCTGGTCCTGGACTTGAGCGCGGGCGAACGCGAACGTGTCACACAGCGGCTCGAGCTCGGCCTCGCGCTGCGTGGCCGTGTGCTCTTACCGAACGGCGAAGCCGCCGAAGGCGTCCTCGTCGAAGTCGACGATCCTCTGCCGAGTCCACGCGTCGCCGTGCGCCGGACCTTTGCCGACGCGAACGGCGACTTCGTCGTGACAGGTCTCGTCGACGCGCGCTATCGCATCGAAGCGTCACGCTCGATCGGCGCACGCCGCGAACTGGCTCGCGGCGCCGCGCGACCGGGCGAAGAGCTGACCCTGCACCTCGTCGACGAAGATCCGGTGCGCCGCTGAGCGCAGTTCGGCGCAGCGAAGCTGCTCAGACCAGACCCAGGCCCGGCCACTTCTGGCCGAGGACCTTCGCCGAATCGACACCCCAGTAGTCCTCGAGGATGGTCCCGTAGAGACTCCGGAAGTCGACCGTGTAGTCGAAGTTGGCGCGGTTGTAGGGCGCCTGGACCGCGGACCAAGACGGGTAGGCAGACTGGATGCCGGGCTTCTTGATCGTCTTGCCGGCCAGGTAGGCGATGCCCGCGGCGCCATGGTCGGTACCGAGGCTGCCGTTTTCGCCGACGCGGCGTCCGAACTCCGACCAGACGACGACGAGGACATCATCCGCTGCACCCCATGCTTCGAGGTCGAGGAGGAAGGCCTCGATGCAGCCCGACATCGCAGCGAGCAGCGGTCCGTGGCGACCACCAGCTGGGTTGCTTGCGTCGACCTGGTTCGCGTGCGTGTCCCAGCCACCGATCGACACCTGGTAGATCGGCGTGGTCAAGCCACCGGTGATGTAGCGCGCGCAGAGCTGGAGGTCGCGCGCGAAGGCAGCATTGACGGTCGGATAGGTCGCGCGCGGCGTGTACGAGGCGCCCGTCGTCGTCAGCAGCGCCGAGTCGGCGGGTACGCGCCCCACGATGTCGGCGACGAACTGGAGGTTGCTGTTCGGCGCGGCACGCAAGAACTTGGCGTTCTGCTCGATCTGCGCCAGCTCGACGTTGGAATCGACCGGTGTCTGAGCATCGGTCAAGAACTGGAAGCCCGTCGGGCTACGCAGCACCGGAACGGGGTGCCCATAGAAAACGCGATTCAGCGAGTTCTCGATGTCGATCGCCACGATCGGATCATTGCCGACGTAGGCCTTGTCGATGAAGTCAGCGAGCCACCCGCGCTGCACGTTGCGCGCCGCAGGATCCGCTTCGGCCCAGATGTCGGTCGAGCGGAAGTGCGAGAAGTTGGGCGTTGGATAGCCGATGCCCGGCAGCATCGTCAGCCAGCCCTTGTCATAGAGCCGCTTGAAGGGCAGCAGCTGTGGATGGATGTAGTAGGGCAGCGTGCTGTCGAGCTGCACCATGCTCGCCTTCGGCAAGCGCAGCGTCGGTCGCGCGGCGGCGTAGGTCGGCTCGTCGGGATTGACGAGGTTGTTGATCCAGTCGTTCGCGCCGTTGAGGTGAATGAGAACGAGCTTCTTGTAGGCGGCGCTCGACGCGTGCAACTCCTTGGAACGAAGCCAGCGCGGCAAGCGAGAGGCGCTCGCAAAGGGCAGCGCAGCCCCGACACCGAGGCCGCCGGCGAGTACTTGACGACGTGATGGGCGATAAGCCATGACAGATCTCCCTCTTGCCTCAGTTGATGTGCGCTTCGGGAAGCGCAAGGATCAGGTGGACGAGGCCCGCGACCTTCTCGTTGAGTTCGCGAGTCTTGTTGCCGGCATAGTTCCAAGTCCGCGTGCCGGTGTTCGTCGCGGTCATATATGTGATCAGGTTCTGACGGACGGCGGGCGGCACGTCACCATCGACAAGGATGTCGAGGAAGTGGTCGACGATGGCGACCGGCGTCGAAGTATCGAGCCTTGCGCGCACGATCTCGCGCTCGGGATCAAAACCGCACGCAAGGTAGCTGTTTTGCCAGCGCGCCCGGTTCTCGATCAGCTCCTTCGCGAAGTTACTGCGATTGATGATGTTCTGACTGTTGATCCACGCTGTGCCGTCGGGCAAGCCGTCCGGCCCCGCGTAGTTGAGCAGCGGCAAGCCCATCTGGGCGAAACGCGTCGTGACACGGAGGAAGCGAATCTGGCTCGCGAAGTCGAGCGTGCGCATGGGCCAAACGACGAACTCGACCGGGTTCTTGATGTTCGCGCGCATCGCACGCGCCGAGAAGAAGGCCTTCGAGCGGAACATCGTCTCCATCAAAGTCCGGATGTCGTACTGCGCCGCGCGGAAGCGTGCCGCCAGATCGTCGACGAGGGTGTCACTCGGTGCTTCGTAGACGAAGTACTCCCAGAGCTTCTTGGCGATGTACTTCGCGGTCGCGGGTTGCGCGAGCGCCGCATCGACGACGTCGACTCCGTCCTTGATGACGGCCTGCGTCGTGCGGCCCAAAGCGCTGTTGTCGATCGTGCGTCCGAGCACGTTCTTGACGCCGAAGTCATGAGTCCCGACGTTGAAGTTGACGTAGTCGAGGTTGCACGTCCAACCGGTGAGGCAGCGCGCGGCTTCTTTGATGTCGTTCTCGGTGTAGCCGTTGCCGACACCCATCATGTGCAGCTCGAGCAGCTCGCGCGCGAAGTTCTCATTCGGCCGCGTCACCGTGCTCAGACGATTGTCGAGGAAGTAGAGCATCGCCGGATCGCTGGCCACGCCGACGACGAGGTCGCGGAAGCTCCGCATGCCCTTCTGGCGATAGAGGTTGATCGAGCGCGAAATCAACTCGATCGCGGGGACCGCACCCGTGCCCGTCGAAAAATGGTCGTGCCAGAAGAGCGCCATTTTTTCCTGGAGCTGCCACGGGCTGTTCGCCATCAGGTAGAGCCAGGCCGACACTTGGTGGGTGTAAGTCTGGAGATTGACGATCTCGCCGGTCTTGAGCAGGTAGCTACCGCGCTCGGGCATGCGCTGCCCGGGGACCAACAGATAGAGGTCCACCGACAAACGGTGACCGACGCGTTCGAGCGTCTCGACCTCTTCAGGAAGCAAGCCGAAGCCTGCGCGCCGCGCTAGGTGGCGAACCTTCTTCTTGTCCCAGGGATCGGTCGCCGTTGGGTTCCATGGACTCAAGTCCTCGGAAGGATCGTTTTGCGGCAGCGTGTTGCCGACGACACCGACAGGCTTGTGCCGCGTGAATGTGACGCTCTGAGTTTGCATTCGAAAGGATGGCTCCTCGCGGAGGGACCTCCCCCGCTTGGCCCGAAATGCTAGCCAGGCGTGGCGCACCGTGGGCGCCCCAGGTGGTCTCACCCGCGTAACAATCGATGGCGGCGCGAACTCAAGTTCGGTGCAGGTTCGTTTTGCGCGTCAGCGCAAGCTGGGCGGGTGGCGGGTCGAAACCCTGCGGCTCAATAGAGCAAGACCGCGAGGCGACGGCGCATGGCATCGATGCGTGGGCCGTGTTCGGCGTGCAGCTGCATGAGGGCCACGAGGGCCTTGCGCGCCAGTTCGTCGGCGAAGCCGCGATCCGCGCTCACCGACTCGAGGAGCGCTTCCATGGCAGCGACTTCGTCCCCCGCCCGATAGAGCTCGAGGGACTGCCGCATGGCCGCCGCGGCCTCGCCTTCGCTCGGGAAGGTCGCACGAAAGTATGGCATGGCGGCAAGCAAGCGCTCGGCGGCCACGAAGTCCGCGTCGTCCTCCTCGATGCTCTCGAGCAAGTCCACCACGCGATCGACTTCGTCGAAGCGCCGCCCGCGCAGCAAGGCCTCACACTTTCCGAGCGCCGTGTCGAGTGGGGCGTCGTTGGCCGCCGTCGTCTGCAACTCGACGCCGAGCTCCTTCAAGAAGTCGAGCACGCCCTTCTCGTCTTTTTGGCCGACGAAGGCATCGACGGGCTGCCCATCTTGGAAGGCGACAACGAAGGGTATGGACTGGACACGGAAGGCCGCCGCGAGGCGCCGCTCTTTTTCGGTGTCGACCTTCGCGAGGCGCAGGATGCCACCGCTCTCATCGGCGAGCTTCTCGAGGATGGGTCCGAGGACCTTGCAGGGTCCACACCAGTCAGCGTGGAAGTCGACAAGGATGGTCGCGTCTTGGCTCGCCGCGACGACATCCTGGGCGAAGGTTTGTTCGGAAGTGTCGAAGACGGCGGTCGGCTGGGCGTGCATGGCGCCAGGTTGCTTCACCGTGCCCGCTCTTCCAAGACCATTTCGGCGGCGTTCGGGCGCGGCTCCGAGCCGCTCCAAGCCAATACGTGAGCGAGCACGTCGTCGAGCCAGTCCGTGAGGGCGGCTTGGCCAGTAAAGGGCGACATCGGGATCGTGCCGCAGCGTCCTTCGGCCTCGGCGAGTTCACAGTCGACGCGGTCGAGCGGCGCCATGGCCCAGGCGCGCAGCGGGAAACGCTTGGCAAAGCGTCCCGCGACGCGCTGCGGCGCCGAGAACGCGAGGTCCTCGAGATAGCGGTACTTGCCCGCTCGCGCTTCGGGGGCAGTCGCGAGCGTCGCGTCAAGGACGAAGGCGTCGAGGCCGCCGCGGCCAGGACCGACGATCACGTAGTCCGGCGAACGTTCGCCGCCGACGGCCTCGAGCCCGCTCGCGTGCGCTTGCCCCGGCAGCAGGCGCGGCGTGACGTGGACCGTGAGCTGCATGCGCCTCGTCGCGCGATCGCGGAGGCGGATCTCGCCGCCGAGGAGCAAGGCCGCGAGCGGATCCGCGAGGATCTCGAAGTCCCGTCGCTCGAAGGCCATCAGGATCTGAAGCCCGCACCAGCGCTCGTAGAGATACGGGTAGTCGGCGAGGCTCGCCCCGTGCCCATGGAAGAGCGCGCTGTGGTTGCGCAGGGACTCGGTCGGATCGCCGAGCCGGGCAGCGACGCTTCGAAGCGCCGACCACGCAGGCCCCCGCGGGTAGGGTCGCGGCGGGCTAGCATGGGCAGTCAAGCGCGACGAGGCGGCCGCGCGCAGGATGCGCGCCCCGGCTTCGAGGCGCGCGTGTGCGGCGTCTGTTCGAAGGCGAACCTCGTTGAGCGCGTCGGCTTCTTCTTGCGCCCACCGCGAGGCCGAGGCCTGACGCTCGCGAATCGCTCCTTCGAGCGAAACCCCGAGCCGCACGCGCCAAGCATCGAGGCGTGCCTGCAGGACCCCGAGGACGGACAGCACGTAGGAGAGCGGCTTCGGATCGACCTCGAGCACGGGGACAACC
>CALLZN010000207.1 GCA_937858895.1 uncultured bacterium | reverse complement strand
CTCGTCGACCGTGAGGGGGCCGGTTGGCAGGGCTTCGCTCTTCGAACTGCGCGCCGTGGCCTCGCCGCTTTTCGTGAGGACTTCACCAGGGCGCACGCTCGTCAGTGCATGCGGGACGCGCAAGTCGACCGCCGGCAAGGACGGCACATAGCGTGCAGGCGTGCAAGCAAGGAAGACGAGGCCGAGCACTGCCCCAGCGCCTCCTTGGAGCGCGCGCTGGGCGTGCTTCACTTGCCCCCCTTGTCGCTGCCGTCGGAGCCACTGCCGTCGGAGTCGGTCCCGGCGCTCGTGGCCTTCTTGCCATCCTTGCCCGGCCGCGCAACTGTCGGCGGGAAGCCGTTCAGCTTGCGCCAGACTTCGAAGCCCAGTGAGACGCGATCGAGGACGATCCACCCCTTGACACGCACGCCCTGTCGCAACCACGGGTCCTCGGGCCAAGCATGGGGATTGGTCGCTTGACTGACCTTCTCGAAGGTCAGGAGCCTGCGCAGCCAGTCGACGAGCGGACCTTCGGGCTCGACGAAGGGACGCTCATCAGGGACGACCATGACCCGGAAGCGACCTTGTCCATCGTCGAAGCGATCGATGAAGGCGACCTTGCCGCCGAAGGTGCCGACCGCGGCGGAAGGCCAGCCGACGAACTGGACCGCCGGCCAACCTTCGAACTGCAAGCGCACGTGGCGACCGACGTCGACGAAGGTGATGTCGTTGCCGTCGACCGTGAGCTCGACGGCAAGCCGCTGCGTCGCTGGCACGAGGGTCGCGAGGGTCGTCCCCTGCTTGACGAAGACGCCGCCTTGCCCACTCGCGTTGAGATTCTGAACGTAGCCATCGACCGGAGCCGTGATGCGCTGCTGCTGTTGCCGAGCGAGGTCGCGCTCGTAGCTCAAGATGCTAGAGTTGGCTTCGGCGATCTCGCCCTCGGCGGCCTCGAACTTGGCGCGTGCATCTTGGACCTTGAGGAGCTCGGACTTCTCGATGCGCTCGCGACCACTGCGCTTCGCCCGCAGGACGGCCTCAGCACCGGTGACGGCAGCCTCCTTGGAGGCCAAGTCGGCCTCGGCGACGGCGAGTTCTTGGCGCGCCTTCTGCAAATCGAAGCCGGCTCCGATGCGGTCGGCGACGAGGCCTTCCCACATCGTCGCGGCGGTCCTCGCGAGCGTGAGCTTTTGTTTGGCGACGAGGACCGCTTGCTGCGCGACGACGACGGCCTGCACCGATGCCGCGATGTCATCATCGGCGAGCCGCATCGCGGCCTGGCGCGCCTCTTCAGCCGTGGCAACTTGGAGAGTGAACTGAGCGCGCTTCCGCTCGGCTGCCGAACGCTTGTCCGTCGCCGCCTGTATCTGGTCAGCGAGGCGCTCGAGTAGGCCAATGTCATTGTCGGTCAAGTCGACGATCGGGTCGCCGGCCTTGACCTTCTGGCCTTCGACGACATGCCAGCGGGACAAGAGACCGGTGGTTCGCGCTTGGATGGACAGCGGTCGGTTGACGGGGTCGTATTCGATGACCCGCCCGAGGCCGGACAGGTTTTGCTGCCACGGAGCGAAGGCGAGCGCAAAGGGCAAAAGCAGGAGGACCGCGAAGATCAAGCGGCCAAAGCCACGGGTCACGCGCCGCGAGCCGGCACGGTCAAGGGCGCTGAGGTCGTGGGCAGGGTAGGCGGGCGTCGAAGATGCTGTGCCCATCACGCCTCCTCGCGCGGGTCGTCGACGCGCTGTCCCGAAGCTCTCGAAGAGACATCCAACTCGAGCTCGATGTCGAGAGCTCGATCACAGGCAGCGACGATGTCGGGGTCGGAGGTCACGACGACGAGGGTCCATGCGTGCTTGCGGTCGCAGAGCTCTTTCATCACTTCGTCACGGTTCACTGCCGGTAAGCGATCGAGCGCTCCGTCGACCATCAAGAGGCGAGGCTCGAGGACGATGGCTCGCGCCAACATGAGCCGCGTGGCCTGCGATGCGGTGAGCGGGCGAGACCGCGCGTTGAGCTGCGTCTCGATTCCCTTGGGAAGCGCCAAGACCTCATCCCAGAGCCCAACGCTCACGAGAGCGTTACGGATCCGCGCCGCGTCGATCGTCGAACGACCGAAGCGAATGTTATCGATGATGGTCCCTTCGACGATCTCCGTGCCGTGGACCAGCGCAAAGTCGTCCCGCATGGGCAGCAGTTCCATTTGGCGAATGTCGAGCCCATCGATGGTCACGTAACCGAGTCCGGGCTGGCGCAAGCCGACGAGGATGTCGAGCAAGTGGCTCGCGCGACCACCTGGAGAGCCCGTCAGGGCGACGCGCTCGCCGGCCTCGATGACGAAGGAGAACTCCTCGTCTCGACCGCGGTCATCGAGGAGGCCGCAGGCCACGCCATCGGCTTCGATGCGCACTCCGCCGCCCTCTGATGCCGTAGCGCCCCCTTGGCGCTCGAGCGGCAAGTCGATCAGCGACCCGAGCTTCAACGAAGAAGCGCAGACGTCGTACCAACTCTGGAGGATATTGCCGAGCTTCGTGAGGTTGGCGACGACAGCCGTGACGATCAGCTCGCTCGCGACGAGCTGTCCAGGCGTCAGCTGCTGGTCGATGACGAGCCAGCCCCCGAAGCCGAGCATCGCAGCGCTCGCAACGATCTGCAGGCCGTAGGCGCCGCAGATCTGCCTAAAGAGCACGCGGAAGTGCTTCCGACGCGCCTCTATGTAGGTGGTCGCGAGTAGGTCGGCGCGGTCCTTCGCGAAGTCGGCTCCACCTTGCGTGCAGAAGGCCGTCGTGTGACGCGCCAACTCCTGGAGCCACGCCGCCCCCTCGTACTTGGCCGAAGACCCCTCGACCGCCGTCCGGACCCCGCCGACCCCCATCACGAAGACGATGAAGACCAGGACCAGCACCAGCACGATCGAGAAGCCGAGCAGAAAGGGGTGGTAGAACGAGAGAACGAACATCCCGACTCCGGTCGACAAGACGAAGTTCGTCGCGTCGAGGATGAGCTTGGAGCTGCTCTTTTGGATCGTGACCGTATCGAAGAAACGATTGACGAGCTCGGGGCCGTAGCGCTGGTCGAAGGCGCGGATGTCAACCCGCGGTAGGCGCCAGGCGAGGTCGCCGACGACGCGCACGAAGATGCGACGCTCGATCACCTCGGCGATGTATGCCTGGAGCGCGCGCAGCACATTTTGCATGACGAGGCAGCCGAGCAGGATGCCCACCAAGACGACCAGGGGCGTCAGCAGGGTGCCGAAGGAGATGTTGCTGATGAGCGCGTCGACGGTCAGTGGCACCGCCAATGACAGGATGGCTACCGCCACACCGTAGACGATGATCGTACGGAGGTCGGCGACTTCGGGACGCAGGAGGCGAGCGTAGTGCTGCCAAGGCTTCTTCGCGGAAGGGTCGGCCACGGTGCTGAGTCTGACGAGCGGCAGACGTGGTGCAACGATGCTGCACTTTCAAAGTTGCGATCCGAAAAACCTGACCGGGCGGCGTCCACGATTGGCGCGCGCGCGCCTGCCCGTCAATCGATGCTCAGGTCGACCCGATTGCTCACGTAGTTGAAGTTCACCCCGTCCATGAGGATGGCCGCGTGCCCAAAGACGGCACCGCGCATCGACACCGGCAAGGGTGGCAGGCGCAGGATCGCGCTGGCGCGACCTTGGTCATCCGTCAACCCCAACGTGCGGCCGAGATAGGCTCGGTTGGCGTTCGCAACCGTAAAGCTGAACCACAGGTCGAGCTCGACCGGCACCGCGTAACCCGCGAGCAAGAAGCCCGGACTCGCCTTACCAAGCGTGCCGACGACCAGGTAAATGCGGTCGGCTTGGCTGGTGCCGGCAGCCAAGCTGAGCTTTTGCTCGCCGCCGCTCGCCGCCGACACGCGGGCGATGTCACCGACAAAGCTCGCGGCGGACTCGAGCGCCCCGATGTCGCTCGGCCACGAACGCAGATTGCCGGACGCATCCCGCGCGCTGCGCCAAGCGACGAGGGCGCGCCCATCGAGCGGCGAAGCGATGACCGGGCGGACATCGAGGCGACTGCCGTCCCAAGTCGTATCGACGAAGTCCTCGAGGCCCGTTCCGCTGCGCAGATCGGCGCCAGGTGGGAGATTTATGGTCGCGCCGAAGACGACGTTGCCTGCCACGGTCACGCCGGTCGTCGCCTGCCCGAAGCGCAGCGCGTTGCCGCTGCGGCTGTAGCAAGCGTTGTTCGCGAAGACCATGTTCGGTCGACCCGACCACTGGCTCAGCGAGACTGCGTTGCCTTCATTGATGAAGGTATTGTTGAGTACCTGAATATACTGCGCACGCTCGACGTGGTCGCCGCTCGTGAAGGCCACGACCCCACCCACGCAAATATTGTCGCGAACGATGGCGTCACCCTGCACTTGCAGGACCTCGTTGTCCGAATCACGGCAGATGTTGCGCTCGATGACATTGACGTCGTTGTCGTCGGTGCCATAGACGAGGATGCAGGGGTACTTCGTGTCATGCACGAGGTTGCCGATGATCCAATTGTGATGACAGCCTTGCTTGAGCTCGATGCCATCTCCGTGCAGAGACGACCGCGTATCGTGCACATGGTTGTAAGCGATCACCGAGTATGTCGTGTGGTAGAGCCGCGAGTTCGTTCCGATGTACATCCCCTCGCCGAGCGACCCTGGGCCCGGGTTCGCGACCTCGTTGTTCGTAATGTGAATGTGTGAACAGTTTCTCTGGGTAGAGATGCCGACCCCGCCACCGTCATGGATGTAGCAGCGATGCACCCAGATGTGGTCGCACTCGAGCATGTTCAACAGGTAGGAACCACCCGTGATCTCGAGGTCGCGCAGGATCACGTAGCGACAGGGTCGCGACTCACCGAGGTTGAGGCAGTTTTGACTCGCGTCGGGCCGCGTGATGACAGGTCGAGACGCGGGGTTCTTACCGTAGATCCAAATCGGACGCTCGGCGCTCGCTTGGTGCGTGATGTCGATCTTGGAGACAACCGACCAGCGTCCGGATCCGACCGCGAGGCCATCGCCCGGAACGAGGTCGCGGAGGGCCGCGGCGAGGCGGGCTCCGTTCTCGACGTCGCTCTTGCTGCTGTCATAGTCGAGCGTGATCGTCCGACTCGGTGCGGCAGCCCACGTCGGATAAACCGACGCCGGTAGCCAAGCCTGGCTCAGAGCGGGACGCGCGAGCACACCGAAAACGAGGTACGCGAGCACAGTTGTCGGGACAGCTCTTGCGCTTCGCGATGATTGATGGCGAGTTAGCAAAGTCATCATGCTTGCACGGGAGTCGGATCATCGACTTGACGAGAAAAGAGGAGCAGGGCCAGCGCCGCAAACGGCAAGGCGGCAACAAGGTCGACCCACCAATGATAGCGGAGCGCGATCGTCGCGAAGACGAGCGGCAAGGCGAGCGGCAAGAGCCACAAGAGCTGCCGCTTGTCGAAGCGCCAGGCGCTGAAGACGACGAGAAGCGTGACCATCGTGTGGCCCGAGGGCATGCAGTCTTCACGCAGGGCCTCGAGGTCGTAGAGCAGCCCATGCAGGAACTCGAAAGTGGCGAGACCGGCCAAGGGCTCGGCGTAGTCGAGGAAGCGATACGGTGGCAGCGCCGGGAAGACGAGGTAACCGAGGTAGCTCAGGAGGAGGCCCCCGACCGCGAGCTCCGCGACCTGCAAGGCCGCGTCGCGCCGCCGCTGGAGCAGCAAGGCCACGCCGAGCACGATCGGCAAGAAGTAGAACGTCGCGTACGCGACTTGCGAAACCTCGACCAGGAGCGGCGATACGCCGACCACCGCTGCGCGCACGACCCCACCGCCGACCTGCTCGTCGAGGCGCGCGATGCCCCAGTGGACAGCCTCGGGCACGAGGTCGGGCAGGATTACTCCAAGCGTCGAGAAGGCCGTCGGCGTCAAGATGCAGGCCGCAAGAAAGCGCCACGCGAGATGAGCCCGCGACAAGAGCACGGCCGGAACCACGACCGCTAGATGCGCCGCGAACCACGCCCAGCGCCCTGGAACCTCGGCACCGCAGATGGCGAGCAGGATGGCTATGGTCCACGCATACCAGATGTAGGTCGCTTCGAGGCGACCAAGCCCCCTGATCCGCGCCTGATCCGCGGCGACGCTCACGAACCGAGCACGACCGTGGTCACGGCGGCCTCATTCGGCTTGCTGGGCTCGAGGTGAAGTCGCGCGCGGCGCGCCTGCATGGTGAACTGCAAGTGGTAGTCGAGCCCTGGGTCGTCTACCCACCAGAGCTTGACGAGCCCGTTGGCGTCGCATGTGCTCGTGAGGCCGATCCTGTTGATGCGTTGTGCAAAGCGTGAGCGGCTCGAGGAACCCGAGGACCGCGAGCTGACGACGCGCGCGCTTGCTCCAGCACAGGGCTGTCCTTTGTCGTCGACGACATGGAAGCAGCGTTGCACGAAGGGCTCCAGTTGCACGGTGACCGGTCTATTCGCTTTTGCTGGCGCCGCGACCTCGGGCGTCAACGCCCAACCCTGTCCCGGCACCATGAAATGGAAGCGCTCGCTTGGTGCTGCCAGCATGGTCAAGCGCCCACGCCGATTCGTTCGGTAGGGCGAGCATTCGAAGGCGCGCTGGATGTCATGCGGCCAATCGCTGCCAGATTCACGAACGCAGACAGCATCGCGGGCCGCTCGCCCATCGGGCAGGACGACCTCGAAGCGATGCACAGCGAGCTTCGACAGGTCGATGACATTGCTCGCATCTTTCCACACGGATAGGTCGGTATACGGCAGCGGGAAGCCATCGAGATGGGCTGCGACTTCGTCGCGTTGTCGCTCCGCGAGCACGACGCTGATCGAGCTTTGATGGAAACCAGAAACGCGGACATGGCCAAAATCGAGGGCACCGTTTTCGTCGCTCGTCGCGTGATCCTCGACAAACACGTGCGGGTGGGCGACTTTGCCGAAGACGGGCTGACGGCGCAATTCGACGAGGCAGTTGGCGAGCGGCTGCCCATCGAAACCAAGCACCCGCCAAGACCCACGTGGCGCACGTTCGAGCCGGACTTCAACCTGGCGCGGTAGAGCGTCGATTTGCTCATCCCCGACGAAGTAGCGCTTCGCGATCCGCGCCACCCACGCCTCTTGCAAGCCGGCCTTGCGCGCACGCAGAACGAAGTTCGCGTCGACATTGAACGGAAAGTCGACCTTGGCCTCGCCACGAGCGTTCGTCTGACCAGCGACATAGGCGCCGCCACCTCGAACCGAGAAGGACTCGAGCACCGCGCCCGCTACCGCTGCACCTTTGTCATCGACAACTTTGATGGCGAGCGAGAGCAGCTGCGGGCGCGACATCCGGAAGTAGGGTCGCGGCCCGGATTGCACCCCCTCGCCCCAAGACACGATGCCGAAGTCGTCCTCGAGGACGACCATGAAGCGACCAGCGCGACTGCCGTACGGAAGCGGCACCGCCTCCTCGTTCGGAAACACGCTGCCGGCCGCGAAGCGACGTGTGTAGACAGGCAGGGGGAAGTGCCCCCCCAAATAGACGGTGATGCGCACGTCACCGCGGCGCGCAGCCGGCGGCCAAGGTGGAAGGCGCAGACGGAGAGCTTCACCCGAGTGCGGCTCGAGGATGAGCTTGATCATCGAGTCCGGGCTGACGGCTTCGACGATCGTCGAACGCTGGACCGCCCCATCGACGTCGGTCCACGTGCCAGCGACCGAGTAGCTGCGATTCTCACGCACGGAGAAGGCAAAGCGCCCGAGCTCGTCGCTCGTTGTTCGATGGCGTTCGAGGCCGTCGTCGCGCGGCGCTGCCTTTTCGAGACTCTCGCGCCACGCCTGAGGCCTGCCGGTCCAGGCCTCGACTCGAGCGCCGGCCACCGGCGTCCCGGACGCGTCCCGAACCACCCCTCGCAGCTTGGCCGTCGGCGCTTCCACGGCCACTTGCGCTGCAAGCAGACCTGCGCAGCAAGCGACCAGAGCCGCGCAGGTCACGAAGCCTGACCGCGACCCGTGAGAAGCAAACATCAGCAAGGACCCTAGCCCGGACTATTCACGAAGGCCGTAGTGGAGGCGTTCGGCTCGCATGTCGCGAAGAGGCTGGCCTTGGTGGTGACGCAGTAGGTCTTCATGAAGAGTCCGGGCTAGCAAGTCTGACGATCTTCGTGGATCGAGGCCGCGCTGCACGATCTTTGCAAGGGCGCACGGCCAGATGCCGAAAAGCGAGGTAGGGACATCGTTCCCAACGAAGTCCTGACTCGAAAGTGGCTTTCTCGCCCCCCACAAGGGGCATGCTTTGCCAAGATTACCGGACCAGTGCCGGATTGAAATGGACTCCGAGTCTTCGACGACGATGAGAGTAGAGCCTAGACGCCCAGCCGATGACCGAGGGAGCAAGTTCGCCCTCCTGGCCATGCTGCTCTCCTTCGCAGTGAGCGCGCCGCAGAGCGCGGCACAGTCCCGCGCGATCGACCTTGCCCTCGACCGCACGGTGGCAGGGCTCGGTTCCCATCCGAGCCCCGTCGCGACGCCCGTCCTGCTCGAAGCCGCGCGGCGCGCAAGCAAGTCCGACGACTCAGGAGAGCGCGGTGCCGCACTCCTGGTGCTCGGACTCGCTCGCAAGGCCGAAGACTTCGAACGCCTCGCGGAGGCCAGCACCCACCCTGATCCGGAACTGCGTCATCGGGCGATCGTTGCCCTCGGACTCCACGGGTCGGCCCCGGCCTACAACGAGCTCGCGCGACGCCTCGAGGCCAGCGCGCGCGAAACCGATCCGCAGAGCAACAGCGACAGCGAACGCGCGGTGCTCGCAATCGCGCTCGGCTTCGGCGGCGAGCAGTCCTCGACTTCGGCCCTCAAACTCCACGCGCTCCAGATCTTGCGCCGCAGCCGGGAGCGGCACGTCGAAGAACTCGCGGCCTGCCTGATCGGCATCCCCGCCGAAGAAGGGCGCTCGGTCTTCGAGCAGGTCTTGAGCCTGCCCACCTTCTGCCCGCCGACCAGCGCTGTCTCGCGAAGTGCCGTCGTCAATGACGCCACGATCACCCGCATCGCGACCTCGGCGATGGCCCAGCGCTTCGCGAACCAAAACGAATGGAATATGGTGCGCGCGGGCTTGCTCAACGACAACGACGACAGCAGACGTCGCCTCACCTGCATCGGCCTCGTCGAGCGTGGCGGCGATGGCCTCGACGAACGACTCAAGGCCAAGATCGCGCGCGACCTAGAAGGCGCGATCAACGACCGCGATCGCGCTGTCTCGAGCCTCGCGCTCTTGGCGCTCGCGCACTTCGACGCGTCACGCGCTCTTTCGCGTGCACGACGCATCGTCGACGCCGATACGCGAGATCCACGCGCCCTCGATGCGGCCTTCCTCGTCCTCGGCAGTCACGGCGGCGAGCGCGACGAGCGTCGCCTCGAGCGCTGGCAGGCGCGGAACCGCACCCCGGACGCGCACGCTGCTTGGGTACTCGCGGTAGCCGAACTCGCGCGCCGTCTCGAGCCAAGCGCCTTTCCACCGACGCTGGATGCGACTCCGCGCTTTCCGATCCACGCGCTGCGCGCCGGGCTCACCGAAACCAACAGTCAGCACCCGCTGGTCCGCACGGCCCACGTCGTGGCGCTCGCGCGGCTCGGCGACGCTGAGAGCAGCAAGGCTATCCGGGCGATGTACTTCGCCTATGCGCGCACCGAGCACGCTCGCACGTTGGCAACGGCGGCCGCCCACCTCGATGCGCGAGCCCTCGACGCCCGCGAGTCCGCCGCTCCCGAACCTTCTGGCATCCTCGGCCAGAGCTTCATCGGCACACCTCGCCTTTGGAAGTCGCTCGAAGAGGTCCTCGACCATCCCGCGACCGATGCCCGTCTCCGCGAAGCTGTCTTCCGCATGAGCGCGATCGCGATGGCTGGTCGCCGTGGGGACTTCGCCCGGCGCTTCGCCGAGCGAGCAGGACCCGTCAGCCTGCCGCCGACGCTTGCTCGCATTGCCGAGTGGTTGGAACCGCGCGCGACCCTTGCGATGATGAGCGAACACTGAGCGGCCCCCCGCCGCGCAGCCTGCTTCGAAGACTCGTCCCGCGCGACGCTTCCACACCTTTGCGATGACTACGATCCGCTCCGCCTGCCTCGCTGCAGCCTTGTCCTCGATTTGCCTACTCTCGTCGGGAGTCCTCGCTCAGGATCCAGAGGCTGCGCCTAAAGCTGCCGCGAAGCCGCTACGCGACATCGGCCAAGTGGTCGTCTACGGCGAAGCCATCTTGGCTGCCCCCTTACCTGGCCGCGTGCGCGGGCGGGTCGATGTCGACAAGACACTCGCGCGCGTGCGTGCCTGCCGCGCTGACACCTTCGCGTTCGCGATCGGCGACGGCGACTTCGACTGGGACGACTTCCAAGCCCTGGCCAAGGGGGCGGACGTAGCTGGCATCAAGCTCTGGGCGTCGTTCCGCCTGCCGCAGCACGGCGCGAACTCGCGGCCCTTCCTGGGCGCCTTCGAGAAGTGGGCCGAGGAGATCGCCGAGCTCGCGGCGACACACGCCTCGATCGCTGCCGTCGTGCTGGTCGAACTCGACTACGGACGCAATCCGCGCTTCTTGCACCCGCCTCGTACGACGGCTCTGCGCAAGACGCTCAACGCAGCGGGCGTGTCCTTGCTCGGGAGCATCTTCGACCCTGAGAAGGCATGGATCACTGCTTACGAGGATGCCCTTGACGGCGTCGTCCTACGCTGGACCAAGTTCAACCAGATCCTCAATCTCACGGGCATGCTCGCTGGCCTCGAAGCGCTTTGTCCAGCCAAGTGGAAACGACTCGTCGCCTTCGAGACCAGGCCTTGGGGCGGATCGCGCGAACCTTTCGATCCGCTGCTGCTCGGCGCCTGTTTGAACGCCGCGTCGAAGCGCAGCGACGGCGTCGTCGTCCGCCAGCTCGACCTCGCCGTGCCCGCGACGATCCTGCCTCAGCGAGACGGCAGCGGCGCGCACTTCACGGCCCTCGAGACTTTCACGAAGCGGCTCGAGGAGCGCAAAGCGAAGAAAGGATAGCGAGGGCAGCGTCGACATCTTCGTCGCGCTGGTCGCGATGGAAGACGAAGCGCAGGTGCTCTTCGGTCATCGCAAAGACGAGCAAGCCGCGCGCGGCACAAGCTTCAGCCAAGCGCTTCGCCCCGATCGCCGCATCGACCTCGACGCGCACCATGTTGGTCTCGGGCTCGGGCGCCGCGAGCCCCGGAACAGCAGCCAAGCCCTGCCAAAAACGCCGCGCCCGCGCGTGGTCGCGCTCGAGGAGGGCAGGTCCCTCTTCGAGCGCGAGGATGGCCGCCGCGGCGATGATGCCCGCTTGGCGCATGCCGCCGCCGAGCGCCTTGCGCACGCGACGGGCTTCGTCGATGAAGTCCTGCGGCCCAGCGAGGCAAGAACCGATCGGCGCACCGAGGCCCTTCGACAGGCAACACATGACGGAATCGACCGGCGCGACGATGTCGGCGACGCTCTCGTGAGTCGCAACGGCAGCATTGAAGAGCCGTGCACCATCGACATGCACGCGCATGCCATGTGCATGCGCGACCTCGCTGAGCTCGCGGATGCGCTCCCTCGGCACGATGCGGCCGCCCGCGACGTTGTGCGTGTTCTCGACGACGAAGAGCTTGGAGCGCGGCTGATGGATGTCGCGCGGGTTGCGCAGCGAGCGCACGAGGTCCTCCACTTCGGGCACGCCACTCGCGCGCGCGAAGGTCCGCGTCTGCACGTGCGCGAAGCGCGCCGACCCCGCGCCTTCGTAGACAAACGTGTGCGTGCGCTCTTCCATCACGACCTCGTCACCGGGCCGTGTCCAAATGCAGAGCGCAATCAGATTGCACATCGAACCCGACGGACAGAAGAGCGCCGCCTCCTTGCCGAGCGTCGCCGCGAAGCGCCGCTCGAGTTCCTTGACCGTCGGGTCGTCACCGAGCACGTCGTCGCCGACGACCGCTGCTGCCATCGCGGCACGCATGGCCTCGTGCGGCCTCGTCACCGTGTCCGAGCGGAAGTCGAGCACTCTCTTGGTCGTATCCATGCCCTTGCGCTCAGAGCAGCTTCGTTTCGATGAAGGCGCGCATGCGGCGCAGACCCTCTTCGATGTTCTCGACGCTGTTGGCGTAGCTGAAGCGCAGGTAGCCCTCGCCGTAGGACCCGAAGCTCGTTCCGGTCAAGCAGGCGACGCCGGCCTCCTCGAGGAAGAGCGTCTCGAGCTCCTTCGACGTCTTGCCAAAGGAGCTGAAGTTCGCGAAGGCGTAGAAGGCGCCCTTGGGCAGGCGACAGCTCACGCCGGGCAAGGCGTTGAGGCCGTCGACGATGCGGTGACGCCGCTCGTCGAAGGCGCGCAGCATGGTCTCGACATCGTCCTGCGGCCCGCGCAGCGCTTCGACCCCGGCCATCTGCGTCGCCGACGCCGTGCACGAAGTCGCGTTGGTCTGCAAGCGCGCGACGTGGACCGCGAAGTCCTTCGGCATGACGCCGTAGCCAAGACGCCAGCCCGTCATCGCGTAGGTCTTCGAGAATCCGTCGAGCAGGATGATGCGATGGCGCAGATCCTCGTGGCGGATCAAGGAGTCGTGCTTCATCCCGTCGTAGAGGATGCGGCTGTAGATCTCGTCGCTGAGAATCCAGAGGTCCGGGTGCTGGCGCAAGACGTCGGCGAGCTTGTCGATGTCCTCGCTCGGCATCACGCCCCCACAGGGGTTGCTCGGCGAGTTGAGCACGAGGAGGCGCGTGCTGTCGTCGATGAGGCTCGCGAGTTCATCGACGTCGAGCGCAAAGTCATTGGCCTCGCGCAACGGCAGCGGCACCGCCTTCGCGTCGAGGAAGCGAATCATACTCTCGTAAATCGGGAAGCCCGGGTTCGGATAGATCGCCGACGTGCCCGGCTCGAGCAAGGCGAGCATGACGAAGAAGAGGATCGGCTTGCCACCCGGCACGACGATGACCTCCTCGGGCGCAACGTGGACCCCACGCGACTTGCCGACATCCTCGGCGATCGCGGCGCGCAGCGCCGGCAGCCCGGGTGAAGGTCCATAGTGCGTGAAGCCCTCACGCAGCGCCTTACACCCAGCCTCGACGACGTTCTTCGGCGTATCGAAGTCCGGCTCGCCGATCTGAAGATGGATGATGCTGCGCCCTGCCTGTTCGAGGGCCTTGGCGCGGGCCAGGACCTCGAAGGCCGTCTCGGTCCCGAGGTTCTGCATGCGTCGAGCGAGTTTCATGCACCGGATGATGCCGCCGCTCGACGCCGGGCGGAAGCACGGCCCGGAACGAAGTCGAAGACGCGACGATCCGCGGCGGCGAACTCGCGTCCGTGGCGAGGCTTAGAGCGGATCCACCTTCACCGCTTCGCCGTACGGCTCCGGCGGCGATTGAGGCCGCATCCAACGCGCCGACCCGTGGCCGTAGCGCTGCACGGCCAGATTCCGATCGCTGGGCTGGCGACCAAGATCGTCGATGCGCTGACGCCGATCAACCGCGCGGTGTCACGGCGAGCTCGTCACCGCGGGCCATCCAGCGACACGCCAGAACAGTCGCGCAACGTGGGCAACGAGCCCCACGCTGCACGACCTATTGCAACAGATCGATTGCAACAGTGGGGATTACTCCGCACACGAAGTTTCTGCTTTGTACGTTGTAGATTGGTTCGTGGCTGCCGCTGTCCCCCGTCGGTCGACGGCGATTCGCACGCCCGCCCCGGAACACAGGACGACACGACTCGGGCGCGTCGTTGCACGAGTTATTGATTAGAGCGCTTCAAGCCGACCGCATGGACGTGCACATGCCTGGCCGGATCGGCATGAGCTTTGTTGGCCCGCTGCACACGCGAGCTCCGCCTCAGGGAAACGAACGCGTGGCGCCGATCGCCCGGATCACGGGATCTGGGCCGCCGCGCGCGGGCGGACCAACTCACTGGGAGTCCTCACATGCGCTCATTGCATACTGTTTTTTCCACCACTGCGCTGGCCATCGCCGGTGCACTCATCATCGCTCCGGTGCGCGGCCAAGATGGATGGGAGTGGGAGCCCGACGAAGGCTACCACAAGGAGGAGTGGTACGACCCTTCGGACTGGTTCGACGACGACTCGACCATCGACTACGAGTACGATTGGAACGACTACCAGGGCTACTCCGACAACGGCTACTACGACTGGGGCTACGACTACGAGTACTACGATGACGATTACAACCCCTATCTCTACGCCGGCTACCCGTACTCGACCTGGTACTCCCATGGGGGGTACGATCCCGATCTCGGCTTGAGCGGCAACGAGTGGTACTGGGACTCCGAACAGGACCAATGGAGGCGTATCTATCGTCAACGCGATGACCAGGACCAAAACCAACACAACGAAAACCAACGCAGCACAAACCAACGCAACGCAAACCAACGCAGCACAAACCAACGCAACGCAAACCAACGCAACGAAAACCAGAACGGTTTACAGCGCCACGACCAGGGCCAGAAACAGCGAACCATGACCACTGTGAACGGAACGCTCAACGGCTTCAGCAAAGTGCACTTGAAGGGTCAACGGGACCAGCACACGATCGCGCGCCTCAAGCTGGACAACGGCAAGAGCCGCCTGATCAACATTGGGCCGCGCGCTGACCTCGAATACCTCGGCCTGGAGACCGGCAACAAGGTAACGGTTCACGGCTGCAAGGGCCGGATCGGCGGCAAGTCGGTGTTGATGGCGACGATGGTGATGACCGATGGCAAGACCACGACCATCGAGCAGCCTGGAAAGTCCAAGCAGCAAGGCAAGTCCAACTCTGTCCGTACGGCTGACAACCCGACTTCCGAAGGCAGCGGGAAATCTACCAACAGCGATTGGGATGACGAACAGCCTGGGCAAGGCTCGCAGAGGAGCCAACGACAGGACCAGACCAACATGATGTCACTGCGCGGCCAACTCGAGAGCATGCGCAAGATGCAACTCGACACCGATGACCGGCGGGAACACCTCTTCGTCCGCATCAAACTCGACGACGGCGAGCGCCCGCTCGTCAATTTTGGTCCTAACGTCACCATGAGCGACCTCGGCTTGCAGCGCGGCGAGCGCGTCTTCGTCCGTGGCAAGACGCGACAAGTCGACGGACAGCAGGTCCTGTTCGCGCGCGACGTGCGCGTCGAGTCGGAGCCGATCGAACTCGACTGGTCGCCAGCGCAGCGCCGCACCGGGTCGATCGAGCGCTGAAGGAAGCAACCTCGGGCCGGTCAGCAGCGCGACATCGCCCCCGTTCGCGCTTGCCATCCGGCCGCCGCAAGACGTGCGAACGGCGGTATCAACGGGATCAAGTCGATTTCGATACGCCCGCCGACGCCGCCGACGCCGGGTATCGATGACCGGTCCAGATCCGTAACGCGAAGCGCCCGGCGAGCCGCTCGCGCAAGGGACGCACGATCGTTAGCAGCGCGTCGGGCAAGGCGTCGAGCTTCGGCATGCGGTCCTCGGGGTGCTCGGGAAAGAGAGCCGGAGCCGAGAGCGCCGCGAACGAGAGGTCCGCAGCAGTCAAGCGGTCTCCGACCAGATAACGGCGACCGTCCGCCAACGCTGCCTCCACTTCGGCGAAGACCTCGTCGATCAGCGCCCGGCTCCGCTCCACCGAGGCCGCGTCGATCGCGAGAGCTTTGCGAATCAGCCCTCGGAGGATCGGGTAGCCAAAACCGGTCAACCAGCGCTCGCCGCGTGGCGCGAAGCCGCGCAGGTAAGCCTTGGTGCGCTTCACATCGTCAAGCAGGTAGCCGTAGGCGAGGCGCCTTGTCGCAGGACCGAGCGCGCGGTCGAAGCGATCCAGCCAGCGCTCGCACGCATCCAACGGTGGCCCAGCCTCGGGCACGAGCCCGAGCCCGCCTCGCGCATCGGCGTAGCGCAAGATCTCGATCGAGCTCTTCCTGACCTCACCTTCACCCGTCACGAGCACGGGAGTCGTCCGCGTGGCGCGTGCCCGCTTTGTGTAGAGCATCGCCATGGCTGGAAGGTGCCCTTCCTCGCGGTAGTCGATACCTGCCAGCTCGAGGCTCCAGCGCGCAAGACCGCAGTAGTGGCTGAATGGAATCGTGATCAAGCGTGCTGCGTGAGCCACGGACTCAGCCCTACTTGCTGTGCTTCTTGTCGCTCGCTTCTTCGGCATGGCCTTCGGTCGCGGTGCGACCGAGGAGGCGGTCGACGGTCTTGACGATCTTGGCGCGGTCTGTGGGGATGCCGCGGACGACGTAGTCCTGACCCGCGGCCGCGTCGCTGACGACGATCGGGTAGTTGAGTTCGAAGCGCTCGGCGAGAACGCGGTTGATCGCGAGCTCCGCCTCATCATCGATGTCGCGGACCGTCTTGCCGCCGTGCGGCAACGTCGCGCTGGGATCGGAGAAGTCGCTGCAATAGCCGTAGAAGCGGGTCACGCCGAGCACTTGAAGGTCGCTCCCGTACTTCTTTTGCATCTCGACGAGTCCGGGGATGACGACGCGGCAGGGACCACACCAGGTAGCCAAGAACTGCAACAGCGAGAACGACTCGCCGTCCTTACCTGCCGCTGCACCGAGGACGTGCAGGCCCGCGATTCTCGGGGCCGGCCTGCCGTGTAGCTGCTCACGCTTGATGTCCGCGGCGAGGCCACTGGCAAGCGACTTGTGCATGCGCTGCGCGCTTTCGGACAGCTGCGAGGCATCGACTTGATCGAGGATCGTCTTTGCTGCTTCGGCTCCAGCGCCACTGACCTTGCAGAGGTTGGCAGCCAACACGAGAGCATCGTTGCTCTCTTGGGCGGAGTCCGACGTCTTTGCGTACGCAAGGTAGCTCTTCATGGCAGCTTCGTTGTCGCCCGCCGTGCTCTGGAGCTGAGCGCGATAGCGGGCGGCGCTGGGATCCTCGAGCACGGCAGCGTGCTTGACGAGGGCCTCCTTGGCTGCTGCCAGTTGCGCAGCGCGGGCCTCTTCGAAGGCCGCCGCATACGCGCGCTGTTCGATTCCACCGCTCCTGCCTTCGAGCACTGGCACGTTGGAACAAACCGCAACCAGAGAGTCAAAGATGCATGACGAGGCTCATCACGGCCACTAGGTCGCACTCGCTTCATCACAGTTGCCGGGCGTGCTTGGCCAAGTAGCTGGCAACCCCCTGGGCGTTGGCCTTCATGCCTTCCTCGCCTTTCTTCCAGCCAGCCGGGCAGACTTCGCCGTTCTCCTCGTGGAAGGTCAAGGCATCGACCATGCGAAGAGCCTCGTCGACATTGCGGCCGAGCGGAAGGTCGTTGACGACTTGATGGCGAACGACTCCCTTGTCGTCGATCAGGAAGAGACCTCGGTATGCGACCGCGCCATCGGCCGTCAATACATCGTAGGTGCGGCTGATGTTCTTCGTGAGGTCCGCGATCAAGGGATAGGCGATGGCACCGATGCCGCCGTTCTCCACTGCCGTGTTGCGCCACGCGTAATGAGAAAAGTGTGAGTCGACCGAGACCCCCAACACATCGCAGCCACGCTCCTTGAAGTCGGCGATGCGATTGCTGAAGGCGATGATCTCGGACGGGCAGACGAAGGTGAAGTCGAGGGGGTAGAAGAAGAGGACAACCTTCTTGCCGAGGAACTGACTCAGGGTCAGCTCCTTGAAGCTGCCGTCAGGCATGACGGCTTGGGCGGTGAAGTCAGGGGCGGTTTGACCAACGAGTACACTCATGATGTCTCCAATGCGTTCAGGAACGCGCTTCTACTTGCTACGCGGGAAGTCCGCAGTCACACCGCACGGAAGCGCAAAAGTCGTGCGAAGAACTGCCAGCTCTAGGACGATCCGGCCGTGACTTCCGGCTTTCATCCAGTCATTCACCGCGCAGTTCGGCTCGAGCGAATCCGCGAACTCGCGGTTGCTGACGACATGAGAGGACACGGCCCGAGCGAGGAGCCGTGACGGTCACGCCGTCACGCTGCGCGCGCGACTCAGGTGAAGCCAGCACCAACGAAGCAAGGCTCCTGCACACGATCCCTGCGAGCACATGCTGCTGAGAAAGCAGCGGCGCAAGGACGTTCGGCAAGGACTGGCCAGCGGGGCATCACGAAGGTCACTATAAGAGTGTCACCGAGGTCGCGAGCATCTCATTTGCGAGAATTGCGCTCGAGCCATGTCATCGAGCAGGCTTCGCGCGCGGCGCTTCGAGCAGACGGTAGAGCACGTTGTCGACGAAGCCCGGGTCCTTGGTCATCGCCAGGTGGTCGGTGAAGAGGAAGTGAACCCCGGACCAATGAATGGGCGAAGCGAGCTCCGCCATCCAAGCTGCTCCGACGCGCTCGTCGCCGAGCGCGCTCGAGCGCAGGACGGTGCCGTCGCCAGGTTCGTGCGAACGGACCTTCAAGAACGAGCCATCGGCCCGGCAGGTCGCCCCTGCTGGTGTCGCCATCGCGTCACCGCTGAAGAGATAGAGCTCCGTCCCTGCCGGCGGCTGTGCCGGGACATCGAGCGCCTCGTGCACGCGGCGCGCGCGCGCGAGGCACTTTTTCAAGTGGTCGAGGGCGATGCGACGGCGCTCCTCTTTCGTCTTCGCGTCGGGCAGCAGCCAGGCGAGCGTCGCGTCTTCGCGCGGGTCGGCGAGGCCCCACGAACGCTCGATCCAAGTCTCGGGATCGAGGGGATCGACGGCAGGCGCGCTCTCACTCGCGCCTTCGAGGCGCAGCGCGCCATGGCGTGCGCGCGGTAGAAGCTGATAGACAGCTGGCATCGTCCCGAGCACGGCCGGTGCGTAGCGCGGCGTCAAGAACGAATAGTCGACGCCGAAGACCAACTCGGTGAGCGCATGCAGCGAGCCGTGATTGGGCGTGCCGACGAGAACGACGCGGTCGATCCACTCTGCACCCTTCCACGTCGGTCGCAGCTCGCCCGTTTCAGCCAAGTCGTCAGTGCCGTAGCGCAAGAAGTAGCGCACGAGCAAGCCCCCCATCGAGTGGGCGACGATGTCGAAGCGCACTGGCTTCTTGGCCTTCCCGAAGCGTTGCTCGTGTTCCTTCTGCACCTCGTCACGTCGCCGCTCGAGGTAGGCAGCAAAGAGCTTGGCATTCTCGACGAGGTCGCGGCGCCAGTCGTACTCGAACTGGAAGCACGTGTAATGAAGGGCGCCGTAGTCGACGTTTCCTGCTCGAGCAAGCGTCGCATCGCGGTAGCCGCCGACACCGAGCACGCGCAGCACGTGACGGTAGGCGTCGAGGCGCAGCGGCAGGCCGATGAGCGACACTTCGAGATCCTCGAGGACGGTCGTAGCGCGCACCTCGTCGCGTAGATCGCGGAGCGGCGCGCCTTCGCGCATCGGCAGCGCGACGAGCCTCTCACCGCGCTCCGTCTCCGGGTCGGTAAAGCGACCGCTGAACGCACCCCAGACGACCTCGCCGTCCGGCGCCTCGAGCCGCGAGCCGAGGATGCCGGGGATCACGATGATCGGGTTGCGCTCCGGGCCATGGTCCATGGCCGCACGGTTGTAGATGCGCGCCAAGTCGGCGCGCGGCGGCCCAGAGCACGCAGCCATGCAGAGCAAGGCCGACCCCATGACGAAGCGGACACGCGCTTGCGTTCTTCTCATGGCGGCGATCATGCCGTAGCGCTCGCCCGGCGCCTACATGCACGCCGTAGTGCGGCGGTCAACGCAGCGGCAAACGGTACACTGCAGCTTGCCGGGCGTTGCGGATCGCGAGCAGGTCACCGGTCAGCGCGAGTGTATTCCAGGTAATCCCTTCGAGCACCGGCATGCTACCAAGCACTTGATTCGCAGCCTCATGACTCGCTTCGACGAGGAAGAGCTCGCCCTCTTCGGAGAGCACGAGGAGCAAGTCGCCGACGAGCAAAATTTGGCCGTGGCCATAGCGGCCCTTCTTCCAGACGCGCTTGCCGGTGGCGAGCTCGACGCACTCGAGGATGCCGTCGGAGAGGCCGAATATGTAGTCGCCGCGGATCACGACGTTCGTGAACTTCGTGCGCAAAGACCGCCGACTCGCCCAGCGGACCTCGACGCGCCAACCTGTCGCCGCGGGCACCAAGCGTAGGAGGGCCGAGCCCTGGCCATAGCCCTTGGACACCAAGACGGAGTCCGGCGCCACGGGCACGGGCTGCGAGCAGTTGG
>CALLZN010000206.1 GCA_937858895.1 uncultured bacterium | reverse complement strand
TGCGACTGCCTGGTCCAGCCCTTCCGCGGTGAGGGCTTCGGACTGCCCTTGCTCGAGGCGCGCGCCTGCGGCCTCCCGATCGTGCTCACTGCGGGCGGCGCACCCGACGACTTCCTCGGCGAAGCTGGTTGCTTACGCGTGGCGGCGACGCGGAAGCCGCTTCGCCTTCAAGAGCCCTGTGTCGGCACGCCGTGGCTTCTCGAACCTTCGCTCGACGCGCTCGTCGCAGCCCTGCGCGCCGCCTGGCGCGACCACGGGCGCCTCGCCATCGAGGCGAGGCAGGACGCCGTCCGAGTTCACGAGGCCTTTTCCTGGGATGCGATCGCGCAGCGCGTCGCGCAGCGCCTTGGGTGATGCTCGCGATTTGATCGCGCGATTCACTTGATCTTCACAGTACACTCACGTGCAGCACCGAGGAGCCGCCTAAGACAATGCGCGATGTCTCAGTCCCTCCCCTCCATCCCGCCACCAAAGCAGATCCGCGACGTGAAGCGTGAACGCATCCTGGTGATCGAAGACGAGCCCGACATCCTCGAAGTCGTGCGCTACAACTTGACCAAGGAAGGTTATCGCGTCACGAGTTCGACGGATGGCGTCGAAGGTCTGCGCCTCGCGACGCGCGAAGCGCCAGACCTCATCATCCTCGACCTCATGTTGCCGGGCCTCGACGGCATCGAGATCTGTCGCCGCCTGCGCCAAGATCCCGTGACTCGCTCGATCCCGATCATCATGGCGACAGCCAAGAGCGAAGAGAGCGACCTCGTCTTGGGCCTCGGCGTCGGCGCCGACGACTACATCGTCAAGCCCTTCCGTCCGCGCGAGTTACTCGCCCGCTGTCAGGCAGTCTTGCGCCGTGGGACGATCCGCGACGAAGGAACGCGCGGAGACCGCATCGTCGTCGATCGCCTCGTGATCGACTCGGTGCGGCACGAAGTGCTCGTCGAAGACATGCCGACCGACTTCACGGCGACGGAGTTTCGACTGCTGCACTTCTTGGCTTCACACCCAGGGCGTGTCTTCGACCGGGCGCACCTGATCAGCCGGACCATCGGCGACCACGCGATCGTCCTCGACCGCAACATCGACGTCCACGTTCGATCGCTGCGACGCAAGCTCGGCAAGTATCGAGACTACATCGAGACGGTCCGCGGTGTCGGGTATCGTTTCCGCGACTCGCGCCGACAAGACTCCTGAGTGACTGCGGCCGCGCGGCCCCGCTGAGAGTGGGGCCGCGCGCAATGAAGACGCAAAGAAGAAGCGTGCAGCCAGGAGCGCCGCCGCGGACCTAAGATCGAAGCCGCGCACATGATGGTCTCTGGCACACTCCTCCGCCTCTTCGCGGTCTGCATCGGCACGGCGACGATCACTGGCATCGCCGTCCACGTGGCCATTCGTGCAGAGGCCGGGGCCCCCGCCTCATCATCGACGGCGCTGCAAACGACTTTGGCGGTCATCGTCGCTGGAGCGATCTCCTGCACCCTGACGTGGCTCTCGTCGCGAGGCTTGCGCACGCGCCTTCGATCCGTGCGCTACGCCGCCGAAGCCATCGCCGCCGGCAACCTCGAGCGCCGCATCCACGACCACAACTTCGACGAGATCGGCGGCCTCGCCGCGGCCTTCAACTCGATGACCGACCAGCTTCGCGACCGCATCGAAGCGCTGAACGTCGAAGGCAATCGCCTCTCGTCGATCCTCGAATCGATGGTCGAGGGCGTCATCGCGACGGACCGCCAAGAGCGCATCGTCCACATCAACGCCGCCGCAGCGCGCATCTTGGGCTTGCGCGAGAGCGAGGCCCTCGGCAAGCAGATCTGGAAGGCGACGCGCTTCCCGCAGATCCACGATCTGATCGCCAAGGCCATGCTCGGCAAGGCCGGCGTGCGAACGGAGATCACGCGACCCTCGGCGGCCGACGACGAGGTCATCGAGCTCCGCGCTTCGACCCTCGTCGACGCGCATCGCACCGTGCGCGGCGCCGTCGTCGTGCTGCACGACGTGACACACCTGCGCCGGCTCGAGCGCATGCGTCGCGACTTCGTCTCTAACGTGTCGCACGAACTGAAGACACCGCTCATGGCCATCCAGGGCATCGTCGAGACGATGCTGGACGACCCGGACATGGACCCGGAGACCAGCGTGCGCTTCTTGGCGCGCTTGCGCAACCAGTGCGAGCGGCTCGGCTCACTCGTCCACGACTTGCTTGAGCTGAGCCGCGTCGAGTCGATGCCCGCCGCCCACGATCGCGAGCGCGTTGATCTCAGAACTTCGATTCGCAACTCCGTCGAGCACAACCTGCCCTATGCGGACGAGAAGGACATCGAGCTGACCTACGACGAGTGTGAGGACGCCCTCATCGTCTTCGGCGACGCGGAGATGCTCCGCCAGCTAGCTGACAACCTCTTGCAGAACGCGATCAAGTACACGCCGGGCGACGGCCACGTCGTCGCGACTTGCCGACGCGAGGCCGGCTTCGCGATCTTCGAAGTCCGAGACGACGGCATCGGCATCGAACGCAAGCACCTCGACCGCATCTTCGAACGCTTCTATCGCGTCGACAAAGCGCGGTCGCGCGAACTCGGCGGCACCGGCCTCGGCCTGTCGATCGTCAAACATGTCGCCATCGCTCACGAGGGCAACGTCGAGGTCGAGAGCGAGCCAGGCGTCGGGACCTGCTTCCGCCTCCGCCTGCCGCTGGCGCCGAGTGAGCAGGCCGAGTGAGCAGTATGTCGAGAGCGTCAGCGCTTGACGGGGTGTTGCAGCTGGAACTGCGTCTGTAGGCGCTCGACGAAACCGGGGTTCAGAGGGTCGACCTCGACGATGACGGTTTCACCGTTGGGTCCGACTCCGATGAGGCTCCTCGTGTAGACGAGGTCGCCCCCCTTGTCGAAGGCCTCGACGCTCGCCTTCGTGCCCATGACGTAGATGCGCCCGTCGCGTCGACGCTCGATGTAGAACACGTTCTCGGCGGACCACTCGGCCCAGAGCCGGTCGGCGAGGCCCGACTCGTAGGGCGTCGCTTCGACGACCACCGTCTCGCCGAGCGGCCCTTCGCCGATCATGGCCTTGTTGTAGGGCAAGAGCCGTTCGGCCTCGAAGGTCGCGAGCCCCGCGACCGTGCCGATCAAGAAGATGCGCCCCTCGTGCGTGATCGCGCGTGGGGCGTCATCGAGCATCACGAGCGCCGGCCGCGGAGCATCTGCGCTGCTCTGGTTTTGGCGCTTGCCGCCCACCGTCCCGTCACGCTCGGCCCCATCGCTCTTGCAGGCCCCCAGCGCGCCGGCCACCACTGCCAGGGCTAAAGAGATCGCGACGACTCGCGCGCGATGAAGGTGGCGTAACGTCTCCATCTGCTTCATCAGGGCGAGGCTAGCGGATCACGCCTCACCGCTCCGTGAGGATCTCGAGAAAGCGAAATCAAGATCGCTGCGACATTTTTCTCGAGCCCTTTCGAGACTCAGCTCCCAGCCCCCGGCCTCCGATGGCTAACGTGGGGCGCCCGTCCTCGAGGAACAGCGATGTCCGTCCTTCTCGCATCCGACCTCTCACGATGTCGTGCGACGCTACGAGCCCTCGGGCGCGAAGCAGCCGACTTCGTCGAAGCTTGTGCACGTGTGCTTCCGACACGACTCGCTCCGGCGGACGCCTGCGATCGCCTCGGCGCCTTCGACTCCTTGCTCCGTGAGTTCGAGGGCATCACCCACGACATCATCGACCGGCACCGACCGCGTGCGGACCAGCTGCGTTCAGCCGTCCGCATGCTCAAGGCAGGCCACGAACTCCGTCGTGTCGTCCGGCTCTGCCAAGAAGCTTCACGGAAGCAAACGGGTGAACTCCACGAGCTGGATCGCGACGTTGCGATTCCGCTCGCGCGAGCTGCCCACCGCACCGCGAGCCTGATTCGCAACGGCGTCGTGGCAGCGATCGCCGAGGACGAAGGGCACGTCGAGGTCGCGCGCCTCCAGTTCGGCGCCCTGGTCGACCTCCTCGCGCAGACGCGCAAGCGCGCGACCCTCTGCGCGCGCCGCGACGCACGCGCCGCCCTCGCCTGCCTGCGGGCAGATGAGTACTGCGAGCAACTCGAGCGCATCGGCGAGACTGCCCTGCGCTTCTATGGCTTCGAGCACCGCGGTCGCCGCTTGGCCATCATCCCGATCACGCTCGAAACCAGCAGCGACACACCTTGAGCGGCTTGTGCCGACTCAGGCGAGCGAGAGCAAGATCTCGCTCAGGAGCTCGGGATCGTAGTACGGTCGACTCGCCGAGCTGACCAACTCGAGGACGATCGGCGTGATGCCGAGTTCGCGCACGGCTTCGATCTCCGCCGCCGGCACCGTGCGCGGGTCGAGGACGACGTAGTCGAGGATGTCACGGAGCTCGCAGGGGTTCTGCGGATCGCCGGCCTGCAAGGTCGCATGGAGCTTGCGCACGCGCGCGGGCAAGTCGTAGCCGAGGGCTTCGGGGTCGCGACCGAGGCTCGGAACGTAGATCTTGGGACAGCGGGCCGAGCGAATCGCGGTATCGACGCCGCGCACGAGCAGGTTGGCGAGCACGCTCGTGAAAAAGCTCCCCATCGGATAGACGATGAGCCCAGCATCACCGATCTGGTGACCGATGCGCGGATCGAGGTCGATGTCGATCGGCGATGGATCGGCGAACGAACGCACGAGCGACATCTCGGCGATGGGCACGTCGATCGACGCGCCGTTCTTCCCCGTGACCAAGTGCTGCCCGACGATGGACGTACCGTCCTCGAGCCGAAACGCGAGTTGCGCGGCCACATCCGTGATCGGACGCACGCTGCCGAGGACCGTCACGAGCTTGGAGAACAGAAAAACGATCGAATCCACGTCCATGTCGTGGTCGAGCCAACCACCGACGAGGACGAGGTTGCCGACGCTCGCCGCGCGGAGGTCGAAGTCGTCGGGTGCACGATCGACGAATGTCTGCAGACACGAGCGCACGAGCCGGCGCAGCGGCTCGGGGATCTTGGCGACGAGCTCATGCGTGCCATCGACCATGCGCGCCAAACGGCGCTCGAGTCGCGCGGGCTCGGCCTCTTGCTCGAAGCGATAGGAAAAGAGCCGGTAGATCTCCGGATTGCCCTGCAAGGTCTCGTCGGCGAGGGCAATCAATCGATTGCGCAGGTCACCGACCGAGAACATGTCGAAGGCTTCACGCAGCTTCGCCGAGCTGCCGCCCGAGTCGAAGGGCGTGACGAGGTGCACGCTGTTGTAGGTGTAGCGCTTGAGGTGGCGGCAGAGAGGCCGCAGCGCAGTGCCGCCGCTGAAGAAGAGAATGCGCGGCCCCAGGTCCGGCGCGCGGCGACAGCGCGCGACGCGCATGTCGTCGGGCAGCGTGATCGTGCGCGTCAACTCGATACGCGGTCGTGCGTCCCTCGCGTGCATGGCCCCCCCGACTACAGAGCTCCGAGGAAGGCGCGGGCGGCCGCGAAGTCGACGCGGCCTTTGGCCTCGAAGACGCGCACGGCGGCGAGCGCCGCGAGGTAGGCCTCGTCGTCCGCTTCGAGCGGCGCGCTCGGAGCCCGGCCCTGTGAGTCGATCCAAAACGGACCCGGCGGCTTGCGGACAGCCGCGATCAGATCACGACGCTCGGACAGATCGACTTCGTCGATGCGCATCGGCTCGTCGCTCTGACGCTGCCACGACAGTACGAGGAAGGCGTCGAGGGGCGCCGCGCTGCGAATGTGGCCAGGCCCGTAGCAGCGGTCGATGTCGACATCATATTTTTCTTCGATGTCCCAGAGCTCCGACGGCTCGAGCCGCTGCAGCTCTTGGACACGATCGGACGGCAGAATGCCGGCGAGCGCCGGATTCGCGAGCAAGGTGCCCGGGTTGATGCGCGGCAGCTTCGGAACCCCGATCATGCGCGCGCGCGGCTGCTGCGAGTCGACGAGAATGCGGTCGTTGCTCACGAAGTCTGCGCCGTCGCTCATGAGCCAGAGCGCCAGAGTGGACTTGCCGCCGCCCGAGAAGCCCGAGATCGCGACACCGCGCTCGCCGATGACGACGCCCGAAGAATGGCAAAGCGCGAAGCCGCGTTCGAAGTAGTGGTTGAGGACCTGCGCGTTGACGAAGTTGATGACTTGATTGACGTTCGCAGCACAAGGTCCGATCGCGATGCGCACAGCGGGACCGATCAAGAAGTGCATCCCAGTCCGCACCTTGCGGACGATGCGACCGCCGTCGATGTCGGCGATGGCTTCTTTGCGACCGACCTTGCCAGGATCGCGGGGCCAATCCTTGAAGGCGACATCGAAGTCAGAGGGCGCGGCTTCGATCGCGATGACCTCGATCGTGGCCTTCGCGTCGCTCCCGCTCGGCGGCTTTCCGTGCATGTGCAACCACGGGCCAAAGTATGCGCGCAAGGCTTCGACGAGCTCGTGGCGGTCCGCTCGCACGAGCACGCGGACATCGCCGACCTCGACGACCAGGTTCGGCATCGCGTCGACGGCGCCGACGAAGCGTCGAGCCAAGGCCTCGAGCGACGGGGCGGTCACGCTTCCCCCCTGACGACGCGCCGGCGAGCCCCGATGCGGTCGAGGACGAAGGTCGCCACCATGTCGGCCGCGTCGAGCTCCAAGCCGTCGCGCAGACCGCGGAAGCCACCAAAGGCAGAGACCTCGAAGACGATCGGGCCGTCGGCGGTCTCGGCCAGGTCGACGCAGGTGAAGTCGAGCTCGAAGGGCGCCTGCGCACGGCGCGCGAGGTCGATCCATTCTTCACTCGGATGAGCGAGCTCGTACTTGCCACCGTCGTGGATCGTCGTGTTCCACGAGCCGCCCTTGCCGACTCGCGCATAGGTGCCGACGTAGTCGCCGCCCAAGAAGACGATGCCGAGATCGCGGCCCGACAAGTCCACCCAGCGCTGCGCATAGATGACGGGATTACCGGCCGCGACGAAGTCTTGCACGGCCGTGACGAGCGCCGCTCGACCCTCGGTCGCATCGATGACCCGCATGCCGCGCGCCTTGGTCGAATAGAGCGGCTTGAGCACCGCGCGCCCAAAGCGCTCGATCGCGTCGACGGCGACCTCGACATCCTCCGTCACGACCGTCTCCGGCATCGGCACACCCGCTGCTGCGAGCGTCACCGTGCAGGCCAAGCGATCGAGTAGGCGCAGGATGCGCGACGGCCGCGAAAAGATCGGCACCCCACGGGCTTCGACGTAGCGCAAGATCTCGAGGCGATCGAGCATGTCAGGGCTGTAGGCGACGCCGATCTTCTTGATGAAGATGCCGTCGAGCTGACAGAGGTCGACCATGCCAGCCTCGGTCGGCGCGAGGACGGTGCCCTTCGTCACGTCGAAGACGACCGTGCTCATGTCGACGAGGCGACGGCTGTCCGTCCGCGCCGCAAAAGCATCGGCCAGGTACTCGGAAGACCAGCCACCAGGAGTGCCGACGACGGCGAGCTCAGTCACGGAATAGCTCCACAGGAATCAGGTCAGCAGAACGTCGCTGTTGCACGATGTGCTCGAGCAAGTAGCGAGAGCGCATGAACATGCGCTTGGCGAAGGCACGATCGAGGACGAAGCGCGTCGACGTCGCGAAAGAACGCGCGAGGCCGAGCGCGAGGCGAAGCTGGTAGGTCTCGTCGCCCGCCTTCTGCGCCCAGTTGCCAGCAAAGCGATGAAAGTCCTCGATCACTCGCGCGATGCGCGCGCGGATCGGCGCATCGAAGACACGTAGCCGGTAGTTCGAGACCAAGAAGACCGAGACGTCCTGGACGAAGTCCATCGACCGCGAACGGTGCAGGTCGATGAAGTGCAGCCGATCACCGGCTTCGTCGATGATGATGTTGTCGACGTTGAAGTCGCCGTGGATCTGCACCGCGAAGGGCGCCGGTGTCGCTTCGTCGATGCGCCGGGCGGCGGCGACCAGGGACTCGAAGGACGCGGCTTCGACGCCGCCGATCGACTGCGTCGACTGCCGAAACTCCGGATGCACGGCGAAGACCGCGGGCATGCGCGACGCGAGCTGGGCCGCGAACTTGCCCGGCGTGACCTCGTCCTTGCGCGTGGCCGTCCAGACCCGGTCCAAGGTCGAGGTCAAGCGCGCGAAGGCGAGCTCGAGCTCCTTCGGCGATCCGTTCAGCAAGATCTGCTCGAAGGTCCGTCCCTCGATGTACTCGAAGAGAATCGACGCGTGTTCCGCATGGTCATGAAAGGCGTAGATCTCGGGCACGAGCTCGGGCGCGATGGCCTGCCACCGTTGGATCGCGTCCCGCTCCTCGACGAGCTTCTGTCGACGCCCCTCTTTGAAGATGACAGGCTTGTCGTCCTTGGTCATTCCGGAGCGTCGCACGCGACTGATGCGGTGGCCGGACTTGGTCTCGCCGACCGCTTCGAGGGTCGGCGCGATCTGGCCGGAAGAGATCGAATCGACGGTCGACTCTTCGAGGGCGCGGAAGCTGCCGATCTTGATCCGCTCACCCAAGATCGACGAGATGATGGCCTCGCCGACATTCAGCAGCGAGTCTCCCATGCGCTCGAGGTAGCGGTGGATGAAGATGAGCGTGACGACGGAACCTGCAGGCCCGCCGGCCTCGAGCGCACGCAGGTAACCGTGGAAGGCGCTCAAGTAGATGCGATCGATGGTGTCCTCGGAACGGCAGATGTCGAGCGCGCGCTTGATGTCGAGCTCGGTCAGCGCCGGCTCGATCCCATCGATCGCCGCGAGGATCTCATCGAAGTACGGCGTGAAGTCGCTCTCGGCCAGCATCGTGACCGGTACGACGTAGGCCACCTGATCGAAGATATGCCCGCAGAAGTCACCGATGCGCTCGAGTTCGGTCGCGATGCGATCGATGGCCTGTAAGCGATCGCGGTCGGTCTTCTCCGACACCGTGCGCGCGAGGTCGAAGCTCTTCGAGTGGATGATGGAGCGCAGGTTGTCGATGTAGTCGTCCTTGGCCGTGGACTTGCGATCCGCGGCGTCCTCGGGGGCAGCGAGGAAGGCCCGGGTGTCTTCGATGAGGTTGCGGACCTCGAGGATGAGGAAGCGCAGGTTCTCTTCGAGCGCAGCCAGCAAGCGGGATCGCATGACGACTCAGCGGTTGTCTGACTTGGCGTCGATGCGAAGGTCGCCCGCGCCGGTCACGTTCTTTTCTTCGATGACCTTCCACGACAAGCGCAGCGAAAAGGTCACGCGCGAGCGCTTGGACTGCGCGCGCACGCCGAAGGCCATGAGCCCGACCGGGCGAAGCTCGATCGTTCGCTCCTGGTCGCTCAGGCGCAGAGTACCGCTGTCGATTCCGTCAGCGACTGCGCGCAGGTAAGCGACGACTTGGTCGCGGTCCTGCAGCGAGTCGTGCTCGAATTCGTTCGCTTCTTCTCCCACGTTGCATCTCGATGGTTGTCAGTGGACCTGGCAGGCTCAATCCGAGCTGATCGACAGATTCGATTCACGCACTTCGCGCCACGCGATCTCGAAGCAGATGCGCTCGCGACCCTTCTTGCGGCTCGCTTGAACTTCGACGTCGACTTGTTGGCCGGGCTCGAGGTCGAGGCTCTGGTCCCCTTGCTTGATATGCAGACGCCCCTTCTTGAGGCCCGCGACGATGGCCTCGAAGTAGGACACGGCCTCTTCTCGCGACATCGAGTTCTCGAACTCGACTTCGACCTTCTTCGAGGCCTTCTTTTCTTCTTCGTTCGCGGTCTCGGCTTCTACTGCGAGCGTCGGATCATCGTTCGTCATGCTTGCTCCTGGAGTTGACTCGAGTCTTCGTGTCTTCGTGGTTTCAATGAGGGTTCGTTTCGTCGTCGCCTGTCGCGACGATCGAAGTCATGTCCAGGACAGCACACGCGTCGAGGACCTTGACGTAAGGGTAGTCGGTGCTCACGCCGAGCAGGCAACCGTCGGGCCGCAGGATCGTGACGGCGCCGCCGATGCCCGGCAAGCCTTCGATGATGCGCGTGTTGCGATCGACCGAGGCATCGCACTCGAAGTTCAACAAGCCCTCGCGCATGCGAATGCGCTGGCCGCGGCAGATGTTGCGGTGCCCGTGCACGACAGCGTAGATGCCGAGGCGTTGGAGGTCCTTGACGCCCCGCGCGGTGAGCGGCAGATCGAAGTTGCGATACTTCGTGCGGAAAGCATTGCCGACTGGGCCGTGATAGAGCGCGAAGAGATCGTCATCGACGAGGCGCCGAAACTCGGCGTTGAGGCCATCGACGCCACCACGACGCAAGACGCGCACGATCAAGTCATCGATGCCGGCATGCACGAAGAGAAAGCTGCCAGCCCGATAGGCGAGCTTCATCCGGTCGAAGTACCACGCGAAGTCGCCGGCGGGTGAACAGAAGAGATCTCGTGCCTTCTCGTGCGCGGCCCAGAGCATGCCGAAGCTCATGCCCCTCGCCGCCAAGTGCGCGCCGAGCTCGACGCACTTCTCACGGATGCGACCGACCTCCTTGCGGATCTTGACGTCGGTGACGGCATCCTTGACTGCCTCTGGGAAGGCCTCGAACCAATCATCGCCGGGCCAGAGCTGCGCCCGCACGAAGTCCTCCGACGGCAGCGTCGACGCGTCGACCTTGCCTTCTAGGTAGTGGTCCCAGATCTCGCGAAAGATCGGCACGGCCTTCTTGCCCATGCGCACGAAAAGGTGGGCGTGGCGAGGATCGCGGGCACCGGCGTAGTGCAGGCCAACGAGGAAGCGCACGTCGTGATTGCCAGCCAACAATTCGACGCGCGCGCCCTTGTCGACCAAGGACCTCAAGGCGCGCAGCAAGCGCAAGTTGTCCGGTCCCTTGTCGAGGCAGTCGCCGCCGATGACGAAGGTCGCTTCGCAGCCCTCGGGCGTGAGGACGAAGTCCTCGTCACCGGGTCCCGTCTTGGCGACGCCGCCCGACGCAACGAGTGAAACAAAAAAGGCGTCCGTGTCCGCGTGCAGGTCGCACAAGAAATAGAGCGTCTCTCCAGGCCAGATCCACGGCTTGCCCTTCGAGTAGTGCGCGAGCTCGTCGCGCGTGAGGTCGTAGTCGTCGCCGCAAGCGTCGACGAGGATGCGATTCGCGAACTTGGGCCAGGCCTCGCGCTCGTGTGGCAGGTCCGCGTGGATCCACTCGAGTCCGCGGTACTTCGGTATGTCGGCGATTCTCGTCCTCAACATCGTTCGTCAATCCGTGACTGGTTCGCCTGTCGGCCGATGCTTCCAAGCTCCGCCGCGCATGTTCCAAGCGGGATGGTCCGGGGCCACGTGCACCCACCCACAGTGGTGCATGGACAAGATCGGCAGCCGTGCTTCGTCGAGCACACCGGTCACGACCGACGCCCAGCGAAAGGCTGCGCCGTGGCCGACGAAGACACGCACGACGCGGCCGCTCGAGTGTCGAGCGAGTTCGCCGAGTGAGGCGCGCAAGAAGCGCGCAACGCGGAAGCCCGCCTCGCGCAAAGACTCGGCGCCCTGAAACGGCAGCCGATAGTCGCCGCTCGCCTTCCAGCCAGCGGGTGGCGCCTCGTAACGCGGGTCCATCTCGAGGAGCGCTTCGATCTCAGTCGTCGTGAGGTTGGCCACAGCCCCCACGCCGCGTTCCGCCAAGTCGTGCCACTCGACGACGCGAAAATCACGACCGAGCAGGCGCTCGAACTCGCCCTTCATCGCAGTCGCAGTTTGGTAGGCGCGCAGGAGGGTCGAGCAATCGATGCGGGCATCGACTTCGATCTCGAGCTCCGCGCAGTGCGCGACGATGGCGCGCGCGGCAGCACGAGCCTCTTCGAAGCCGCTCGCGACCAGTCCATGCGGGAGCCATGCGCTCGGAACGCCATCAGGCTGTTCGTACGCACCATGTCTCACCAAGATGGCGCTGACATCGCTCATGGCACTGATCAGAGACCCCTAGCGACCGGGGCGCCCGTCAAGACTCCGTAAACTTGCGGTAAAGCGGATCCCGCCTGCCAACATATCGGCCTCGGCTCCACAATGCGTGAAATGTTCTACCCAGCTCGCCTCCTCGTCACCGCTGCTCTCCTCGCCACGCCGTGTGCCGCACAGATCGACGGCGCGCCCTGGCGTGACCTCTTCGACGGCAAGACTCTCGATGGTTGGCGCGGACCCGACGGGCTCTTCCGCGTCGAGCAGGGCGTGCTGGTCGGGTCGACCGAAGAGAAGCGCATCCCGCGGAATCGCTTCCTGGTCTACGTCGGCGCCGCCGCGCAGCCGTCGACAGCATCGCCGGACGCTGGGGCCGAGGTCTTCGGCGACTTCGAAGTCGAGATCGAGGTGAGGGTCCTCGGCGCCAACAACTCCGGCATCCAGTATCGGGCGCGCTACGCCGACGCCGACCGACTCGCAGTCCACGGCTACCAAGCCGACATCCACCCGAACCCGCCTTACTGCGGCATGCTCTACGAAGAAGGCGGCCGCGGCATCGTCGCCGAGCGCGGCCAAAGCATCCGCTTATTGCCCGACGGCACGCGGGACAAGAAGGCAGCCTTCGACCTCGAGCGCAAGATCGCGATCGACGACTGGCACGTCTACCGCGTCATCGCCGAGGGCAAGCGCCTGCGCCACTTCATCGACGACCAACAGACGGTCGAGGTCATCGACGAGTCGCCGCTCGCGCGCACGAGCGGCATCCTCGCGCTGCAACTGCACGCCGGCACGCCGATGCGCATCGAAGTGCGGAGCGTTCGCATCCGCGAAGCCAAGAAGCCGGTCCGCAGCGATGTCGCAGCCGAAGCCGTCACGAAGCAGAAGCAAGTGAGCTGGATTTGGCTCGGTGACGCCACCCAAGGCGACGTCGTCTACTTCCGCCGCAGCTTCGAAGTCGCCGGCGCCGCTCGTCAAGACACGAACCTCATCGTCGCGTGCGACAACCGCCCCGAGGTCTACTTGGACGGCAAGAAGGTCCTCGAGAGCGGCGAGTGGTACGAAGCGAGCCGCTTGGCGCTCAACAAGCTCAGCCCCGGCAAGCACGTGCTCGCCGTGCGCGCAACGAACGAAGCTGGCCCCGCCGGCCTGGCCCTGAAGCTTGGCGACCACGTGCAGAGCGATGCATCGTGGCGAGCTTCGCGCGCGGAAGTCGCCGGCTGGCAAGGCAACGACTTCGATGATGGCACATGGGAGAAGGCGCGCGAGATCGGCGAGCTCGGCATCGCGCCGTGGGGAGAGGCTGTCTCGCAGGCCTTCGCGAGCGGGGCGGCACCAGCGCAGGTCACGGGCAGATCGACGCCAGCCGACGAGCTCCAGCTCGCGGTCGCGGGCTTCGGCGCCGAACGACTCGTGACGGTCCCGAAGAGCTTCGGTTCTTGGGTAGCCTTGGCGCGCGCCAGCAAGAAGGACGAGTACTACGCCTCCGACCAGCAAAGCGGGCTCTACCGCATCCGCATCGAGACGGACACAGACGGCCTGCGGACGACCATCGTCGAACGCGAGCCCGTCGACATCGGCGGCGCACAAGGTCTCTACGCCGCGAACGAGCGCATCTATGCCTTCGTGAACGCCGGTAAGTCGGGGCTCTTCGAGGTCACGGACAGCGATGGCGACGGGCGCTTCGATACTTCTCGCCTACGGCTGCCCTTCGTCGGCTCGGGCGAGCACGGCGTCCACGCCATCGTTCCGACGCCGGACGAGCGCGGCCTCTACCTCGTCTGCGGCAACCATGTCGCGCTGCCCGAGGTCGCGACGACGCAGGTGCCGCTGGTTTTCGGCGAGGACCACTTGCCGCCGACGATCCCGGATCCGAATCGCCACGCGAACGGCATCAAGGCGCCTGGCGGCTTCATCCTGCGCTTCGACTTCGCGAGCGAGAAGACCGAGCTGGTCGCGGTCGGCTTCCGCAACGTTTACGACATCGCGCTCGACGCGCAGGGAGAGATCTTCGCCTACGACGCCGACATGGAGTGGGACTTCGGCATGCCGTGGTACCGGCCGACGCGCGTCCTGCACGTGCTCGAGGGCGCCGACTTCGGCTGGCGCACGGGCAGCGCGAAGTGGTCGAAGCACGCCGAGGACTCGTTGCCGCCACTGCTCGAGATCGGGCCGGGCAGTCCAACGGCGCTCGTCTTCGGGCACGGCACGCAGTTTCCGGCCGCGTGGCAAGAGCGGCTCTTCGCCTTCGACTGGACCTTCGGCACGATCTGGTCCGTGCGCTTCGAGCGGGCTGGTCGCAGCTACCGCGCGACGAGCGAGGTCTTCGCGAGCGGCAAGCCCATGCCCTTCACCGACGCAGTCGTCGGCCACGATGGCGCGCTCTACTGCATCACGGGCGGGCGTGGCACCGAGACCCGCCTCTATCGCATCGCTTATGACGAGGACTCGGAGCTGGTCACGAAAGCCGGCGGCGCGGCGCGGCAGTATGCGCTGCTGAGCGACAGCGCGGACTTGGACCTTGCTTGGTCGCGCCTCGGGTCGCCGGATCGCGCCCTGCGCCACCTCGGCCGCACGCGCATCGAAGTCGAGAACTTTGCTTCCTGGCGCGCGGGGGCCATGGAGATCGACGCCGCGCACGAGCCGCTCGCGGCCGCGGTCGCCCTCGTCGCCTACGCGCGCCACATGGAGCGCAAGGACCGCGATGCCTTCTTCGAGAGGATCGCGGCCCTGCCGTTCGCAAGCATGGAGCGCGAAGCGCGGCTCGCCGTGCTGCGCGCGGCCGAGATCGCGCTGCATCGCCACGGGCGGCCGCGCCCTTCCATCGTCCGCGCCGTCGTGGACATCCTCGATCCGCTCTTCCCGAACGACGACCTCGATGTCGACGCCGAGTTGGCGCGCGTCCTCTGCGGACTTGGCGCGGAGTCCGCACTCGAAAAGTGCCTCGCCAAGCTCGCCACGCGTGACGCGACCGAGGCGCCGGCTTGGCTCAGCGTGCTCGAGCGCAACGACCGCTACGGAGCACCGATTCGTCGCATGCTCGAGAACCCGCCGCCGACGCGCGCGCTGCACTATGTCGACTGCCTGCGCATGATCGACCGCGGCTTCGATGCCAAGGCTTGTGCTCGCGTCCTCGGCTTCTTGCAGCGTGCGCGTCGCCAACCCGGTGGGGCGAGCTACCGCGGCTTCATCGATGCGATGCGTGACGTCTTCGTCGAAAAAGTAGCACCGGGCGAACGCGCGCCCTTCGCGTCCATCCTCGCCAACTGGCAAGAGAAGGAAGAGCGCTTCCAAGAACCACGCGGACCTGGCCGCGAATGGACGATTCCCGAAGCCCTCGCCGTCCTCGAGGCCGCGCGCGAGAGCGGCGAACTCGAACGCAGCGGCTACCGCGAAGGGCGCAATCTCTTCTTCGCGATCGGCTGCGCGCGCTGTCACCACGTCGACGGCGAAGGCGGCGGCATTGGCCCCGACCTGTCGAGCACCGCATCCAAGTTCTCCTGGCGCGAGATCCTCGAGAGCGTGATCGAGCCGCAGAAGGTCATCGCCGACCAGTACGTCGCCAAGTCCGTTCGCCTGCGCAGCGGCAAGCGCGTCGTCGGTCAAGTCGCGTCCGACCCATCGAGCGACGCGGTCCTGGTCTGGCCCGCACAAGTCGACGCCGAGCCCGTGCGCATCGCGAAGAGCGACATCGAAGCCATCGAAGCAGTCAGCGAGTCACCGATGCCAGCTCAGATGTTGAATCGCTTGTCGCGCGAGGAGCTGGTCGAACTCTTCGCCTTCTTGATCGGCAGCACCAAGCGCTGATCGCGCGGCGGCGCTCTTTCAGGCGAGCAGCACCCCTGTGGCGAACGCCTCCAGCTCGGCTTCGACCTCCGAGCTGCAAAGCCGGGGAACCTTGTGCTGCCCGCCGAGCTTGCCACGCCGCGCCATCCAAGACTCGAAGCCACCAGAAGCCACGATACGCACAGCCGGCATGTGCAGACCGTAGCTGCGGTGCGTCGCGTAGTCCTCGTTGCCGCTGCAGAGGCGCGCGTCCAGCGCCGCCGCGAAGTCCTCGACGCGCGGCGCAGCGCCATGGAACTCGCAGTACCAAACGTGCTGCCCCATCGCATCGCCCTCGTTCGGATAGCGCGTCGCGACCGAAAACTCGACGAGCTCGGCGCCGACCACTTGCGCCGCGTGCGCGGCCGCGCGATCGAGTTCGCCCGACGACACGTGCTCGCCGAAGGCGTTGAGCGTGTGAGCCATGCGGCCCGCGAAGACGAAGCGCAGCGGATCGCGCGTCACGAAGCGCACGATATCGCCGACCAAGTAGGACCAGATACCCGAGTTCGTGGTCAGGACCAGGGCATAGTCGACGCCGGTCTCGACGCGATCGAGGCCGATGCGGCGCGGCTTTGCATCGCGCGCTTCTCCGACCGGCACGAACTCGAAATGGGTCCCGAGGTCGACGAGCGGCAGCATGCCCTCTTCACCTGGACGATCCTGCACACCGAGCATGCCGCCCTCGGACGCCGAGAACGTGTCGATCGTCGTCACCGACGAACCGAGCAAGCGATCGAAGCGCGCCCTGTAGGGCTCGAAGCAAACCCCGCCATGTACGAAGCACGCAAGCCGCGGCCAGACATCGCGAAGACTCGCGTCCGCGCGCCGAGCGCGCGCGAGCTCGAGCACGCGCTCACAAAAGATGAGGATCCAAGAAGGCACGCCCGAGAGCATGCGCAGGTCGGCATCGAGGCACTCGCGCGCAGCGGCTTCGATCTTGGCTTCCCAAGAGCCCATGGAAGCGACGTCGCGCGACGGCATGTGCACGCGCCGCACGCATGCAGGGATCTCACGCTGCATGATGCCGGTGTTGTCACCGACGCGGAGGCGACCCTCACGGCGCAGCGCCGTCGACCCGCCGAGGAAGAGCAGCTTGCCCGAAAAGAGCTGCCTGCGGTCGACAGCCAAGAAGGGCACGAGCGCATCGAAGCCACCGCGCTTGTTCGTTCGAATCGTGTCCGCCGAGACGGGCAAAAACTTCTCACCCGCCGTCGTCCCCGAAGACAGGGCCCAGTCGAGGACGTCGCCGCGCCAAGTGACATCGAGCTCGCCGTCGCGCGCCCGCTGCCAATAGGGAGCAAAGTCCGCATACTCGCGAAGCGGCACGGCGGCGCGGTAGTCGTCAGCGTTGCGGATCGCAGCGAAGCCGTGTTCACGACCGAAGCGCGTCGCGCGAGCCTGCTGCACGAGCCGCATGAGGAGCCGCTCTTGGACCTCGGCGGGGCTGCGCGCGTGTTCGACAAGCGCGCGGAGACGACGCTTGGCAAGGCGCCGCGCGAGCGCATCGATCAACACGTGGTCACGGCCTCGCTGCTGGGACTCGCTTCGACCAGCGCCGCGATGCTCTCCGCGGCGTGCTTGGCGACGGCCATGATCGAGATCATCGGGTTGACGCGCACGCTCTCGGGGAAGAGGCTCGCGTCGACCACGTGCACGCAATCGGCGTCGTAGACGCGATAGTTCGGCGCGACGACGTCGCGACTCGGGTCGTCACCCATGCAAGCACCGCCTTGTGGGTGCGAGGACCCGAAGCCCACGAGGTCCCGCTGTTCTTGCAGACGCTCGTCGATGAAGTAGAGCTCGTCCTCCGAGCGCAGCTCCGTGAAGGTCGCGAGCGGCGGGATGACGAGCTTGGCGCCCGAGGCCAAAAAGACGCGGGCCAGCATCTTGAAGCCGCGCCGGAAGGCTGCGACGTCTTCTTCCGGCAGGCGAAAGGCGAGGTTGGGATGGTCGAACCAGCGCGTGAGGAGCTTGGAGCCGAGGCCGCGGAAGACGCGCCCCACCGCTTGCGTCGGAACGAGCACGCCTGCGGCCGTGCGCTTGCGGTAGCGCTGCATCGCCGCGTGGTGCTCGTCGAACCAGCCTGGCATGGTCAGCGCGAAGCTCATCGGCGGGTTGTGGATCTGCTCGATCACGTAGCCCTCGCCGAAGTAGTGCACACACATCTGATCGCCGTCGAAGGCATCGAGCTCCTCTTCGTACTCGGCGAAGGCGATCGCGCCGGCGTTGAAGGACGTGCGCTTGCCCACGTTGCGGCCACCGAGTCCAGAGCGCAGCAAGAGCTCGGGCGTGTGCAGCGCGCCGGCGGCGAGGACATAGCGCTTCGCGCTGACCTTGAAGTGCCGCCCTGTCTCGAGGTCCCGACAGAGGAGGGCTTCGACGTGGCCAGCGCGGTGCTGCAAGCGCAGCGCCTCGGTGCGAGGCAGAACACGGCAACCGGCGGCGAGCGCGCGCGGGATCCAGACCGTCGACGCGTCGCGCTTGCGACCGAAGGCGCAGCCGACGTTGCAGTAGCCGCATCCGATACAGCGGTCGAAGGCCTTGTCGAAGCGACCGATCTCGAGCCCGAGCTTTTGCATGCCAGCGTGCATGCGCTGCGCGGCAGCGTTGTGCAGGCGCTCGTCGAGTGGAGCGACAGACATCGCCGTCTCCACGTACTGACTGCAGCGAGCCATGTCCTCGCTCGAGAGGCGCCAGCCATAGCTCTCGAAGCGCAGCCGCACTTCCTCAGGCATGCGGAAGCACACCGCGTTCGTGAGCACGGTCGACCCACCGACGCACGAGCCCTGCAGCACGAACATGTCGGCGTCGGTGTTGGTCTGCGCGCCGCCGTCACGGTAGAGCGTCGCGATCATCGCGAGCTCGTCGTGGCTGATGTCATCGGGCTCGACCCAGGGGCCGCGTTCGATCACGAGGACGCGCAGCCCTCGCTCGGACAGCTCGCTCGCGATCACGGCGCCGCCCGCGCCGGAGCCGACAACGACGACGTCATAGCTCGCCTCGGTGCTCGTCTCAGCGCCCGCGCGCGAAGCGCCACGGGAGCGCATCAGACGAGCACCGGGCTCGGCTTGTTGCGACGCTGAGCGCCGCGTTCGCCGAGCGGCACAAAGCCGACGCTCTGCGCGGCCTCGTCGCTCGAGTAGTAACCGAGGCGCACGAGTTGGCGCAGCAAGGACAGCGTGCCGTAGATGCCTTTGGTGGTCGACAGTCGCGCGTCGACGAAGGCGCGGCGCTCGTCTCGCGACATCGCGCTGAACGCGGGCTTGAAGGACAGGCGCGGCGCGTGTTCGACCGCGAGGATGAGGGCCTTGGTGCGCCAGGTCCTCGACGAGAACGAAAGGTGGAGGTAGCGATCCATGTCGCGAACCGCGCGCTCGGCGCGTTCTCCTTCGTCCGGCCGAACCATCGCTTCGACGCAGGCCTCGAGGCAGCGCACCATCGTCGCGTCCAACTGGAGGTAGCCGTCTCTCTGTGCCAACTCGCGGGCACGGCGTCGCTGCCACCAGATGCAAGGCGCGGCGACAACGAGGAGCGGCGAGAAGGGCAGCAAGCAAAGCGCCGCCACTGCGAGGTAGCCGTTGAGCGACATGGCCCCATTGGAGGCTCGAGCCGCAAAGAAAGAATGAACCGACCATGAAGCTCACTGTGACGCGACCTTCGCGACCCGCGCCACATCGCGATCCTGTGGCCTTTGCTCACGCACGCGTAGAAGACTCGGGTCGTGGACGCTCAGTGAGGATGATGCACCGACTAACCTCGACGCATCGCCCCAAGTCTCTTTGGAAGTGCCGCTAGCCCGGACTCTTCAAGAACACTGTCGCGAGGGCATCGCAAGTGCGGGCAGATTCGCGGCTCGCGGACCGCGAGCAGGCCGAGCAGGAGCAAGTCGCGAAGAAGTCGTGCAGCGTGGGCCTCGTGATCACTATGCACGACGGTTCTGGCGTGTCGCTGGATGTCACCCACGGTGACGAGCGCGCGCAGGCGACCCAAGAACTCCGAGGGGCTATGCAAGTCTCCGAGCTTCGCTGTCTCGCGCACGAGGTTGCGCGGGCAGACGTCCCAAAGACCTCGAGCTTCGCGATCGAAATTCAATCCTCGCTGACAAGCAACACCTGCACAAGGGACAAACACGCCAGGCAACCACAAGCAGATGCAATCACCATATGCAATCGCCAATTCGCAACGAAATACTCTCCGAAACAGCCGCACGAGACGTTGCCCCTGAAATACGCGGCAATATACACGCCCACCATAAACAATACAACAGCTAAGGCCGACGCATAGAGATAATACCTAGTAAACAATGCCACCGAGAGAATGACCTCGAAGGCCGATACCCCGTAATACAGCCACCGAGGAATCAAATATACTTCATTGTAGCCAGACAGAACCCTGATGTTGCATTCCTGAGCGCTCATGCAGCCTCTGCGGCGGACTGAGTG
>CALLZN010000205.1 GCA_937858895.1 uncultured bacterium | reverse complement strand
GGGGCTGTGGCGGTGGGTTTACGAGCAAAAAAGACCGGGCGGGGGCAAAAGGGAGCGGATTTTGTTCTGGAGGAGGTGCTCTTCAATCAAGGGAGGCCCGCCGCTGCGCGCACGACCAGGATCGTCGTGGCGCGCATGAGGCTCCGTGCGATAGTTCTTGTACGTTGAGGGTTCGGAGGAAGTGCGAGATTGAGGTGTGTGGCCTCTGAGAACACACGCGGGTCGCTGAGGTTGCCCGAGGCCGCAGGGCTGCGCCACGGCGCACTCGCCGAACTCGCGCACTCGCCGCGGACGGCCAACGACGTAATGTGGCGCTGTGGCCGCTATGCAGAGGCCACGCCATTCGATCCCCACCTTCTCGAGCTTTCGCATCGCATGACATCGTTCCGAGTCGCCCTCGCTCAAGTCTCGCCCGTCCTCCTCGATCCCGAAGCCACGCTCGCCAAGGTCGTCGCAAGTGTGCGTGAGGCCGCGCAGCAGGGAGCGCAGCTCATTGAGTTCGGCGAGGCGATGTTGCCTGGCTATCCTGTGTGGCTCGCGGCGACCGGTGGCGCGCGCTTCGACGACGCCGTGCAAAAGAGCTTTCACGAGCGCTACCACGCTGCAGCGATCGACCCGGACCGCGACCTCGACGAGCTGCGCAGCACCATCCAGGACTGCGGTGTCGCCGTCGTCCTCGGCTGCGTCGAGCGTGCTGTCGACCGCAGTGGTCACAGTCTCTACTGCACGGCCTTGACCATCGGCAGCAACGGTGAAACCTTGACGACTCATCGGAAGCTCATGCCGACCTACGAGGAGCGTCTTGCCTGGTCGATCGGAGATGGCCATGGCCTGCGCGTGCACGACCATGGAGCCTTTCGCGTTGGCGTTCTCAATTGTTGGGAGAACTGGATGCCGCTCGCGCGAGCTGCGCTTCACGCTCAAGGCGAAGACCTCCACATCGCGATCTGGCCAGGCAGCCGAAGGAACACGATCGACCTCACGCCGCACATGGCCCGTGAAGGTCGGAGTTTTGTGGTTTCGGTCTCGGCGACGCTGCGTCGTTGCGACATCCCGGAGGACTTTCCGCTTCGGGACGTGATCGCTCCGGACGATGCCGCTTGGCTACACGACGGTGGCAGTTGCGTTTGTGCACCTGATGGTCGCTTCCTCCTCGAGCCTGTTGTCGAGCGAGAAGGCGTCTTCGTCGTCGAACTGGATCCACGCGAGGTCGCGCGCGAGCGGCAGAATTTCGACCCTTCCGGGCACTACTCTCGCCCCGATGTCCTTCGCCTCGAAGTCGATCGTCGACGGCAGCGAAGCTGTCGTTGGATCGACGAATGACTGCGCAGAACGAGCCCTGTCTTCACTCGCCGTAGCGCTTACTGAGCTGCGCGAGCTTTGCCACGAGGTCCTGACGGATCGTGGCATAGCTCGGATCCTCGTAAACATTCACGAGTTCACGCGGGTCCTTCTCGAGGTCGAAGAGCTCGAAGGCGCCGAGTTCATAAAAATGCAGCAGCTTGTGCGTCTTCGTGCGCACCGCCTTGTGCTTCGCGACGAGGTGGGAAGTCCGCGACTGCGACTCTTCGGCCGCGTAGTCGTAGTAGATCGCGTCGCGCCAGGCGGGGCGTGCGGGAGCCGCCGCGCTGGAACCAGTCTGCGGCCCACACAGCAGCGGCACGAGACTTTGCCCGTGCATGGTCTTCGTCTCGAGGGTCGTGTCGTCGCCGGTGGCCATCGCGATCAAGGTCGGCGCCATGTCGATGTTCTGCACGAGCTCGTCGCAGGTCGAAGCTGCTGGTGTCACGCCAGGCCACGACACGATGAGCGGCGTGCGCAGCGCTTCTTCGTAGGCGAAACGCTTGTCGTAGTAGCCATGGTCGCCGAGGAAGAAGCCCTGGTCCGAGCTGTAAATGACGATCGTGTTTTCGGCCAGGCCGCGCTCCTGTAAGAACGCTCGGATCGAACCGACGCTCTCGTCAAGGCCGGCGACGCAGCGGAGGTAGTTTTTTATGTAGCGCTGGTACTTCCACTGCGTCTGTTCGCGCTCATCTGTTAGCGCAGCAAAGGCCGCGTTGCGCGGACCAAAGAACGCCTCCCACGCCCGAAACTCGGCTGCACTCAGCGACGCGCGCAAACGTTGTGCGGCCTTGTCGAGGACTCCCTTGCCCGTGATCTGCAATTGCAGCTCGTAGGCCGGGAAGAGGTCCTTCGCGATGCGCATCTGCGCGCTACGCGCAGCGTCCGACCGTGTTGCATAGTCGTCGAAGAGGGTCGGCGGCTCCGGCACGTCGACCTCGTCAAAGAGCCTCAGGTGGCGCAGCGCCGGCATCCACGTGCGGTGTGCCGCTGAATGACAAACCCAGATCGCGAAGGGCTCCTTGTCTTCGGTAGCCTTTTGCATCCAGGCGAGCGCGCGCTCGGTGATCGCATCGCTCACGTGCCCCGTCGATGCATCGACGCCGTCGTCACCGCGGAACTTGACGTTGTAGTAGGAACCGACCTCGATGGTCTTGTAGTCGAAGCCTCGAGGCTTGGTGGGCAAGTGCCACTTGCCGATCATCGCCGTCTTGTAACCGTGACTGCGCAGGGACGTCGCCCAGGTCGGCGCATCGTCGCGGAAGCGCCCGTTCGCGTTGCCGACTTGGCCGTGCGCATGGGCGTGCAGGCCAGTCAGGATCGTCGCGCGCGCGGGTCCACAGATCGAAGTTCCGACGAAGCTCTGCGTGAAGCGCATGCCGTCTCGCGCCAGGCGATCGATGTGAGGCGTCCGGTGTAGGCGCGCGTCGTAGGCCGAGATCGCGTGCTGCGCATGGTCGTCCGCGTAGATGAAGACGATGTTGGGGCGGCGCTGCGCAGTGAGCGCTGTGAACCCGAGGTTCGCAGGCAGCAAAGCTGCTGCCACGAGCAGCGCGCTGCGATGCGACGTCGGCGAGGGCGCGGAGCAGAGGCTTCGCGAGTTGTACTGCCGTGCTCTCTTCATTTCGTTTCTCCAGTCAAGCATCGCCGTTTGCGAGGAGGGTCTCGAGTTCTTCCCAACGCGCATACGCCGCGCCGATGTCGCGCTGCAGTGCGTCGCGCGTTCGCACGAGTTCGGCGAGGCGCGTCGCCTTCGTCGAGCCCGCCTCATAGAGGCTGGGATCGGCGAGCTCTTGATCGAGGCTCACGAGGCGCGCTTCGAGCGCCTCGATGCGCGCCGGTAGGTCCGCCGCTTCCTTGCGCTCCTTCGAGAGGCTGCGCGCCTTGGGACGCTCGACGCGCGCGACCTCCTTGCTGCGCAGCCGCGCCTCGGCCTCGCGCGCCACGCGCTTGTCTTCGCGCACGAGATCGAGGAGCTGACTCGCGTCGCCGGCATGGAAGCGATGCGTGCCGTCGTCGCCGATGTAGACACAACGCGTCGCGACGCGGTCGAGGAACCAACGATCGTGGCTCACGATCAGGGCCGAGCCCTCGAAGGCGCAAAGCGCCTCTTCGAGCACGCGCAGCGTCGTGAGGTCGAGGTCGTTCGTGGGTTCGTCGAAGACGAGGACGTTGCCGCCGATCGCAAGCAGCTTCGCCAACAAGACGCGGTTGCGCTCGCCGCCCGAGAGGCTGCCGACCTTGGCGTGCATGTGGCCGCCGGTGAAGAGAAACGACTCGAGGTAGGACTCGATGCGCATCGGCCGACCGTCGTAGTAGACATAGTCATTGGCGCCGGCGACCGCCTGGACGATCGTGTGCTCGGGGTCGAGTTGGGCGCGCTCTTGGTCGAGGAACGAATAGCGCACGGTCGCGCCGACCTCGACGCTGCCGCTGTCGGGCGTGACGCGGCCCAGCGCGATCTTCGTCATCGTCGACTTGCCGGCGCCGTTGGGACCGACGATGCCGAGGCGCTCGCCCTTCTGCAGCTCGAGGTCGAAGTCGTGGAGGATCGTGCGCTCACCGTAGGCCTTGCAGATCTGGCGCAGCGCGAGGACCTTGGTCCCGAGGCGTTCGGAGCAGGGGATCTCGAAGCTGAGCTCCCCGCTCGCCTGGTCGGGCGCCGAAGCGACGAGGGCCTCGTAGCGCGCGATGCGCGACTTGGACTTTGTCGTGCGCGCTGGCGGCCCGCGTCGGATCCAGTCGGTCTCGCGGCGCAGCAGGTTCTGTCGCGTCGCCTCGACGTCCTGGTCACGCGCGAGGCGGGCCGAGCGAGCGACGACGAACTCGGCGTAGCCGCCCTCCGACTCGAAGAGCCGGGCGCGGTCGAGCTCGACCACGCGAAGGGCGATGCGGTCGAGGAAGTAGCGATCGTGAGTCACGAGGACGAGGGCGCTGCGCGTCTCGAGCAGGAGCTCTTCGAGGTTCTGGATCGTCTCGGCGTCGAGGTGGTTGGTCGGCTCGTCGAGCAAGAGGACGTCGGGTTCCGAGATCAAGAGCCGGGCCAACGCGACGCGGCGGCGCTCGCCACCCGAGAGCTGGGCGCAGTCGCGGTCCTTGTCGAAGACGCCGGTCGCCTCCAGGATCGCGTCGATCTTGTGCTCGACGTCGTAGCCGCCGAGTTGCTGGAGCTCGGTGTCGAGGCGCTCTTGTTCTTGCAGCAAACGCTCGAGGCGGTTCCCGTCGAGGTCGCCGCTCGCGAGCTTCGCGTGCAGGGCCTCGAGGGCGCGCGTGACTTCACTCCAGCGACCCAGCCCTTCGCGCGTGATGTCGCGGATCGTCTTGCCCGGCTCGAAGCGAGGATCCTGTTCGAGGTAGCCGATGCGCACATCGGAGACGAGCGTGCGCCGCCCCGCGTCCGGGGTCTCGACGCCGCCGAGGATGCGCAGCAGCGTGGACTTGCCCGAGCCGTTCGCGCCGACGATGCCGATGCGTTCGCCAGCCTCGACCAGGAAGGTCACGCGGTCGAGGAGGGGACGCACGCCGTAGCGGATCGAGACGTCTTCGAGTGCAAGCAGCGCCATGACGCTGAGCCTGCGAGGCAAGGCGCTCCAATGGAAGGGCCGAGCTGTGCGCTTTTCTGAACCCGCTGGTCAGCGGATCGCGACGAAGCGTCCGCCGTGCTCCTCGGCGAGGCCCCGCATGAGGATGGGGGCATCCTTGGTTGCGAGCGCGAGGCCGATCGTGTGGATCTTGACGCGACCGAGGGGGTCGTAGCGCCGCACGGCCGACAGGATGCGCTGCGGGTCGTCGCGCACGAGCGGGTTCAGCGTGCCGCCCGTGCGCCGCGTCGGCTCGCCGTCCGACAAGAAAAAGACCGTCTCGACATCGAGTTCGTCGAAGCGGTCGATGCTGCGGCTGCCCGACAAGCGGAAGCCTCGTTGCAGGGCGTCATAGGTCGAAGTGCCGGCTTGCATGTCGAGGTCGAAGAGCCAACGCTTCGCATCAGCAACGTTCCGGCGCGACGCGTCGCGGTAGCCCTTGGCCCAGGAGCGGACCTTGATCGAGAAGACGACGATGTTGAAGCGCGTCGCCTCGTCGAGTTTGTCGAGAGCCGCGGCGAGCTCCTTGCGCGCGCGCTCCTCGCGCGAGCCGCCCTTCGCGAGTCCGCGCTCCATCGAGTCCGAACGGTCGAAGATGTAGAGGATGGAGCTGCCGTCCTGGGCGATGCCGAAGTACTCGCCCATGTCGGGGAGCTTCGGCGGTGGTGGCACGGAGCCGGCCTCTGGCATGAAGTCGTCCTTCGTCTCGAGGTCCTTCCACCAGAGCGTCCAGGCCTCGGCGCTGAGGCCGTGGTTCTGTCCGGTCAGCGTCGCGAGTGCTACTGCGACGACCTCCTTGACGCGGCCGCGCTCGACTTTGAGGCGGTCGATGAGCAGGGGAATCGTCGGGCGCCCGCCGATCTGGCCGAGGGTGCGCGCGACCTCGAGACGCAGGGGCGCGGACTCGGCCGTGGGGAGGTTCTCGAGCGCAGGCGAAAACACGCTTCCGCGCCGCCCGAGCGTCTCTACGACGCGGACCAGGGCGCAGAGCGAGCCCGGCTCGAGCGGCCGCTCGAGTTGGTGGCGCAAGAGGTCGATGTCGCGGAAGCCCTTGGCCTTGTCGGCAAGCAAGACTTGCAGCGAGAGGCAGGGATCCGGCTTGCGGGCTTCGGCCACGAGTTCGCGCAGCATCGTGTCGGCGAGGCTCGCGTCGAGACTGCGCAGTGCAGCCGCGACTTCGTCCTGCAGCGTGTCGATTGGGGCGAGGCTCTTCCGAAAGCGCACAAGCTCGAGGCTCGTGCGTTCGTCGAGCGTCTGCCCTTGCTCCTTGCGGATGGGCAGCGCCTCGGCGTCCAAGCGGCGGTAGGCCTCGACGAGGGCAAGGGCTTCGCTCTCGTTGCTGCTGCCGTGGAGCTTCTGAATAGCGGCGAGGCGCTGCGGATAGTTGTTGCGCGTGTGCTTGCTGTCGAAGGCGCGCAGCAGTCTGCGAGCAGCGGTGCTGCCCTCCTGCGGAAGGGGCGCGCTGCGCGCCGCGCAGCAAATGGCGCATATGAGGAGGGCAAGAAGGCGAATCATGCCTATCGAGGATAGCCGTTCCTGTGCATCGAGCGGCTATCGTGCTGCCCCCTGACTATGACCCCTTCACGAAGGTTCGATTGAGCCCTGAGACAGCCATACACATGCACCCCAACACCGTTGCATCGCAGCCTGCGCGCGCGCGGGCGCTCTTCGCCCTTGCTCTGACTTGCACGTTGGTCGGCACTTCTTGTAGCAGTGCCTACTACAAGGCCTGGGACCTCGTCGGCTGGCAGAAGCGCGACTTGCTCGTCGACTTCGTCCAGCAAGGACGCAATGACCAGACTGAAGCCAAAGAGCAGATCCAAGAGACCTACAAGTCCTTCCAAGAACTCACCGGCAAAGACGGCGGCGAGCTCGAGGTCGTCTACAAGCGCCTCTCGAAGGACCTCACGCGCTCGAAGGACGCGGCCGCCCACGTGACGAAGTCGATCCGCAACATCGAGGACACCGCCAACGCCATGTTCACCGAGTGGCAAAAGGAGCTCGCCGAGATCGAAACCCCCGAGCTGCGCGCGCGCAGCGAGGTCCTCCTCGGCGACACGAAGCTGCGCTACGGCAAAATGCTCGGCGCGATGCGAGACGCCGAGTCGTCGATGAAACCGATCTTGCGCAAGTTCGAAGACCACGTCGTCTTCCTCAAGCACAACCTGAACGCCAAGTCCATCGCCGATCTCCAAACGACGGCGGACCGCATCGGCACCGACGTCTCCCGCTTGATCGACGACATGGAGTCGTCGATCCGCGAAGCAAGCAAGTTCATCGACTCGATGGAGAAGGGCGGCGGCGCTTCGAGTTGAGCGCCGCGGGCTGACTGCGCCTCAGCGCGGCGGCAGAACGAAGCCGCCGATCGCTGGTGTCGCGCCGAGCCGATAGGTCTGCGGCCAGCAGGAACTCGCTTCGGCGACGAGAGCTTGCCACACGTAGCGCGCGCCCGTCGGGATGCCGGTCAGCTGCAGCGGAACGTAGGCGACGCCATTGCCGTCGCTGACGATCGGGAGCAAGAAGGCCGTAAAAGGGTCGCCGAAGACGCGAGCACCGAGGAAGTCGAAGCCGGCCGCGACGCCTGCGCCCGTCACGAAGAGGATGCCCGGCGAATAGGGCCGGCACCGGGAGACGACGACGCCGAAACCGACAGGCGTTGTCGAGGCGTGCAGGTCATCATCGAGTTCGATGCGTGGTTCGTAGCCACACACTGGCGTTCCGTAGCCGAAGCGGAAGGCATGGTCGCGCCGCACATCGCGGCCGAGCGCCCGGACCTCAGTCTCATCGAGGGCGCGATTCCAAATCTTGACATCGTCGATCACGCCGTCGAAGGGCCGTGCACTCGAGACCGGGTTGTCCCCGATCCACGTCTCGGCGTTCGGCAAGAGCGTGATGGGGCCAGTGCGAGGCAGGCTGCCGGCGAGGCTACCATCGACGTAAAGGCGCATCGCGGCGCCGTCGTAGACCGCCGCCACGTGGGTCCAAGTACCCGAGCGCAGTGGCACCGAACCAACGAGGGTTGCGGTCCAGTTTTGGACGCGCAGTCGGAAGCGCGGGCTGACGCCACTCGCAGTCGCGATCGTACTCAGCATGAGGCCGTGCTGCTGCTCGTCGACGCCGATGGCCTGCGAGAAGATGCGGGCGTCCTTCGAGAGCAGGTGGTCAAAGCTGTCGGCTTGGATCCATGCGCCAATCGTGACCGCCTGAGTCAACGACGGTGTCGGCAGCGTGACGCGGCTCGACGTGCCATTGAAAGCCGCCCCGATCCCGTTCCAACCGGCGACGCGCGCGGCACCGACGAGGGTGCCGTTCTGCTTTGCGGAGCCATGGTCGAAGACCGTGCTGCCCTCGAAGGCGTCGAAGGCATACCAAGAGAGCTCATCGCCTAGCCTCGCGAAGTCGCCTGAGACTTCGAGGCTCGGTGCGAGGCCTGTGCTGAAAGCCCGCGCCCTCAGTGTTGCCGTTCTGGTCAGGGTCAAGGGGCCAGTGTAGGCAGCTGCTTGGTCGGTCACGCTGCTGCCGTCGAGCGTGTAGCGGATCGTCGTGCCCGCCGGCGCGCTCAAGTGCACGACGCGACGCTGCGCGAAGACCGCGCTCGCCGGGCTCAGAATCGGCGCGGGGCTGCGCTTGCCGTTGTTGCCCGGTTGGCGAGCATCGTTCGTGTAGAACCAGAGGCGCGGGTTGGTCCAGCCGGTCGACACGATGTCGAGGTCATCGTCGTCGTCCATGTCGAAGAGGACTGTCCCGTCGTGGTGGTCGATCGTCGAAGCGGGTCCGCGGTCGAGCACGACTTCCCGGAAAGGCTTGTAGGGATCGTCGTTCAAGAACAGCAGCACGCGGTTCTCGGGCGAGCCGCGGTGCTCGCCGACGACGACGTCGATGTCGCCATCGCGGTCCATGTCACCCACATCCATCGAGAAGCCTTGGCCAGCTGACCAGCCGAGGTAGCGTCGCGTCCAAGCGCCATAGACATTGCCCGTCGGCAGGGGATTCTCGAACCAGACGATCTCGCGACCGAACTCGAGCGCCACGACCGCATCGAGGTCGCCGTCGCCGTCCATGTCGGCGAGCGCGTTGCGGTCCGGTGTCGGCGTGCCGCCGACGCCTTGGAAGTCGTCGACTCGACCGATCGTGCGCGGACTCCAGTGCGGGTTCTCGAGCCAGACCGTGCCGAGGAGAATGTCGAGGTCACCGTCTTTGTCGATGTCACCGGCGCTCAGGTCCTCGTCTTGCGAGAGGCTGCTGATCTTCGACCAGGTCCAACGACCTGCCGTCGGCGTGCTCGGTATCGTCAACATCTGCACGCCTGCGCCCGCTGCGTGCCAACTGAGGACGATGGAGAGGGGGCCCGTCGAGCCTTGGAAGCGACCGGCGACGACGCCTTGCAAGAAGTCGCCCTGCCCGGCATCGATGTTCGTGTGCACGGTGAAGCGCCCGTTGCCGTCGTTCTCCGCCCACGCGAAGTTCGCGTTGGTCGACGCGCCGACGCCTTGGGTGCCGAAGACATCGAGGTCGCCATCGCCGTCGAAGTCCGCGATGCAAGCGACGTTGCGCAGCGGTGCTGCGAAGGTCGTCCGCACCCAGGCCGTGTTCGCCGTTCCCGGGTTGCGCCACCAGGCATCGCCCGCCGCGATGTCAGCAAATCCGTCCCGGTCGAAGTCGCCCGGCAGCGCATAGAGCGCCGGACTCGCAAAGGGTCCATCGACGGCGCTGCGCGTCCACTTGTCGACTGGCAGCGTCTTGGTGCCATTGCGCCAAACCTCGACGCGCGGCGCCAACCAGTCGAAGGGCTTGTGCACGATGTCGAGGTCGCCGTCGCCCTCGAAGTCGATGAGCTTGCCCTCGTGGATGTCGTTGCCGATCGAGAGAAGTTGCTTCGTGAAGGCGCCTTGGCTGTTGCCACGCAACACGAAGAGCTCGCATTGCGGATGACCGAGGCGCATCTCACCGATCAAGATGTCCTGATGGCCGTCGTCGTCGAGGTCGGCGATCTCGAGCGTGTGGGCATGGCGCAGGTCGGCAATGTAGTTGCGGACCCAGGAACTACCATTCCACTGGTACCAGTAGCCTTTGCCGTCGACGTCGCCGGGTGTGAGCACGATCTCGGGCCGACCGCCAGGCACGAGCTGGCCGACAGCAACGCGTGTGTAGTCGGCGCTCGCTTCGAAGACGATTTCTTGGAAGGAGGTCCCGGTCGACCGCCAGATCGACCCGCCCGCGAGGATGTCGACGCGGCCATCCAGGTCGACGTCGGCGAAGGCCAAGCCTTCCTTGGTCACGGTCGCGGAAACGCCGATCGTGCGACTCGGCCACGCTGCCGTCCGAGTCCGTGCGTCGCTCGGGATGTCGAACGCGAGCAGGCTCTTCGAACCCTGGTTCCAGGTCACGAGCTCGGCCTTCTTGTCGCCATCGAGGTCGACGAAGACTTGGTCGTGATGCTTGTTCGCTGGGCTCGTGCTGATGATGCGGCGGGTCCAGGGCTTCTCGAAGCTCGGTGCCGGGTTCTCCCACCAGAAGATCTGCTGTCCCTGGCTATCTTGGCCGAGGACGAGGTCGAGGTCGCCGTCGCCATCAATGTCGTGCGCAGCGCCGCCTGCCTCCGGATTCACGTTGGAGGCCTCGACCGTGTAGCGATCGAAGCGGTCGCCTGGGCGGGAGTGCCAAAACTCGATGCGTCCCTTGGTGCCGCGACTCGCGATCACGAAGTCGCCGCGTCCATCGGCGTCGAAGTCACCGACGACGCAGGCTGTCTGCTGGTTGGTCCCCGTCGGGGAGGGTAGCGCGCTCGAGTTCCGCGAAGTCTCGTGTCGGAAGCGCACCTGCGCGTTGCTCGCCGCTGCGCAGCACAAGGCGAGCGGAAGCAAGTAGCCAAGGATGAAGGGGAGAGACGAAGACGTGCGAGCGAGAGAATGTGCGCAGGTCTCGAGCCTGCGCGCCGCCGCTGACGACGCAGAACGCGATGTCATAGTTTGAGGAGACCGTCGAGTGTCGGGGACAGGGGGAGGATCTGGCTTCCGGAAGCTGAGAGCGCGCCCCGTTCGGCCCGTGGTGAGGGGCCTCGTGGACAACAGAGCAGCTACGCAGGGCCCCTGCCTCGAGGCCGGGCTTTTATGCCGCCCGCCTGTCTCCTGGCGCGCTTCGGAGCAGCTTACCCGCGGTCGGAGCCCGGTTCTCGGGATAGGCTTCGGGGGAGTTCGGGAAGAGGAGACTGGAGATGCCCCATGTTGCTCGCCTCTCGCTTTCTGTGGTCAGTTTGCGTCGGCCTTGCCATAAGTCTATGCGCTGCAAGGACGACGGCCCAAGTCGACTTGGTGATCACCGGGTTGACGAGCCCGTCGCACACCCTCGTGGCGGGTGCGTCGCTCCAAGTGTCCTTTGTCGTCGAGACCGTGGGGCAGGCGATCGCTTCGAGCAAGTCGCTCGCGTCGCTCCGCCTGTCCGACAACTCGGTCTTCACGGGAGATGACATCGTCCTTGCCGACTTCGAGGTGCCCGCCCTCGGTCCCGGCGGCTCGAAGCTCTGCGTCGCCAACGTCCGCGTGCCGTATAGCATCGCCAACGGGTCGCGCTACCTGGTCGCCATGGCCGATGTGCGGCAGGACGTCGTCGAGAACATCGAGATCAACAACGGCGCCACGCGGGCGTTGCCATCGAAGGCCTGGGTCGGTGGGCCGCGCATCGAGTACTTACCGATCGACGGACAGGGTTCTGATCTCGATGTGGGCGAGGTCTCGACCTTCATCGGCGGTCGCTTTCGCATGTGCTTGACGGCCCCGGGCCACCAGGGCTCTTGGTACCTCCTGCTTTGGAGTGGCCAGCGCAATTTCGTGGTCGATTCCTACACGGCCTTTTCGCTCGAACTGATCAACACCCAGTTTCAGCCGCGCTGGTTCGCGCGCATCGAAGCGCCAGAAAAGGCCTATCCGGATTACTGGATGCCGAGCGGGATTCGCTTCCTTGGCTCCTTTCAGGTCCATGTCAGCGGGGTTTGCATCGACCCCGCGTTCACGCAGGTGACGGCGGCCACGGCCAACAGCGTGGAGCTGACGATCCGCGGCTGACCGACTGGCCAAAAGTCCCGCAGCCCAACGGAACCGAAGGGCAGCGAACTACGCCTGAGTCGAAGTCCTGAGGCAGTATTTTTCCTCCAAGTGAGGTATGCTTCTGCACAGGGATGACTGGGAGCTCGCGCTGCGCTACCTGCCACGCGCCGGCGAGGCCAACCACGATCCCCTGCGTCTTCAGCACCTCTGATTACGGCGACCAGGTTTCTCGACACCCATGAGAAGGCTCTCCACTTTCTGCTTATCGTGCGTACTGACCGGGGCGTCGGCCCTGGCCCAGCAGCATCTCTTTCAGCTTGCCGGATCGACCGTCGGTGATCGCTTCGGCTTCGCGGTCGCAGGGTTGGGGGACGTCAATGCCGACGGCTTCCCGGACTATGCGGTCGGCGCTCCGGGCGCGGACGACATCGGCACGGATGCGGGCAAGGTCATCGTCTTCTCCGGCGTGGATGGCCAGGAGCTCTACACGGTCTTTGGCCGCACCTCCTTCGACGAGTTTGGCTGGGCCATCGCACCGATTGGTGACCTCGACGCCGACCAAGTGACTGATTTCATCGTCGGCGCGCCCTTCTCCGATGACGCTGGCTTCAAGTCCGGTGAGGCTGCCATCTATTCGGGCAAGACCGGTACGCTGATCCGACAGATCGCAGCAGGTGGAGCGCGTGAGATCTTCGGCCTCGGCGTCGCGGCTGCAGGCGATGTCGACGCAGATGGCACGCCCGACTACATCATCGGGGCGCATGGAGACAACGAGAACGGTGACAATAGCGGCAGCGCGCGTGTCTACTCAGGCAAGACGCACGCCATCCTCTACTTCGTGCTCGGCGATTCACCGCAGGACTTCTTTGGCCAGACGGTCGCGGGCATCGGCGACATCGACCTCGACGGACACGACGACTTCGCTGTGGGCGCGCCCGATGACGACAACAATGGCGCCGAATCGGGCATGTGCCGCATCTTCTCGGGCCGCACCGGCGCGACGCTGAAGACCCTCAACGGCGATGCGGGCGACGATTTCTTCGGCCACTTCGTGAGCGGAGCGGGGGACGTCGACAAGGACGGTCGTCCGGACTTCATCATCGGCGCGGTCCAGTTCTTCGGACTGAGCCCCAAGTCCGGCTACGCTCGCGTCTACTCGGGGGCCACCTTCCAAGTCATCTGGTCCTTCCAGGGCAGCAACCCCTCGGACCTCTTCGGTGAACCCGTTCGAGGCGTCGGCGACGTCAACGGGGACGGCCACGCGGACCTGCTGGTCGGCATGTCGCTCGATGACCGCAGCGCCACCAATGCGGGTCGGGTCGAGCTCTACTCGGGCAAGGACGGGTCGCTCCTCTTCGGTGTCAATGGCCAACGCGCGGACGCGCAGTTCGGCTACCAGATCGCGCCGCTTGGCGACATCAACAAGGACGGCGTGCCGGACTTCATCGTGGGCGCGCCGGGTGACCGACCGCTTGCTGGTAACACGATCGCGACGGGCTCAGTCCAAGTCGTTTCGACCGGACCTGTTGCCCTGACGTCCAACCTGCACGATCTCAGCATGCAGGACGGCGGCACGCAGAATCTCTCGCTCAACGCGGGTGCGGCCATGGCCGGCAAGTTCTACCTCATCCTTGGCTCGGTCACGGGCATCGAACCTGGTATCGACCTTGGTGCCGCGGGACTCCTACCGCTCCAGACCGACAGCTACACGCTCTTCACCGCTACCAACCCGAACACGCTGATTAGCAATAGCTTCGGGGTCTTCGATGCCGGGGGGAACGCGACCGCGACCTTCGTGCTGCTGACTGGCCTCGATCCGGCCTTGATCGGAACGCGCTTTCACCACGCATTCGTGGTCTTCGACTTGGCGGCGCTGCAGATCATCGGCACGTCGAATGCGGTGCCGCTCGTCCTCAAGCACTGAGCTGCGAGACCGGAGCTGCGAAAAGAAAGCGTCAACGACGCGGGCGCGTGCTCCGTAGGATCCTCCGACTTCGATGGAGGATCCTGTCATGAGAGCGAGGCTGCTTCCACGCGCCTGTGTCGTGTTCATCTGCGCCCTGCCTGGGGCGCCTGCCTTCGCCCAAGACGCGGAGGCCCCCAAGTCCAAGGCGCCGCAAGACCGCGCCGAGGACCAGGGCAGCGCGCAGGCAAAAAAAGCGCCTGCCACGGTCGCGGTGCCGCAAGACCGCCTCGAAGGCTTCAACTCGATCCTCCCGGCGGACTGCAAGGAGTGGCTGACCGTGCTCTCGTCCGACGAGTTCGCCGGCCGCGCGACCGGGCGCCCTGGATACGAGAAGGCCGCCCGCTATGTCGCCGACCATTTCAAGTCCTTGGGCCTCGAGCCGATGGGGGACGATGGGAGCTACTTCCAGGCGGTACCCTTCGAGCTGACGGCGCCCGACGTCGAAGCCTCGTGGATCTCGATCCAGGATGCCGACGGCAAAGAGGTGCAGCGCCTCGCCTTCGGCAAGGACTTCGCGGGGCAGATCGCGGCCAACAGCGACAAAGTCTTCGACCTCGTCTTTGTGACGGCCAAGGACTCCGCCATCTTCGGAGAGGCCGGCAAGGTCGCCGGCATGCCGTCGATCACCGGCAAGGCCGTCATCTTCGTCGATCGCTCGGATGCCCGACAGCGTGGCTTCTCGCGCACGACCTCGGCCTTGTATCGCAGCAATCCCGGCGCCCTCATCGTCGTCGACGACGACTTGGCGAAGGCGCCGATCGACGCGCTCGGCCGCGTCCAGTTCGCGGGCAAGGGCCCGGGCTCCCAGCGCCAGGCGCGTCAGATGCCCAATCGCTACGGTATCTCACGGGCGACGGCCAAGGCCTTGCTGCAGCAGTTTGGCGCCGCGGCCGACCTTCTCGACACGGAGACGGACGGCATCCACGCGATCACGGCCAAGGTGCACACGCACGTTGCGATGAAGGCCCAACCCGTGTTCGGCGCCAACGTCGTCGCCAAGTTGACGGGCAGCGACCCTGAGCTGCGCGACGAATACGTCGGCATCGGCTCGCACCTCGACCACATCGGCGTCGATGCGCGCGGCAATGTCAACAACGGTGCCGACGACGACGGCTCGGGCACGACCGGTGTCCTCGCAGTCTCCCGCGCCTTCGCCCAGAACAAGGTTCGTCCGAAGCGCTCCATCCTCTTCATGTGCTTCGCTGGTGAAGAGATGGGTCTCCTCGGTTCCAAGTGGTACACCGACCATCCGGTCGTTCCGAACGAGCAGATGGTCGCCGAGCTGCAGATGGACATGATCGGCCGCAACGAGGAGAAGGTCGATCGTCGCAGCGGCGAGGTCACCGAGGCTGCGAGCGAGAACCTCAACTGCCTGCACCTCGTCGGGACGGAGAAGCTCTCGAGCGACTTGCACAAGATCTGCCTCGATGTGAACACGAAGCATGTGGGCTTCGACTTCGAGTACGACGAGGAGGGCGTCTTCTTTCGCTCGGACCACGTCAACTTCGCCAAGAAGGACATTCCGATCGCCTTCTTCTTCACGGGCTTCCATCCGCAGTACCACCAGCCCGACGACACGGTCGATCGCATCGACTTCGACAAGCTCACGCGGGTGGCGAAGCTCTGCTATTTGATTGGCTTCGAACTCGCGCAGCGAGAAGCGCGCCCGGCGCTCGAGCGCACTTGGAAGCAAGTCGAGGAAGAGATGAACAAACAGCGGCGTCGCTGAGTCCGCACCAGAACTAGTCCGCCGCGTCCACCTCTTGCAGGGCGGCGAGCAAGGCCTCGCCGAAGCGATCCCACTTCCCTTCGCCCAAGCCTTCGACTTCGAGGAAGGCCTGGTGGGTCGTCGGACGCTGCAGCGCGAGCGCGCGCAGAGTGCGGTTCGAGAAGACCGTGAAGGGCGGCTTCTTTTCGCGCTCGGCGAGCTCGCGTCGCCACGCGCGGAGGTGGTCGAAGACGCGCTGCGCACAGGCATCCAGCTCGATGTCCGCATCGTCGCTGCGTGCATCCGGATTGCGCCGCTCGCGCCGCTTGGCCGACCGAGTGGCCTGCTGTTGCGCGGCAGCTTCCGGACAAGCGAAGTCGATCGCAACGCGGCCGTCGAGGATGGCCCGCGCCTTGGCCGTCAAGCCGAGCGTGAAGCCACCTGGTCCTCGCGACGACTCGAAGGCCTGGCGCTCGATCAGGCCTTCGTCCTCGAAGAGCTGGAGCCACTCGCGGACCGCGCCGCGCTCGAAAGCCGAGAGGCAGCCAAAGCCCGGTGTGCGCTCGAGCCCACGCGAGGTGACCTCGGCCGTCCGTCGCCCCTCGAGCACTTCGGCGAGGCGGCCCGGGCCGAAGCGGAAGTCGAGTTGATCGAGGCAGCGCAGGGCCGCCCGGACGAGAACCTTGGTCGCGGGCGTAACTTCGCGCGGCGCCTCGGTCGATGCGCAGCGATCGCAGCTCCCACAGTCTTGGCCGCGCTCGCCGAGAAAGTACTCACGAATGCGTGCAAAGCGGCAAGAGCCGCGGCCTCGCGTGTAGTCGAGCATGCGCCCGAGTCGCTCCTCGTCGCGGCGTCGCTTGAGCCCGAGTTCGCGCGCGTCGAGGGGCAGGCTCGGCGGGACCTCTTCGGGGGCGAGGACCGTCGAGCCTTGCAAGGCGACGACGCCGATGCGTTCGAAGTGACGCAAGCAAGTGAGCATCGCCCCCTCGTTGCGCTCGCCGACGACTTCGCAGAGGCTCGCGACGCCGCCCTCACCGCCGCCGCCTTCGCTGATCGCACGCTTCGAAGCTGCGCACGAAGACGTCGAGGCTCGGGTTGGCCATGTCGAGGAAGAAGAGCTGCAAGCGATAGTCACCGCCGTGTTGCAGCAGAACGCAGCGCGCCCTCTTGCCGTCGCGGCCGGCGCGGCCAGCTTCTTGGTAGTAGGCCTCGAGCGAGCCGGGCATGTCGATGTGGAGCACGAGGCGGATGTCCGCCTTGTCGACCCCCATGCCGAAGGCGTTGGTCGCGCAAAGCACCGGGATCTCGTCGCGCATGAAGCGGTCTTGCACGCTGCAGCGCTGCTCGTCGCGCAGCCCCGCGTGGTAGGTCTCGACCTCGATACTCTCGCCCGCGAGTCGCTCGGCGATCGATGTCACGCTCTTGCGACTCGCGCCGTAGATGAGGATGGTGCCCTCCGTCTCCCGGCAGAGGCGCAGGGCGTGCTGGAACTTGTCTTCGACCGTCGGCGCCGGGAGCACCTCGAAGGCGAGGCTCGGGCGGTCGAAGCCGGTCAGGACCTCGAGGGCGTCGACCATCGCGAGCTGCTTGCGGATGTCGTCACGCACGGCACGCGTCGCAGTCGCCGTCAGCGCCAGGACCGGCGGGCGGTCCAGGCGCGCGATCACATCGGCGAGCTGCCGATACGAAGGCCTGAAGTCGTGTCCCCACTGGCTGATGCAGTGGGCCTCGTCGACGACGAAGCGCGTCGGCCGGTGCATGTCGACGAAGCGCAGGAAGCGCTCGCTGCGAAAGCGCTCGGGTGCGACGAGGAGAACGTCGCAGGTCCCGCCTTCGATCGCGCGCGCGAGCTCGCGCTTCTCGTCGAGGCTCGTCCCCGAGTGGACGGTGAAGGCTTGGACGCCGCGGGCCCGCAGTCCATCGACCTGGTCCTTCATCAAAGCAATGAGCGGGCTCACGACGAGGCTGTAGCCGGGCAACAGGATCGCCGGCACCTGGTAGCAGAGCGACTTGCCAGCCCCGGTCGGCATGACGACGAGGGCGTCGCGGCCCTCGAGGACGGCCTCGATCGCGCCGGCCTGGCCTTCACGAAAGTCCGCGAAGCCGAAGCGCGCCGCGAGGATGTCGCGCGCCAGGGCGAGCGACGCGACGCCTGCACCACAGCTGGCGTCCTTCCTCGCTTCGTCGCTCATTTCGTAGCCACGCGCCCGCTGCATCGCTCCCTCCTGCACCGATCACCATGCGCACCCTGACCTCGATCAAAGGATGCAAGCGCTCGCGTCAAAATCGACCTTGAAAACTCATGGCGAGCGCGAGGTCGCATCGACGACACTTTTCCCCATGGCCGAGTCCCCCAAGAAACTCTCACCGCTCGCGGCGATCGTGACCCTCGTGGTCGGCGGATTGCTCTACGCCGGCAATCTCTGGCTCCAGAGCAACGCACCCGAGAAGCAAAGCGGACAGCAGAGCGAGAAGCAAATCGAGAAGCCAGGTGACCAGGCAGTAGCGCAGTCGCCCAAGGCTGGCAGCTCGCAGCCGAGCGACCAGCGCAGTGGGACCCAGGTGAGCAAGGATGCCGTGTCGAAGGGGGCGTCAGCGCCAGCGAAGCAGGCGACCGCCAGCGCGGACAAGGCGCCGGCCAAGGGCAGCGACAAGCCCACGAGCAAAGTCAGCGACAAAGCCGCGACGACAGCGACCGAGCCGGCACCGCGCAAGGCCTCGCGCTTCGATCAAAACCGCGTCGGCCGTGGCGCGCCCGAGGTCCGCTGGGGCGGCATCGCCGAGGTCAAGGCCGCCTTCGCCGCGCAGCGCTCCGACGTCTTCGTCGAAGTCGAGGGCGTCGTCGTCCACATCCTGCCGCTCGACACCGATGGCAAGCGGCACCAGAACTGGCTCTTCGAGCTGGCGAACGGCATCACGCTCAAGGTCTCGCACAACATCGACCTCGCCGATCCGATTCCGAATCTGCGCAAGGGCATGCGCCTGCGCATCCGCGGCGAGTACGAATACAACGAGAAGGGCGGGGTCCTGCACTGGACGCACCACGATCCGGCGCGCCGCCATCCCGATGGCTTCATCGAAGTCGACGGCAAGCGTTACGGCTGAGGCGAGGCGAGCATGTCGACACTTCCTTCCTACGAAAAGCTCGGTGCCTTCTACCTCGGCCGTCGCTTCGACGCCGAGAGTGGCAAGGCGACCGATGAAGACCTGCTCTACGACGCCAAGGACTTGACGACGCACGCGATGTGCGTCGGCATGACCGGCAGCGGCAAGACCGGCCTCTGTGTGTCGCTGCTCGAAGAAGCGGCGATGGACGGCATCCCGGTCATCGCGATCGACCCGAAGGGGGACCTCGGCAACCTGCTGTTGACCTTCCCCGACTTTCGGCCGAGCGACTTCGAGCCGTGGATCGATCCGGGCGAGGCCATGCGCAAGGGCAAGTCACCGAGCGACTACGCCCACGATGTCGCGGCGCTTTGGCAGAAGGGCCTCGCGTCGTGGGGCCAAGACGGCGATCGCTTGCGTCGCTTCGATGCCGCATGCGACCGCGCGATCTACACACCGGGCAGTCAGACGGGTCTACCGCTCACGGTCCTGCGCTCCTTCACGGCGCCGCCCGAGAAGCAGCGCGCGGACATGGAAGCAATGGGGGATCGCACCCAGTCCGCGGTCAGCGGCCTGCTCTCCCTCGTCGGCATCGACGCCGATCCGCTGCGCAGCCGCGAGCACATCTTCTTGTCGAACATCGTCTCGCGCGCCTGGCAGGCCGGGCGCGACCTGCAGATCGGCGACTTGATCCGCGGCATTCAGGAGCCGGGCTTCGACAAGATCGGCTTCTTCGACCTCGAGAGCTTCTATCCGAGTCGCGAGCGCTTCGACCTGTCGATGCGCATCAACAACTTGCTCGCGAGCCCGAGCTTCGCGTCGTGGATGCAAGGCGAGGCCCTCGACGTCAACCGCCTCCTCTACACGAGCGATGGGCGCCCGCGCATCTCCGTGCTCTCGCTCTCGCACTTGTCGGACGCCGAGCGCATGTTCTTCGTGACGCTCTTGCTCGGCGAGGTCGTCTCGTGGATGCGTGCTCAGCCCGGCACTTCGTCCTTGCGCGCTATTCTCTACATGGACGAGGTCTTCGGCTACTTCCCGCCGACGGCCAATCCGCCGTCGAAGCAGCGCGCGCCTTCGGGCTCGGCTGCGTGCTCGCGACGCAGAACCCGGTCGACCTCGACTACAAGGGCCTGTCCAACTGCGGCACGTGGTTCCTTGGTCGCTTGCAGACCGAGCGCGACAAGGCGCGCGTCATCGAAGGGCTCGAGGGGGCGTCGGCGGCGGCTGGAGCGAGCTTCGACCGCCAGAAGACCGAAGCGACGCCCGCGGGCCTCCAGAGTCGCGACTTCCTGATGAAAAACGTGCACGGGGATCGTCCCGAGCTCTTC
>CALLZN010000204.1 GCA_937858895.1 uncultured bacterium | reverse complement strand
ATGCCGCCCCCGCCACACGACCCTCAAGGATCGCAGGGAGTTCCGCTTTGCCCGCCCGGAGCGCGGTGGCCCGCAGAAGGCTCTCGGTGACTCCGCAGTGCCCCTGCCGTTCGGGCAAGCAGCGCGCGAGCCAGGGTCGCCGCCAAGCTCGGACCATGGCCGACCACGTGTGCACGGACCGGGTGCGTGCGGCCAAGCGGCATGCGCGGCTGAGTCCCTTCGAGAGGGGCACGCGCGGGCGCGAGACCCCGGTCACCTGACCGCTCGGGTGCCAGGGGGACACGGTCGCGACATCGGCTCCGTCTTGAACGAGCGCGACCAGGTCGACGAGCAGGTCGGCAGGGTAGGAAAGGTCGGCGTCGAGCCAGCAGACCACCTCGCCTTGGCCTGCGGCGAAGCCCGTGCGCAGCGCCGCCGCGAGGCCGCCGTTCTGACCGTGACGGAGGATCTGCGCGTCGGAGAGCCCGCTCGAAACCATGAGCTCAGCGGCCAAGTCAGCGCTTCCGTCGTCCGATCCGTCGTCGACGAGGATGGGCCGCATGTGCGAACCGCCGGCGGCGAAGCGCTCTTGCAAGCGGCGCAAGGCCTCGACCAGGGCCGGCAGCGCGGCCCGCTCGCGATACAGAGGCACGCAAACGTCGATGACCAGCGGGCGTCGTGAGGTTGGCAAGGAAGGAGTCGCTCTGCGTCGGTTCGCGTGTCTGGTCGCGGGCTGCTTCGGGGGTAGCGACCAAGGAGAGAGCATAGACCATGCGCGCCGCAGCGCTGCCCCCCAAAGCCGGGGCGTTTCGGCCGGCCAGTCGCCCGCCGCTTCGCGTATGATCGACTTCGCCATGAAGCTCTACCACTCGATGATCCGGGTCCGTGACCTCGCGAAGAGCCTCGAGTTCTACTGCGGCTTCCTGGGGCTCCAAGAGGTGCGGCGGAACGAGCTCGGAGACGAGGCGACCCTTGTCTTCTTGAGCGATGAAGACCGTCACTACTTCATCGAGCTGACCTTCAACAAAGACGGTCGCGACTACGAAGTGGGCACGCAGTTCGGGCACCTGGCCTTCCTCACCCTCGACCTCGACTCCGTGATCGAGGACGTGAAGGCAAAAGGTTGGTGGTACCGAGAGTCGAAACCAGGGAATGCGAGCCGCTACATCTTCGTGAAAGACCCGGACGGCTACGACATCGAGATCCTGCAAGCACGTTGAACGAGAACCGTGACCACGATGAGACGCCCCTCGCACTTCATGCTCGTGTTTCTTGCCATCGCCGGCACGACCTTCGCGACCCTCGGCGACAACCTGACGCCGACCAAGCCGGTCCTCCTCGGTAAGCCCAGCGGGTCGGGGCCACGCATCGTCGCGCGCGGCACGGCCAACGACATCGCGATCGAAGGTGGCACGGCCGATCTCGGTGCCAGAGATGCCGAGGCTCGACGCTTGCGCGGCCCCTGGACCCTCCGCGGACGCGTGACCGGCGAGGCCGCCACGGGCGAAGAGACGGCCATGGCGGTTGGCCTCGAGCTCGTGCCAATCGGTGAAGGTCGCCACGTCAAGCAAGCCTTGCTCAGCGGACGCACGGACGCCAACGGCGGCTACGCTTGGGATGGTTTGCTGCCTGGCCAGTACCGACTGCGCGCTTTGCCAGGCGTCGAGGCCAGCAGCCATCTAGCTGTCGCCGTCGACCTCGAGCTCTCCGAGACGAAAGAACTGCGGCAAGAAGCCGAACACGATGTCCTCTTGCCGCTGCCTCGCACGATGCGCGGCGTCGTTCGTGACAAGAACGACCAGCCCGTGAAAGGTTCGCGCATCAGCATCTCGGAGACGGGTCTCTACCGCGGCTCGGCCGTCGTCGATGCGAGTGGTTCGTTCACGATCGACCGCGTCGGCCTCGGACCTTGGGAGATCAAGCTGCGCGAAGAAGGCGGGCGAAGCCTGCCGGTGACGCAAGTCTTGCAGCAGCGCGCGAGCACGGACATCATCGAGGTCGCGGTCGTCACACCCTGAGCTTCGCCGCGCAGGTCACTGCCACATCGGCGTCACTGCACGATCCACGTCACTGCACGATCCACGTCACGAAGAGCGGAACGTAGCTGAGCGGAACGAGGCGCGGCGGCGAGTAGCGGAGGTCATAGGCCTCGATCTTCCCGCCAGCCTCGGACGCGCAGACGACGAACTCGACTTCCTTGAGCGAGAGCGTGACGCGCAGGCCGTTGTCCGTGTTCTGCTTGTTGTTTTTGAAGTCCTGGTTGACGCCACGCAGGATGAACTGCGCGAGGTGTTCCGAGTCGATCTCGGCGAGCTCCTTGGCTGCCGTGCTGCTCGACGACTTGTCGATGATGTTGCAGAAGCCCGGGCTGTTCGTGACGTCCATCTTCGGCAGACCGTAGTTCCACGGATCCAAGAAGACGTCGCCAGCCAACTGGTCATTCGAGACCTTGAAGACGAGCTTGCCGTTGGCGTCCTTCTCGCCCATGAGGCCGAAGACGACCGTGTCGAGACCTTGACCGCCTTCGAAGCGATCCGAGCCGTCGCCAGGCGACCAGAGGAAGATGTCGTCGCCGTCGAGGCCGAAGACCTTGTCGCGGTTGTTCGGATTGAAGTGCTCGGGGCCGCCGATGAGGATGTCGACGCTCGGCCCGCCGATCATGACATCCGCGCCAAGGCGACCGATGACGACGCCGGGGCCGTAGACGTTGCCGATCAGGAGGTCGAAGAACTGCTGGGTCTGGTCACGCCCGCCACCGGAGAGCGCGCTGCTCTGCGGCTGGATGAAGGGGTTGAGCGCCGAGTTCGTGTCCTTGCCGATGAAGACGGGGATGGGCGTCGAGCTCGGGTTCGTGAGCGTCGTCGTCGAGGTCGTCGAGGTCGTACCGTTGACGGCCGGGACCGAAGTCATCCACGCAGGCAGCGAGCCGAGGCCGAGAGAAGCGAGGACAGTGATGGTGCAGATGCTGTTCATGTTTTTCTCTTTGATGAGGTTGAAGTCACTTGTTGATCAGTGATGTGCGAAAGCTAGGGCGCTTCGTTCTTCGACTCATGAGAGGCGGGTAAGATCGCGGTCAGCGTTCGGTAAGAACTCGCCGCCCCTCGTCCTCGCCATGTCTGCAAACTCGTCCGACCTGCGTTTTGGCGCCTTCCGGCTCGACGTACGCGGCGCGCGCCTCTTCAAGGGCGAAGAGCAGGTCGCCTTGACCCCCAAGGCGTTTTCCTTGCTCGAATACATGGCCCGGCGGCCCGACCAGTTACTCAGCAAGGACGAGCTGCTCGACGAACTCTGGAAGGACACGATGGTCGGCGACGCAGTCCTGAAGGTCGCGATGCGCGAGCTGCGCAAGGCACTCGGCGACGACGTGCGCGAACCGAGCTTCATCGCAACCGTGCATCGACGTGGCTATCGCTTCATCGCCGAGGTGCGTGACGCCTTGGGCGCGCAACCTGCCGCACCGAAGCCGCACACCAGCGACACGACCCTCGTCGGTCGCCTGGATGCACTCACGCGGATCCAGGCGCGCTTCGACGCCGCCAGCTCGGGTAGCCGGCGCATGGTCTTCGTGACCGGCGAACCCGGCATCGGCAAGACCTGCCTCGTCGATGGCTTCCTCCGCGACGTCACGGAGCGCGGGCTCGTCCTCTGCGCGCGGGGCAACTGCATCGAACACTATGGCGTCGGCGAGCCCTACCTTCCGCTCCTCGAAGCCGTCGGCAATCTCTGTCGGCGCGAGGCACCGGACTTCTTCGTCGAGGCCCTCGTCAAGTTCGCACCGACTTGGGTCGCGCAACTGCCGATGCTGCTCGAACGTTTCGGAGCCGACCGCGTGCGTCGCGAGACGCTCGGCGCAACGAGCGAACGCATGCTGCGCGAGATGGCCGACCTCCTCGACTTCGCGAGCTCCGAAGTTCCGATCGTCTTGGCCCTCGAAGACCTGCACTGGTGCGACCTGTCGACGCTCGAACTCTTGTCGCTCGTCGCGCGCCGCGCTTCGCCGGCCAAGCTCCTCATCCTCGGGACTTGTCGCCGTGGCGAGCTCGATCTCGGCGACACGCGGCGCCGGCGCATGCTCGTGAGCTTGCTCGCCCTCCCGACGGTCGAAGAGCTGCCGCTGCAGGCCTTCACGGTCGACGATGTGCGGGCCTTCCTCGTGCGGCGCTTCGACGGCGCGCTGCCTGGCAAGGCCCTCGTCGACGACTTGCACGCACGGACCGGCGGGCAGCCTCTCTTCCTCACGCACGCGGTCGACGATCTCGTCGAGCGCAGCGTGATCGAATCCGATGGCGCGACCATCCATGTGCGCGGCCTCGCGGACCAAGTGTCGAAGGGCGTGCCGCACGGCATTCACCCTTTGATCGAAGAGCGCCTCGCCCGCCTCGAAGCGGAGGATCGACGTTTGCTCGAGATCGGCGCCGTCGCCGGGCACCACTTCGGGGTCGACGTCGCAGCCGTTGTTTCGGGCCTCAGCGCCGCAGACCTCGAAGCGCGCGCCGACCGGCTCTCGCAGGGCCACGGCCTCTTGCGGCCGCTCGAACTCGTGGCCGCGAGCGACGGAACTCTGCACAGTTGGTATGCCTTCGGTCACGCCTTGATTCGCGACACGATCTACGTAGGCCTGCCGGCACTCCAGCGCGCGCGCATGCACGCGCGCATCGCGACAGCGCTCGAGAGCCGCTACGGCGACCGGGACGAAGCCCGGACGGCGGAGCTCGCGATGCACTTCGAAGCTGGCAAGCAAGCCGCCCGCGCCATCCACTACCTGCTTCGCGCCGCCAAGATCGCGACGCGCCGCTACGCCAACGACGCAGCCCTCCTCCACCTCGACCGTGCGCGCGACCTGCTCGGCGAAGTCCGCGGGATTGAGGCAGCAGAGCTCGCTCGTGACCTGCTGCGCGAACGCGGCTTCGTGCAACGCAGCATGGGCGACATGAAAGGCGCCTCTTCGACGTGGCAAGAACTGGCGCAGCTCGCCCGCGACGCCACGGACATCGACGCCGAGATCGAAGGCCTGCTCTTGCTCTCGAGCGCGCTCTTCTGGGTCGACCGCGAGGACTGCCTCGCGGCCGTCGACCGCGTCCGCGAGATCGCCTCGGCTGCAAGTAGCACGAAGCTCACCGCGCACGCGCTCGGTTGGTGCGGACATTGGAACGTGAACCTGCGTGGCTGGACCGAGGCCGACGCAAGCGACGCCTTGCGAGCGGTCGAGGCATGCCGGGCCGACGACGACCAAGAGCTCCTCGGCTTGCACCTCGTGCGCTCGACCTACCTGCACATGCTGCGCAGCGATTACGGAGCGGCCGTCGATGCGTCGATCGAAGGCACGGCGCTCGCGCTCGAACGCGGCGATGCCTTCGACTACTTGCTCGGCCACTTTCTTCGCGCCTGGACGCTCTTCCACGCCGGACGCTGGAACGAACTCAGCCAATGCATCCAGCACGGCCAATACGTGGCCCGGCGTAACCGACACGAGGTCTGGGACCACCTCTTTGGACTCATCGAAGCGCAGCTTCGCACCGAGGCTTGCGACCACGGCACAGCCGCTGCGATCTGCCGTCGTGCCATCGCCTTCGGCGAGGCTCACCCAGACAAAGCCGGCCAGTTGGTCTTTCACGGCAAGATCGTGATCGGCCTAGCCCTGCTCGGACACGGAGACTTGGCGGCGGCGGACGAAGCTTGGAGCGCTGTCGAAGACCGCATTGCGACCAAGCCGCACGAAGCCGACTGGATGCTGCACTTGCCGCTGCGCTGGGGTCGCGCGCGACTCGCTTACCAGCAGGGCGACCCTCAGGGGGCCGTGCACGCGGCTGAGCAGCTCCTTGACCTCGCTTCGCGCTCCGGCGAGAAGACCTACATCGCCATGGCCCACGCCATCACGGCTCTCGCTTGGTGTTCGAAGGGCGACATGGCGGCAGCGCGTCGTGCCCTGGCTCTGGCCACCAAGCTCACGGACGACGGCTCGAGCCCCTTGGCCGCGTGGCGCGTGCACTGCACGAGTGCTGCGTGCGCGAGTTCACGCGTCAAGGCCAGCGAAGCGCAGGCCCGCGCGCGGGCCGCGCTCGACGGCCTAGTCAAAGAGCTCAGGCCAGGACAGTCCGCCCTCGCCGAAGCCCTCACTCACGCGAAGGATTCCCTGGTCGAGGCAGCGCCAACACAGCGCCTGCGCAAGAGCGAGGACGCCGCAAATTGAACGACTCGTGCGTCTCAGCGCACCTGCAACTTGAGACCGCGCGTGAACGAAAATCCCTGCACAGCGCCTTGGTCGAGGTAGACGGACTGAAAGAAAAAGTCCGTGTTCAAGAGGTTGGTGTCGTCAGGAATCGTCAAGGCCATCGAGTAGCGACCCAAGCTGTTGGTGAGGTGCGTCACGAGGAAGAGCGGGTTGACGAGGAGCGTACCCCCGAAGACCGGCGCCGACACCGAAGAGAGGCCGACGATCATCGCGCCGGGCACCGAGGGCGTTCCATCGGTCGTGATCGCGATGTCTTGACGACGCGCGAAGCAACCCTCGTGGTCGATCTCCGGCACCTTGTTGCCGCTGCCGGCGAGGCCCTGGCCATAGAACTGCGTTGCACCGCAAGGCACACCAAAGCCACGGATCGCAACGACACGGCCGCCACCGCCGAAGGTACTGAAGAGGAAGTCACCAGAGATCGGGTCGATGGCCGCGCCTTCGCATCCTGACAAGCCGCTCAAGAAGAGGCGACGGGTCGCGACCTTGGGATCACCGTTCGCGTCGATGTCGTAGAGCACAACCGCGCCATTGCCATACTCGCAGACAGCCATCGTCGTGAAGTCAGGGATCAACGGTGATCCGGGCTGAACATAGAAAATCCCTTCGGGCCCGCCGCCAATGGTCGGCCCTACCACGAGACTCGCGATGTCGAAGGTCCCGGTGCTGTCTGGCGCCAGCGTCGCGGTCGCGATCATGCCGGAGTTGTACGAAGCGAGCTTGAGCTTGCCGGCTTGCGGGTAGCCCGCCGGCACGAAGCTCAACGAGCCAACCGAACCGGCAAAGCTGCTGATCGCGAGCGACACACTCTTGTCCATCACCGCGCTCTGCGGCTTGATCATGCCGAGGTGGTGAGTGCTGTAGCGAGTAAAGAAGAGCACACCACCGGGACCGAATTGCAGTCCACCATCGATATTGGGCGCAGCAGCGAAGAGCACACCTGGACCCGCGAAGCCATTGATGCGCTTCGAGGCGTCGCGCGTCACTGGGATCCTGTAGACGGCGCCACTAGCGCCGTTGGCAGCCCCACCAAGGTAGACCGCATCGGGATCTCCGATCTTGAAGGCGATCCCTCCGAAGGAAATGGGCACGCCCGCAGGCGTACCAAGGTCGGCGACGCTGTAGGCATTGTCGTACGGCGGAGCAAGGGTCTGCGCACCTGCAGGTGCAAGGCTCGTGATCAGGGCAGCAAGGCAGAGCGTCCCGGCAATTGGCAGCGCGTTTCGATTGGAGTTGTTCAGCATCTCGATAACTTTGGCAAAGGCAGAATGCCTGGTGTGGAAGCAGCGACAGTCGTGCACTTTCGCTGAAGCCTAGCGCAGCCACAAGTGCCGTGCGCGAGCTGCACGCAAGCTTGCGCGGTTTCTTGCGCTGCCATGGTCGACTCCTGGCCGCGGGCTCAATAGAGGAATCGAGCTGATCGGCCTTGGACAGACGAGAGCGCGCTATCCTCATCCGCAACGACCGTCCACCAAGAGCAGATCCTGCAGAGTCGAACGCACATGCAGCCCACGCGCAATTTCGGCCTCTTCATCGTCGGCATCGTCGGCATCGTCGGCATCGTCGGGGCGCTGACCGCCTGCAAGGGTGTCGACCATCGAGACTCGCAGCGCACGCTCCGCGCACCCGAGCTCGGCCGCACGGCCTATGACTTCGTCGATGGCGACGTGCGCTACGGCTACCATGACGTCGAGGTCACGCAGAGAGCCGATGGCTGCTACGTCTACCGCGTCGAGACGCGCATGAAGATCGACTTGTTCGGTGCGCAGAAGCAGGAGACGCAGTCGAAGGCTACCTATGTCGTCACGCCCGAACTACGTCCAGTGTCGATGAGCCTCGCGTCGGAGGACCTGAGCGGCAAGGCCACGATCACTGGCTCCGTCGTCGACGGACTCCTCATGCTCGATGTCGATCGCAATGGGGAGCACCGCAGCGTCGAGATCCGCGTCGACGGGCCTCAGCCGCCGCTCTTCTCGGTCTGCCTCGCGGACAAGCTCGCGATGCTGCCGGCAAGCACGAAGCAGTTCACGGTCCAGCAGATCGCAGAGGAAGGCAGCCCCGATGAGCTCCTACTGACGCGGTTGACAGGTAGCAAGCGCGGCTGGCTCGCCGAGACGGGTTTAGGCTTCGGCGATCACGAGCTCCTTGTCGACGCCAATGACCGCCTCGTCGAACTGCGCGCGGACTTGCCGCCGCTCGTGCTGCGCCGGACCAGCGAACGCACGAGCACGGACGACCTCGCCTACAGGGTCATGACGGGACGCGAGGTCCTGACCTTCCGCGTCGACAAGCCGATCGGACTCTTGGACCGCGTGCAGAAGCTCAGCGTCAAACTCGAGTGGAAGGACCCTCCACTCGCCGAGCTCCAACTCGAAGATGCCCGTCAACGCCTCGTGTCACACAGTCACACCAATGGTCAGCACGTCGCCCTGGTCGAGGTCTCACAGCCCGCAGAGAAAGCACACAGCGAAGTGATCTTGCCGGTCACGGACCCAACGTTTGCCGCCTACCTCGCTGAGACGATCTACGTCAAGCCAAGACACCCAGCCATCCTTGCAGCCGCCCGCGCGGCTCTCGCCGGCGAGACGAAGGCCGAAGCCGCCGTCAACCTGCTCAGCAAGTGGGTGCACGACCACATCGAGGGGCAACTCGTCGCCGGCACGCTCAGTGGCCCCGAGGTCCTCACAGCCAAGCGAGGCAAGTGCACCGAGTATGCGACGCTCTTCGCTTCACTCGCGCGCGCGGTCGGCATCCCGACGCGCATGGCCCTTGGTGAACGCCTGATGGGCGAGAGCTGGATGGGACACATGTGGAACGAGGCCTGGGTCGGCCGCTGGGTGACCGTCGACGCGAGCGTCAACGAAGTCGATCACTCACTCGCCCTGTTGAAGTTCGTGCACAGCGACACGGTTATGGGCACGCAGTCGGCGCGTTGGAAGCTCACGAAGAGCCTCGCGATCTCGATCGACGAGATCGAGCGAGTGACATCCGACTTGGAGCAGCGCTACCAGACCGGCCTCGTCGACGGCACTTACACGAACAGCGACTTCGCGTGCCGGATCAGCGCCGTCGGTGAAGGCTGGCAGGTCAAGGACCAGTCGCAGGACGGCGTCGTCACCGTCGCCTTCCGGCACGAAAAGGCGCCGAGCGCCTTCTTCCACTTCGTCGCCTTCGCCGTGCCCGAGGGCACGAAGCCCAAGGCCATCCTCGACGCCAGGAAGCCGATGTTCACCAAGAACTACAGGGACTTCGAGCTGCTCGAGTCCAAGTCGTCCCAAATCAGCGACAGCGCAGCTCAAATGTGGCGCTTTCGCGGCAAGCCCAAGACCAACGCCGAGCTCACGAACGGCCACACCGAGTATGTGTGGATCCGCGGCTCGCGCGGCTTCCTCATGAACATGATCACGCTGGACAAAAACAGCGACGCCGATCGCGCCTACTTGGACGCCCTGCTTGCCAGCTTCGAGTTCTTGAAGTGACTGTACTTCAACGCACCTGCAGCTCGAGCCCGCAGCGTCGGGGCGCCCGTCGAGTTCAACGGAAGAGCACAGCTTCGCCAGGCGCCGCCTCCGTGACCTCAACGACGGAACTTGCCCTGGTCCAGAGTAGCTTCGTCATCTTCGCGTCCTCGTAGCGTTCGAGAACGACTTCGTAGCGCCCGGGAAAGACCCGCTCGAAGTTCACACGGTCCGCGCTCGGAGCAATCCACGTGCTCTGACTGTCGCCATCGGAGGGCGGCACCGGCCGCAACTCGACCCGCTCGGTCGGCGGCCCGTCACCGCGGCGGGAACCGATCACGCGGACTCTAATGCTCTGCCACGCAGGGATCACGATCCGGTGAACAGAAGCTCCAGCTCGGAGCGTGGAGCGGAATGTCCGTCCAGCAACCCTTACCTCCAGGGGAAGTTCGGCCGTGGGGACATTGTCGAGTGTGCAACGTCCGTTCTCGTCCGTCCTACCATAAGCGGCATACGGCAACACGACCCCTGGCGGTCTGCCGATGATGCTCACGCCAGAGACCGGCTTGAAGTTCGGCGTCGCGACTTCGATCCGCACGGAGCGCCCTCTTTCGAGCACAAGCTCCGTCGGGTCCGCGTTCACCTCGAACCTAGTGTCGAACAGCGGCGCGAACCCTGGCGCAGCCACGGTGAGCACGAGCTTGTTGGCGCCGACGCAGGGCAAGACGAAGCGGCCCTCGCCATCCGTCAGCCGGCCTTGCACCTTAGCGTGGCCGAGCTCGGACAAGCTGACGACCGCCCCAGCGATCGGTTCACCGGTCTGCGAGAGCACTCGGCCGCGGACTTCGATCGGGGTTGATCCGACGACGAGTCCAACAACGCGTCTTTCGCCTCGAAACAGGGGGCCTACGGTCTGCCGAGCTATCGGCAAGTCGAACTCGTCGAGCGCAGCCACCTGAAACTCGATGCCGGGCCTGACATTCGTGAAGGTGTAGATTCCGACCGCATTTCCTGTGAACGCTACGATGCCTTTGCCGCTCTCGTCGACGTTGAAGGACCGAGGGCCGCCCGTCTCGAGGGTCGCGGACCACGTAGGGCCGCTGTCGTCGACGAAGGCCGGCTGATCGGCGAGGACCGCCGCAAACCAAGAGTCGCTGTTGCCCGACAGGATCCGGAGTTCGAGTGTGGCAGCATTCGGGACTCGGCGCGGAGGCGACGGTGCATCACCTTGCGCATCTTCGACAGCTCCGTTTTCCGGTCCGATCACGACGGCTACGCGCTCTATCGGTGTCAAGTCCGGAGCGGAGTCGGCCGCGGCGAAACCTCCTTGGCTGGTCGTCTCCGCGAACGCGGGAAGCTCTGGTGGTGCCGCACCGCTCTGGATCACGAACAGCAACAAGAGCGCCACGATCGCTGCTACTAGGGCGACCCATCCCGCGAGACTCTTGGAGTGGATTGTGTGGCGCTGCATGGAGACGCTGTTCTGGTGGCGCGCGCGTTCGGCGCGTCGTACGTGACTACGCCGACCATCGACCAGCCAATATGAACGCCCGACCAGGAGACTATCGCATCGATGTGAAGACCGGATGAACGGCAACATCGCCCCGGTAGACGTGCGCAGGCGGATCGAGCAGAGCGGCGACCTCGAACTCATCGCTCGACCTGCTGGTCCATCCCGCGCCACTTCGCGGCCGCAGCGCCGATCGCCAGAGCGAAGCCGGCTTCACGATCTTCACGACCGCCGTCGACGATGATGTCGAGTGACCGGACTGGTCACTCCAAGAACGGACCGTGGCGCGCAGGCCTCGTCGCGCATTTCCCTGGCAGAGCCTCCCAAACTTAGGTCGATTATACTCAGAAAATGTCTATCCTGCGTATAACCATGATCCAGCGACTACCTGAAGACACGCAGACACTCCACTCCGAGATGCTGGCCTTGCTGCTCGCGCGGGAGGGCGAGCGAGACTGGAGTCATCTGTCAGGGTCGTTTGCTACGAAGCAGATCAACGGTGCGGAATACGTCTACTTTCAGTACTCCGACCCGGGCGGGACCAGGCGTCAGTTCTCCGTGGGACGCCGCAGCGACGCGATCGACGAGATCATTGCGACATACGAGCGCGGGCGGACCGAGCAGAGCGGCGACCTCGAACAGATCGCTCGCCTGTCTGGTTTGCTGCGTGCTACGGGAATCACAATGGTGCCGCACGCGCCGGCTCGCGTGCTTCGTGGACTCGCCGATGCGGGCCTGTTCCAGACCGGTGGGGTGCTGGTTGGTTCCTACGCATTTCAGGCGCTGGGGAACTTGCTTGGGGTCGCGTGGCCGGGGGCTGCTTGGCGGACGCAGGACGTTGACATCGCGGCGCAAGTGCTGGTCGCCGTACCAGCGCTCGAAGCTGATCTCCCGAGGGCGCTCGATGCCTTGCAGATGGGTTTCGTGCCGGTACCGCAGCTCGATGCGGAGCATCCTTCGACGTCGTTTCGCGTGCGTGGCAAATCCTTGCGCGTCGACCTCATCACTCCCGGCGGAGAACGCGACATCGCCCCCGTGTTCATCCCACGCTTTCGAGCGGCCGCAGCACCGATCAAGTATCTGTCACTTGTCATGCGCGAAGCGCAACCCGCCGCGATCGTCGATGGCACGACCGCGTGTCTGGTGGTCGTTCCATCGCCCGCGCGCTTTGCGTTGCACAAACTGCTCGTCAGCCAGACTCGATCGGTCATCCAACAGACGAAGAGTGGCAAGGACCTGCATCAAAGCGCTTTGCTGCTCGAGACTTTGGGTGAAGACCGACCCGATGATCTGGAAGCGGCGGCGCAGTCGTTCGCCGATTCCGGCCCCGCGGTAACGCGCAAGGTCGTGCGAGGTCTTCAGGTTGCCGTCAAGCGCTGGCCGGCTGCCGAGCCAGGTGCTGGCATCGTTCGGGCGGTGCTGTCAGCGTGACGCGGCTCGCGCCGCACGCGTAGCACTCGATCGACTCCAGGCCGCCGGCCGCATCGACTTGCAGGACTTCATGCGTTTCGAAGTGCAACGCGACCGCCATCATCCGGACATCCTGGGCCAAGGCATGAAGTACGCCGGTCACCGATTCTCCGCCGAATACCGCCTCGCCGGCAAGATCTACGGTCACCGCTTCGGCGTCGATGTGTGGTTCGGTGATCCTCTCGTCAAGCCCTGGCCAGCTGCTGCCTCAAAGCAACCCATGCCGTATCAGCCGCTCGCGATACGTCGTGCGCGCGAGCCCAAAGAGCATGGCCGCCTTCGTCAAGTTGCCCCCCGCTTGCTCGAGCGTCGCTTTGAGGGCCGCGCGCTCGCGCTCGTCGAGCTCCTCTTTCCAGGTCTTGCCGTCGACTGGCCCTGGCCCGGAGGCGCCATCGACTGGCGCGCCGTTCTTCTCGTGCGCGGGCTCCGCGACGACCGCCTCGCGCTGGCGTAGCTCGAGGTGCCGCGCCTCGAGCGGCGCGCCTTGGGCACGCAGCACCGCTGTGCGCATCGCGGCGCGCAGCTCGCGCACGTTGCCGCGCCACGGATGCTCGGCGAGGACTTGCAAGAACTCGGCGCTCAAGTGCGGCTTCTGCAGCGAGAGCTCGCGCGCGGCTTCGACGGCGAAGGCCTCGGCGAAGCGCGCGATGTCCTCGCGCCGCTCGCGCAGCGCTGGGATGTTGAGCTCGAGCTCGCGCAGACGGAAGTAGAGGTCCTCGCGGAAGGCGTCTTCGCGCACCATCGCTTCCAAGTCGCGGTGCGTCGCCGCGAGAATGCGCACATCGACCCGCCGCGCCTTCGTGCCTCCGACCGGCGTGACCTCCTTGGTCTCGAGCACGCGCAGCATCTTGGCTTGGAGCTCGCGCTCCATGTCGCCGATCTCGTCGAGGAAGAGCGTGCCACCATCGGCCGCGACGAAGAAGCCAGCGCGGTCGACGTCGGCACCCGTGAAGCTGCCCTTCACGTGCCCGAAGAGCTCGCTCTCCATGAGCTGCGCCGGGATCGCCGCGCAGTTGACCGGCACGAAGGGGCCGTTGGCCCGCCGCGAAATCGCGTGCAGGGCTCGCGCCGTGACTTCTTTGCCCGCGCCGGTTTCTCCACGGATCAGAATCGTGTAGTCGGTTGGCGCGAAGAGCCGTGCATTCTCCATCAGCCGCCGACATGCGGGGCTCGCCGACTGCAGCCCCGGGGGCAGTTCGGCGCCGTCTTCGAGCACGCTGCGCACGAGCGCCCGGCTACCGACCGCGCTCGCGAACATGCGCCCGAGCAGGGCAGCCTTCTGGAAGTCTTCGGCGCGCAAGCTGCTGCCCGCCTCGATGCAGTCGGCGTAGAGCACACCGACGTTGGCGCCGAGCGCGCGCAGTGGCACGGCGAGCGAAGAGCTGATGCCCTCGCGCCGCACGCTCAGCAAGCCCGAAACCGACGGGTCCGATGCCGACTCGGGCACGAAAACGACACCGTGCTCGCGGCGCACGCGCGCGACCAAACTACGACTGACGCCGAAGGGCCGCTCGCCGCCCTGCCGCGACCGGAACCACTCGCGCGGCTCTTCGCCCGGCGTCTCGACGAGGACGAAGGCGCGGTCCGCCCCCGTGCTCTCGAGCACGCCTTCGAGGACGACGTGGGCGAGCTCTTCGACTTCGCGGATACCGTCGAGGCGGTCCGCCAAGGCCATCAAGGCGTCGAACCACGAACCGAGGTCGCTGCTCGCTTGCAGGTCAGCGACCGTGGCCACGGGACGAATGCGAGGCTCGCTGCGCTCCTGTTCACTACCGCCAGCATCCGCCGCGACGCCGTCATCGACGATGCGCACATCGATGCGGTAAGGCCCGACGACCAAGCCCTCCCCATCGAGCAAGGGCTCGAAGCGCGCGCCGACTTCGCCAGCCGCCGTCGCGACGTGAACCGGCAGGCCTGGCTCCGCGCGCACGCTCGGCACCGAATCGACTTCGACGAACTCGACGAGGCGCCCTCGGACGCCCTCGACTTCGATGCCAACATCGTCGAGGGAGCGCAGTGCGGACGAAGCGATGAGCCAGAACGACGACGCCTCGACGCGTTCGAAGCGCGGCTCGTCGCCGCTGCGCTGAATGCGGAGAAAGAAGACCATGGCGTCCAGGTTGTCTTCCGTGTGGCCGCCGCAGGTCGTTGCAGCACACGAAGATGGCGTACGCCCGCGAGCTTAGCGCCGCGGCACGCCGTCGCAACAAGTCTCGCACCACGGACTCACGCTTGCGCAGATCTACCGCCCCTTCGTTGCCTCGGAAAAGCGACGAGCGACATCCTCCCAGTTCACGAGCTTCTCCATGAAGACCTCGATCCAATCCGCACGTCGGTTTTGGTACTTGAGGTAGTACGCGTGCTCCCAGACATCGCACGCGAGCAAGGGGACTGCACCCCAGCACGTTCCGTTCTCGTGATCGGCGACCTGCAGCACCTGCAGCCGATTCAGGACCGGATGGTAGGCGAGCAAACCCCAGCCGGATGCAGGCGCGGAGCCGGTGGCGGCGACGAAGAGCGCGCGGAACGCCTTCCATGAACCGAAGTCGCGCTCGATGGCCTTGGAAAGACCCGCTCCAGGACGCCCCCCGCCGTTGGCGGTCATGTTGGTCCAGAAGAGGCTGTGCAGCATGTGGCTCGAACCGTAGTAAGCGAGCGACCTGGCAAGCTCCCTGCTGGCCTCGAACTCACCGCTCTTGACCACTTCTTGCAGTTTCTTTTCGGTTCGATTCAGCCCCTTGAGAGCTCCACCGTGGTGTTTCTGATGGTGCAAGCGAAGCGTCTCTTCGTCGAGGTGCGGCTCGAGGGCGTCGTAGCCGTAGGGGAGATTCGGCAGCTGATGCTCGGCAGGCGGTGGCATTGCAGGATCCTGATTCGCGTGACTAGCCGGCAGCGGCCCCGTCAACGCAGTCAGTGAACCGACACCCGCGAGGGCGAGGAAGTTGCGTCGTGAACTCTCGGGAATCTGGTTGGCATTCATCTCATCGGCCTTCGTTTTAAACTGTGCTCCAGCGTAGCAGACCTCGGCTCCGGCGACTCCTGCAAGCACGCGTCGCGTGGGCAGCACAGAGTCACGGAATCAACGACCCAGCAACATCGGTTGCAAGATGAGCGCGTAGACGATCCCGACGGTCGCCGCGATGCCGAGCGTGAGGATCATGTTCCACCGCAGCTTGAACAGCGCGACGAACGCTCCGAGCGCGATCAGAATGGCCGGGACATTGGCGCTCGCCAAATCGGGCAGCAGGATGCGCACGCCGAAGCCGCGCCACTCCAGAACGTTCGCGAAGCCGACGTGCACGGCGAACCAAATAGCGAGGTTCAAGACGACTCCCACGACAGCAGCCGTGATGGCGGACAGCCCAGCGGAGAGGATCTTGTTCCCCCGAAGCCGCTCGATGTAGGGCGCGCCCAGGAAGATCCACAGGAAGCACGGCACGAAGGTGACCCAGGTCGTCACGACCGAGGCGAGGATCGCTGCCATAAGAGGATCGAAGGGTTCGAAGTGGCGGTAGGCCCCCATGAAACCAACGAACTGCACGACCTGGATCAACGGGCCAGGCGTCGTCTCGGCCATCCCGAGTCCGTCGAGCATCTCGCCGGGCTGGAGCCAGCCGTAGACCTCGACCGCCTGCTGCGCCATGTACGCGAGGACGGCGTAGGCGCCGCCGAAGGTGACGACCGCTGCCTTGCTGAAGAACACACTCTCCGTCGTAAGAACATGGTTCGGACCGAGCCAGGCGAAGAGCAAGGCGACCGGTCCGAACCACAGCGCGAGACCGACGGCCGTCACCGCCGCGGCGCGACGCCAGCTCGGCCTCACCTCGGAGACCAAGCGATCATGGATCACAATCTCTCGGTCGTCCTCTTCAGCGGCCGCTGCCCCGATCACGCAGAATCGATCCGGCAGGACACGACCGCCAACGAGCCCGATGACGAGAGCCGCCAGCACGATGACCGGGAACGGCACCTCGAAGAAGAAGATGCCAATGAAGGCGAGCGCGGCCAGGTAGACCATGACGCGGTTCTTGAGCGCCTTCTTGCCGATGCGCAGCACCGCTTCGACGACGACGGCGAGCGTGGCCGCCTTCAAGCCGAAGAACAACGCGATCACGACGCTGGCCTCCTGGTGGACCGCGTAGAGGATCGAAAGGACAAGGATCGACACGAAGCCCGGCAGGACGAAGAGCACTCCCGCGACGATGCCGCCTCGCCACCCATGCAGCAGCCAACCTGCGTATGTCGCCAGCTGCATCGCTTCTGGCCCCGGCAGCAACATGCAGTAGTTGAGCGCGTGCAAGAAGCGGTTCTCGCTGATCCAACGCTGCTCTTCGACCAGGACACGGTGCATGACCGCGATCTGGCCGGCTGGGCCGCCGAAGCTCAGCAAGCCGATTCGCATCCAAGTCCAGAACGCTGCACGAAAGCTCACGCGATGACGGACCGGATCCGCCGGCGTTCGAAGCTCTAGCTCGGATGCACTCTTGCCTTGCGTTGTTTTGTTCAAAGGCCCTGCTCGCGGCGCTGCGGACGCGCTGGTGGATGTCGACCTCGCCTCAGACAGTGAGAGGCTACAGCGTCACCCCGTTACCGGCATGTTGGACACCCTCGACTTCGATACCAACGTCGACGAGGCGCAATGAGTACGACGGGGACCGACAGCTGCGGCAGCGCGCGCTAGGCTCATGCTCGTGCTTCGCTTGATCCTCTTCAGCGTCCTCTCCTTCCTCTCGCCGTCGCTAGCCCTTGCCACTGCAAGTCCCCAAGACGGCGCGCCGGCGGCGCCCGTGCGCTTCGATCGCGACGTGCAACCGTTGCTCGCCGAACGCTGCTTTCCTTGTCACGGACCCGACGCTCAGGAGCGCAAGGCGAAGCTGCGGCTCGATCGTCCCGATGGCGCGGATGGCGCTTATCGCAGCCGGAAGGGCAAGGCCGCCATTCGGTCTGGCGATCCTAGTGCGAGCGCGGTCCTCGAGCGCGTCACGACCGACGACCCGGACAAGGCGATGCCGCCAGCCGACTCCCACAAAGAGCGACTCGATGCCGGCGAAGTCGAAACACTGCGGCGCTGGATCACGGATGGCGCCGCCTATCAACAGCACTGGTCCTTCGTCACGCCGCGCGCGCCGGCGCTCCCGGACCTGCGCGAAGACTACCCGGTGTGGACCGATCCGATCGACCGCTTCGTGCTCCACAAACTGAACGAGCACACGCTCGCACCGAGCGCGCCGGCGGATCGACGGACTCTCATTCGCCGGGTCAGCTTTGACCTAACGGGTTTGCCGCCGACGCGCGAGGAGGTCCGAGCCTTCTTGACCGACAGCTCGCCGACTGCCTACTCGTCTCTCGTCGATCGGCTGCTCGACCGGCCGCAGTACGGTGAACACATGGCGCGCTACTGGCTCGACCTCGTGCGCTTTGCCGACACCAACGGCATCCACCACGACCACTTTCGCGACATGAGTCCTTACCGCGACTGGGTCATCCGGGCCTTCCAAAACAATGTGCCCTACGACCGCTTCGTCGTCGACCAAGTCGCCGGTGATCTGCATCCAGACGCGAGCGACGAGCAGCGCATCGCATCGGGCTTCCATCGCCTGCATTTGATCATCGACGCCGGGACGGCCCTGCCTGAGGAGAGCTTCGCGCGCAACGTGATCGATCGCGTGACGGCCTTTGGCACGGCCTTCCTCGGGTTGACCGTGCAGTGTGCGGTTTGTCACGACCACAAGTTCGATCCGATCGAGCAGCGCGAGTTCTTTGGCCTCTATGCCTTCTTCAACAACCTTGATGGCGCGCCGGAGACCGGTGGTCGCGGCGGGGCAGACTTTCGTCGCGGCGTGCAGGAACCCTACCTGAGCTTCCCGTCGGACGAGCAGCGAGCGGAGCTCGAGCGCATCGCCGAAGCGATCCAAGTCGAAGAGGACACGATCGCGCGGTGTAAGGCGAGTGAGTCGAAGTTGCGCAACGCGCAGTCCCCTAACGGGCAGTCCGACAGTGAGCAAGTCGCCGTGAAGGCCGCGATCGCCTCAGGCTTCATCGAAGGCTGCAAGCTCGCCTTGCTAGAACACGAGCGTGTCACAGCTGCTGCACGCGCGGAGCTCGCTGCGCTTCGCGACGCAGCCGCGACTCGCTTGAAGAAACTCCAGCAAGAGCGCGACCAGATTCGCACGCTGGTGCCGGCCGCGATGATCATGAAGGAGCGAAGCGAGCCACGCTCCGCGCACATCCTCATCCGCGGTCAGTACGACAAGCTCGGCGACGAAGTCACCCGCCACACGCCCGCCTTCCTGCCGCCGCTGCCGCAAAGCGAGGGCGTCCCGACGCGCATGGACCTCGCCCGCTGGCTGGTCTCGCCACAGCATCCGCTGACGGCACGGGCCTTCGTCAATCGTGTCTGGCAACAGTTCTTCGGCGTCGGCCTCGTCAAGACCGCGGAAGACCTCGGGACCCAGGGCGAATGGCCGAGCCATCCCGAGTTGCTCGATCATCTGGCCGTGTCCTTCGTCGAATCAGGATGGGACGTCAAGGCCCTCGTCAAGCGCATCGTGCTCTCGCAAACCTACCAGCAGTCCTCGGTCGCGACGCCGGACGCCTACCTGCGGGATCCCGAGAATCGCTTGCTCGCGCGCGGCCCGCGCTTCCGCCTCGATGCCGAGATGATCCGCGACGCCGCGCTCGCGACGAGCGGCTTGCTCAATCCGACGCTCTTCGGCAAGAGCGTGAAGCCGCCACAACCCGCGGGCCTTTGGAAGGCTGTTACGCTTCCCGATTCGTATCCGCGGACGTACGAGCAGGACAAGGGCGACGCCATCTACCGCCGCAGTGTGTACACGTTTTGGAAGCGCGGTCTCCCACCACCGCAGATGACGCTCTTCGATGCGCCGACGCGCGAGTCTTGCATCGCGCGGCGCGAGCGCACGAACACGCCGATGCAGGCCTTGTTGCTCCTGAACGAAGGGCAGAGCCTCGACGCAGCACGAGCCATCGCGATGAAGGCCATCACGCTGCATCCAGAATCGAGCAGCGCGGAGCGCATTGCCTGGCTCTACGAGACGATCACGTCCTGCGTGCCGGACACTGAGGAACGCGCGTCGTTGGTGACGCTGCTCGATGACCTGCATCGACAATACTCCGAGCAAGCGGACTTGGCGCGAAGGCTCTGCCCGCCGCAGCTTCCAGGCGCGGTTTCGCGCGCGCAGTTCGCGTCTTGGATCGTGGTCGCGAGCACGATCTACAACCTCGACATCACGAAGACCAAAGGCTGAGGCGATGGGCGACATCCTCGAAGACCACGAGCGACTGCTGGACCGACGTCGCTTTTTGTTGAACACCGGCATGGGGCTCGGCGTGCCGGTGCTCGGCTCCCTGCTCGGTCGACCGCTCGGTGCCGCGTCGCCGATCACGCGTGCCCCGCGCGCCAAGCGCGTGATCTTTCTCTTCATGGCGGGTGCGCCGAGTCAACTCGACACCTTCGACTACAAGCCGCAGCTCGCGAAGCGCTTTCGTGAACCACTCCCACCGAGCGTGAGCATGGGCCAGCGCGTCACGGCGATGACGCGCGGCAAGGAGCAGCGCGTCGCGCCGTCGATGTATCGCTTCGGGCAACGGGGCGAGAACGGCGTCTGGTGGTCCGAGCTGTTTCCGCACCTCGGCAGCGTCGCCGACGACATCTGTGTCATCCGCTCGATGCACACGAATGCGATCAACCACGATCCCGGCAAGACCTTCTGGTGCACGGGCTCCGAGATCCCGGGCAAGGCGAGCATGGGCGCGTGGCTCAGCTACGGGCTCGGCACACTCAATCGGGATCTGCCCGACTTCGTCGTCCTGACGAGCGCGTTCTGGACGGGTGGCACCCGCAACGTCCAAGGCCTCTACAGTCGCATGTGGGGCAGCGGCTTCCTGCCGTCGCGACACCAGGGCGTGGCCTTCCAGTCCTCGGGCGATCCTGTGCTCTTTCTCTCGAACCCTGGAGGGATCGACCGCTCTGTGCGCCGTCGCATGCTCGACACGCTCGCCACACTCAACGGCAAGCACCACAGAGCGATCGGCGATCCTGAGATTCTCACGACGATCGCCCAGCAGGAGATGGCCTATCGCATGCAGATGTCGGTTCCAGAAGCGACCGACCTCAGCGACGAGCCAGCGAGCGTTCGCGCCCTCTACGGACCAGAAGTCGAGAAGACCGGGTCCTTCGCGCGCAACTGTCTGCTCGCGCGCCGCCTCATCGAGCGCGATGTTCGCTTCGTGCAGATCTTCCACCGCGGCTGGGATCATCATTCGATTCTGCCGAAGCAGCTGCCCGGTCAGTGCTACGACGTCGATCAGCCCGCGGCGGCGCTCATCGTGGATCTCAAACGCCGCGGACTCCTCGACGACACGCTCATTGTTTTCTCCGGCGAGTTCGGCCGCACGGTCTACGGACAGGGAACGCTCGAGCTCGACGACTATGGACGCGACCATCATCCGCGCTGCTTTTCGGCGTGGGTAGCCGGCGGCGGCACGAAGGGCGGCATCGTTTACGGCGAGACCGACGACTTCAGCTACAACATCGTTCGCGATCCGGTGCACGTCCGGGACATGCACGCGACGATCCTGCACTTACTTGGTGTCGACCACGAGCGGCTCGTGTTTCCGTTTCAGGGGCTCGACCAGCGATTGACGGGTGTGGAGCCAGCGCGCGTGGTGCAAGGCGTCCTCGCGTGATGCGCTCGGCTTGGCGACGCGTAGCGAACTGACGTCGAGTTCCGAGCGCTGCTCGCCCTGCACGCGGCCGGGCCGAACAGCTACTACGAACTGGGGCCGAAGGCGCAGCTCCCGGTCGATGCGCAGGGGCTGGAGGCCGATCGGACTGAGCCGAACTCGGATCGATCGGGGTCCGAGCGCGATCGACCGGAGCTGACTGCCGATCGACCGGAGTTGGAGGGCCGATCGACCGGAGCTAACTGCCGATCGACCGGAGTTGGAGGCCGATCGACCGGAGTTGGAGGCCGATCGACCGGAGCTGCCGCCCGACCTCGCCGCTGCCGTGAAGGCGCTTGCGACCCGCCCAAGACAAGGACCGCCGCGGGATGACATCGCCTCGCTGTGTAGCTGGCGACCGCTGAAGCCCGCCGATCTGGGCTCGATTCTGGGCATCCGTGCCGACAATCTGGCCAAGCGCCACCTCACAGAGGATTCCGCCGGGCGTGGGGCGAAGGCCGAGGTGTCCGTCCCGCGGCCGGCTACTTGTCCTTGTCACCCTTGTCCGTCGCTTGCTTTTCCACCGGCACAGGCGCGGGCGTGTCCTCCGCGAGGACCTTCACGCGAAGATCCTTGTAGTGCACTTCGCTCCCCGGGTCGTGGCACTGCAAGGCAAAGGTTCCGCGCGACAAGACGCGGCCTGCCATGTCGCGCGGGCGCTCGACATCGTCGGGCTCCACGTAGTCGACGAGCACCTTGTCGTTCACCGAAGTCGTGATGCGCTTGCCCCGGACCTTGATCCGCAGCTCGAACCAAGCGTCGTCCGGCGCGGGCGCCTCGCGCACGTCTTGGACCGCGTAGAGGCCGCCCGTGCGACGCCAGTCGCTCTGCGTGTTGTTGACCTGGCACTCGTAGCCACGCGCCGGCCAACCGCTCTTCTGGAACTCCGTGTGAAAGTAGATGCCCGAGTTCGCCTGCGGACGTGTCTTCACTTGTGCGATGAAGTCGAAGTTCTTGAAGCTGTGCGAGTAAACCGGCCCGCCGTAGAAGACGTGCGCGCGCGGCCCCTTGACGACCATCGCGCCGTCGACGACGCGGACCGAATCCGGGTTCTCGTTGACCTTCCAGCCGGCGAGACTGCGACCGTCGAAGAGGCTCGTCCAGCCACCACCGTCACCGATCTCACGGATGCGGATCTTGCGCCAAGCCACGCGCCATTTCTGGTCGCCATCGACGGAGTGCACTTGTAGCGCGATGAAGCCGTTCGCCACCATCGAGTCAGTGACGTCGGCGATCGCGATGTCGTTGATCCAGGTTCGGATCGACGAACCTTGGCAAACAACGCGATAGCGATTCCACGCTCCGCGCTCGAATGCGGCGCGCTTTTCCTCGCCTTCGCGCTCCTTGCTGAGCCAACCACGGCGCGCCTCGTCGTAGATGAAACCAGCGTTTCCGTTGGTCGCGATCTCGACTTGGTAGCCGTGCACGCGCCCGTCACGGTAGCTCGGATAGCTGTGGCTGCGAATCTGAACGCCTGAGTTGAGCCCGTCGTCGAAGAGCTTGGTCTCGAACTCGAGCTCGAAGTCGCCGAAGAAGCGCTTCGTAGCAAGGAAGGAGTTGGGACTGCCCTTCGCAGTCGTGCCGACGATCATGTCGCCTTCGACACGGTAGTCGGCCGTGCCGTTCCACTGCGTCCACCCGTCGAGCGTCTTGCCGTCGAAGAGTTCGACCCAAGGCGCTGCAGCGCCGCTGTCTTGCGCGGGCGAGATCACGGCCGCGGCGGCGACGACTAAGAGAGATGCGAGCCACAGCGGGGCAAGAGAGCGACGGCCGAGCCGCGGCAGCGAGCGAGTTTCCTGCATGGTCAAATCCGTAAGTCGGAGAATGCGCTAAGCGAGCAAGTCACGCACGACCTTGCCGTGCACGTCGGTCAAGCGAAAGAGCTGCGGAGCACCGGAGTGCGACCAGATCGCCTCATTGCGGCGGGCACTCGTCGACGAATGCTTGCCGGGTCGTGACAAGCCCACATCATCGACCACTATGTTACGATCGGTGATCCCATGACCCAGACCAATTTCCATTCCTGTCCCATGAAGAACACGTCCCTAGAAATCGCCGCACTGAGCGCGGTCCTTCTCTTCGTCCTCCCTTGCCTCGTCCGTGCGCAGCGAACACTCCGCGTCGATGCGACGGGATTCGGCGGAGCCTTCACGCGCATCCAGTCTGCACTCGATGCTGCGCAGCCAGGAGACACGATTACCGTCAAGGCCGGCAACTACGAACGTGTGATCTACGTCCGTAAGGGTGTGCATCTCGTCGGTGAGCCAGGAGTCCAACTGAGAATCGAAGGATTTGATACGCCTCGCATCTTCGTGCTCTCCTTGCCGCAAGGCCATGCGGCGACGGTTCGGGCGATCGAAACCGCGAACATATTTGGGGGGGTCACGGTCGAAGTCGGCTTCAACGCCGGGCACGTGCACCTCGAGGACCTGAAGATCAGTGGCGGCAGCTTTCAACTGCAGCCGATACTCAGCTCGATCGATCAGTGCAGCAATGTCACCTTGAGCAATTGCGACATCGTGGATGGTGGTCTTGGAATCGACGCGAGCACGGTAGCAATGACCGGGTGCACGATCCGGGGCAGCCGCCCCAAGAACGGGTTTGGTCAGGCTCCGTTACAACTCGTCAACGGCTCTCGCGTGTGGTTTGCGGAAGGACAATGCATAGCAACGAATGCGATCTTCGGGGCACCGGCGGTCGATGTCGACGGCAGCACGCTCTTCGTCGCCGGAGACACAACGACCGTGCTGACGCCGCTCGGCGCAGCATATGCAGTACAAACAACCGGTTCAGCGTCATCGGTCGTCGTCGATTCTCACGTGACCCTGCCGAGCAGGGCACACAGCGGCAACGGTCGCTTCATTGTTGCGACGGTCCCTTCGATGGTCGCTTCTTACTCGTCGGTTTCGTCGCTCGATACGCGCGCCTTCGCGCCGGGAGCAAGCGTCGTCGCAACCATGTTCAGTTTGTCGACTTCGTCTCCGCTTCTCGCCGGAGGACTCGGCGATCTCTATGTCTCCCTCTCACACTACGTGCTCGATGTTGGAACAGTCATGACAGGCGGTATTCGCCGATCATCGACGACGATTCCTGCGGGCCTGTTGCGTGGTGTCCCCGTGGTCGTGCAAGGGCTCGCCGTCTACCCGGACGATCTGCGTCTGTCTGCGCCCGCGCCGACGTCGCTCGGCCGCTGACAGGACGTGCGCTGACGGACACGCGACCCGCCGCGTGCTTTGAGCTGCCCGCGTACCGTGGTGCAAGGCATCCACGCCTGACGCGCAGTTCGACACCTCGGTAACCAACTAAGCGAGCAAGTCACGCACGACCTTGCCGTGCACGTCGGTCAAGCGAAAATCACGCCCCGCCGCCCGATAGGTCAGTCGCTCGTGGTCCAAGCCGAGCGCGTGCAAAATCGTCGCCTGCAAGTCGTAGACGTGAACCGGCTTCTCGACGATGTGAAAGCCGAAGTCGTCGGTCGCGCCATAAGCAAAACCCTGGCGCATACCGCCGCCGGCCATCCACATCGTGAAGGCCTGCGGATGGTGATCGCGGCCAGCACTGCGACCGAGCGCCGGATTCGTCTCGACCATCGGCGTGCGCCCAAACTCGCCACCCCAGATCACGAGGGTCTCGTCGAGCAAACCGCGGCGCGCGAGATCGGCGACGAGTGCAGCCGAGCCCTGGTCGGTCGCGCGACAGTTGTTGTTCACGTTGCCAGCGACGTCCGTGTGCGCGTCCCAACCCTCGTGGAAGATGCTGATGAAGCGCACCCCGCGCTCGACCATGCGCCTCGCGAGCAGACACGCACGCGCGAAGGACGGACGATCCGCATCGCAGCCGTAGAGCGCGAGCGTCTCCTTGCTCTCACTTCGCAAGTCCATGAGTTCGGGGGCCGAGACCTGCAGTCTCGCGGCCATCTCAAAAGCCTGGATCCGCGCATCGATCTCCGGATCACCGACGATGTCACGTCGCTGTTGATTGAGCCGAGCAACGAGTGAGAAGGTCTCCGACTGCAAGGCATCACGGATTCCGACCGGCGTCGCGACATTGAGGATGGGATCGCGTCCGTTCCGAAACCGCACCCCGCCGTACTGCTTCGGCAGAAACCCACTCGACCACAGCGCCGTCCCGCCGCTGAGGCCGCTGCCCGTGCTCATGGCGACGAAGGCCGGCAGCTGGCTCGTCTCCGCACCAAGCCCATAGATCGTCCAAGAACCGAGGCTCGGACGCCCCGGCTGCTGGAAGCCCGTGTTCATCAAAAGCTGCGCGGGCGCGTGGTTGAACTGATCGGTGTGCATCGAGCGCACGAAGCAGAGCTTGTCCACGACCTTGGCGAGGTAGGGCAGCGGCGCGCCGAGCTCGATCCCCGACGCACCGTGCTTGGTAAAAGCGAAGCGCGGTCCGAGCACGGCCGCATCCGGCTGGATGAAGGCATAGCGTTGGTCGCCGATGATGGACGCGGGCAGCGGCTTGCCCTCGAGGCGCGTGAGCTCCGGCTTCGGGTCGAAGAGCTCGAGTTGACTCGGTGCGCCCGCCATGAAGAGATGAATGACCGCCTTGGCACGAGCCTGGAACTGCGGCTCGCCCGCACCGCGCTGCGAGTCCGCGACCCCACCACCGGCTCGCAACCCATCCGCAAGGAGCCCCGCGGCCGCGATCTTGCCGAGGCCGACGCCGCAGTCCGAGAGGAAGTGGCGGCGAGAGACGTGCTGTACTTCGTCGGGCTGCACCATGATCAGCTTCGCGTAACGGCCTCGTCGAGACTGAAGAGCACACGCGCGACCGCAGTCCAAGCGGCACGCAGCGCTGCGCTGCCCTCGCCTGGACCAGCGACTGCGCGCGCCGCGACGTCGTCGCGAAGAAAGCGCGCGTAAGAGGTCCGGAAAAAGCCCATGAGAGCCTCGTGTTCGTCTCGCGTCGGACCGCGCGTGAGCACAGATCGAAACGCGCGAGGCATGCACTCATCGTGAGCATTCGCAGCAGGCACTGCATCGCACTCACGCGCAAGCCGACTACCGAAACGCTGTGCGAGCTCGAGCATCAGCGGATCGTTCAGCAGCGACAGGGCCTGCAGCGGCGTGTTCGACTTCTCGCGGCGCGCGCTACAAGCCTCGCCGCTCGGTGCATCAAAAGTCTGGTAAAGCGCGAACGGCGCGGTCCGCTTCTGAAACGTGTAGATCGAGCGACGGAAGCGATCCTCGCCTTCGCTCGCCTTCCACTTCGGACTCCCCCACGCGACCTCGGTGACACCTTCGAGCTGCGGCGG
>CALLZN010000203.1 GCA_937858895.1 uncultured bacterium | reverse complement strand
CAGTCCCAACCCACTTCCAACCCACAGCGAACATGAAAGCAATCTTCCTACCGTTTACCCTCCTCGCCTGCGCGAGCCTCGCGTCCGCCCAGGCCAACCTGCTCGTCAACGGCAACTTCCAAGCTTCTCGCATCTCGATCGCGCCTTGGAGCTTCAATGGCTTTGCCGAGAACATAGCGATCGAGGACTTCGCGACGAACGGATCGGTGATCTCGCAGGCCTACGGCGCGACGGTGCTCAGCGGTACGCCGCACAGCATCCAGCAGTCCGTGCGGCTCAGCAAAGGCAAGCCATACATTCTACGCGTAGATGTGCACGCCACCGTCGTCACCGAATGGGGATACGTTGATTTCCAAGCCAGCGCACGAAGTGGGTCGACATGGAAGCCTTTGACGAAGCATGCACAAGTGGCTGACGGCAATACCAAGATTCTCATGCAGTACGGCGAGCGCTTCGTGCCGGATGAAGACGCCGATGCGATCCGCCTTGAATTCAGGCTTAGCACACTGGCGAATCCACGGAAGGTTCGCTTCAATCTCGACGAGATCGAGCTCTTCGAGGACTCGAGCACGTCGCTCCTGTACTCGAAATCAACACGGTACTTTCCTCGCTGGGCGAGCGGTAGCGTACCGCTCGAGTTGCAACTGGTAGGGCAACCTGGCATCGCGCATGTCATCTACCTGGCTTCTGCCCGGTTCTCCGCAGGGGTGACGGTCCCAGGTTTCGAGAACCAGCTCTTCTTGAATCCGACGGGACTTTTTCTCCCCATGACCGTCCTGGTCACGACGATCGATGGGAACGCGACCCCTGTCACGCTCACTTTCCCGAACGAAGCCATCAAGTCCGTCGTCGGCGTTCCGCTCTACTACCAACCCATCGCCGTCAACCCCCTCCTCAACGTCCTGCAGTTCGGTCGGCCGACGAACCTCAGCTACTCGAACTGAGAGGTTCGACGTGCCGTCCACTGCCATTTAGAGCTTGACGACGAAGGCCTGACCCGTCGGCAAGTAGATCGGCGTCTCCAACTGCGTCGCGAAGTACTCGTCGACCGCGTTCTTCGCACCCGGGCAGCTCACGAAACCGTAGTCATCGAAGACGAGAACTCCACCTTGCACCATGCGGGGATGGAAGAAGCGGCAGCAGTCGAGCACGCTCTGGTAGATGTCGCAGTCGACGTGCACGAGGCTGAAGCGCCGGGTCGTCACCGCCGCGCCCGTCGCCGGGAACACGCCTTTGTGCATGTGAACGTCCGCGGCGTCACCGAGGAAGTCGCGCACCGCAGTCTCACTCGTGTCCGCGAAGTCGCCGAGCGAGTGCTTGTCTCGCGCGGGATCACAAGTCGGCATGCCAGCGAAGGTATCGAAGAGGTGCAAGTCCTTGCCGGGCGTGCGGAGCGTCGCTAGCAGCTTGGCTGTGCCGCCGCGGTACACACCCACCTCAGCGACGTCGCCCGCGAGCGTGTTCACTTGCCGGCAGAACTGCGCCAGCATGAAGCAGCGCACGTGGTCGACGATGGTGTGCGTCGCGATCGAGCGGAACAAGGAGACGAACTGAGGGTCGTCGTTCCAAGCATGGATAGGGTTCGGTGGCGCCGCGCGCGGGATCGTCAACATCCGATATGTCCTCATGGCTTCGGCGCTATCGCCTGTTTGCCACTGTTCGGATCCGCGTGTCGCCCGCCTGAAGCAACATCACGAGCTTGCTGTCAAGCCCGCTCGCGCACACAGCCGATGAAGCGATGGGTTGCCGTTCGTGGCGCCCCTCGTCCGAAGACCTCGACAACGATCACTCGCATGAACGCGCATCCCGCGACCGATCTCGACGTTCTCGCCTCCCTCGTGGAAAAGTGCACGAAGCTCTGCCTCCGCGCCGAGAAGGCCCTGCCCGGGATCGAAGCGGAACAGGCGACCTTTCTCGCCCACAACCTCGAGGGCGCCTTGCAGCAGGTCGAACTGATCCTGCGGGTCATCGGCGAGGGCAAGGAAGACAGCAACCGCGACCACGAGCGTCAGGGCTTCTTGCGCCGCCTCTTCGCGCGTGAAACGACGCCCGACAACAAGCAGAGCGAGCCGCGGCCGGCAGTGCCGCCGAGCTTCGACGTCGCCAAGCAAGGCCTCTTCGGCAACTCGTGGACGGTCGGCCTCGCCGAGCTCTTGGGCTTCCTGGCCTTCGGCAACAAAACGGGCGTGCTCTGGGTCGATAGCCCGCACGAGAACTTCATCGTCCAGTTGATCGACGGCAAGCTCGTCCACGCGACCAGCGATCACACCCCGGAAGGGTTGCGTCTCGGCGAGATCCTCGTTGGCCTTGGCTACTTGACGCGACGCCAACTCGAGCGCTTCCTTGGTCGCAACCAAGGAGAGAACGTGTCCGGCGACAACCTCCTCGACGCTGGCATGATCAGCCCCGAGGAACTGCACGAAGCGCTCACCCACCAAGTGCGGCAGCTCTTCTTGCGCCTTGTCCAGACCGACAACGCGATCTTCCGCTTCTCCGAAGGCATGCTCATAGAACTCGCGCACACGGTCGACCTCGATGTCAACCGCCTCTTGCTCGACAGCGCCAAGGAGTTCGACGAAGCCGGCAACTCGAGCCACCGCGCGGCCAACGTGCTGCAGGAATGGAACGCTTGGCAGCAGGCACTCGCGCAGACGGCGGCCAAGTCGCTCGCGCAGCAGGCGGCAGTCGCGTCCAACGACGTGGCGCAGGGGAACAACAAGGCGAACACGGCGGCGAACACTGGCCGTCCAACGCAGGGCAGCAAGACCACGACGACGAAGGGCGGCAACACGCGGGCTGCCGACGACGGCACGTCGACGAACGCGGCGACGAACGCGGCGACGAACGCAACGAGCACGACGGACAGCAGCAGCGATTCCGACGGCACGTCGAACGACGCGAAGTCCGCCGAATCCAAAGACACTGTCAAGGCCAAGACCTGATCGCAAACGAGCCGGCTATCATCTCCTCGTTTGGAGACGATGCCGCACGACACGACGAGACCTTGCCCTTCGCGCTTCGCCTGGGCGACCTGGGGCCTCTGCTCCGTAGTCGCGCTCTACGTTGCCGACGCCGCCACCGCGCGCATGACCTCGGTCGACGCGGCGCGCGCTGCCTACGTGCAGGGCGATGCCAAGCGCGCCCTCACGAGCCTGCGCGCCTTGGAAGCCGAGCTCGGCGAGCAAGGACCTGCCGAACTCTACTGGCTGCGTTCGCTCGCTAGCCTCGAAATCGGCGACCTCGCGACCTGCGAAGTCGCGGCCGAAGCCCTGGCAGCGCGCGGCGGAAGCGCCATGGCCGGCATACGCGACTTCTTGATCGGCAACGCGGCCTTTCGAGCTGGCGAGCGCGCCGAGGCCGAAGCGACCCTCGTCGAAGCCGACCCCACGGCCTTGAAACTCGCAATCGATGAGGTGCGGAAAGCCAAGGCTTCCTGGAGCCTCGCCGTGATGACGCGCGACGACTGGCCCGAGCTGCGCCGCAACCTCGCGCGCGCCGACAACAAGCTCGCGATCCTCGAGCTGAAGCGCGACGAGGCCGAGGCAGCGCGGCAGACCAAGAAGGAGCGCTCCAAGAAAGAGCAAGAGGGTCCGCGCGAGACCATCGAGCGCGAAGCCAAGATGCAGGAGGCCTCGCGCCTCGACGCAAACGCGCTCGCGGCGCTCTTACGCAAGGTCGAGGAGAACGAAGCCGCGAAGCGCGAGCTGCGCCAAGAGCTTCGCGCGGCGAACGCGGGCCAGGTGCCGAGGGACTGGTAGCGTGGGCAGCACCTTCAGTTCGGGCGTCGTCCTCGGCGCTTTCTGCTGCCTCGTCGCGCACGCAGCCGCAAGCGCGCAAGGACCCGCGCGCGACGAGCGAGTCCAAGTCGAGGTCGTGGCCCCGACCGAGCTTTGGGAAGGCCAGAGCTTCGAAGTCGCCCTCGTAGTGAACTACGACGCAGCCTTCTTCGAGCGTCATGCACTGCAGTTCTCGCGCCAGCGCCTCGACGTGCCCCTGCGGGTGGACGCAGCCTTCTTCCGTGAACTCGACGGCGCACGCCGCCTCGACGCGAAGACCCCGATCCGCGAAAACGCGCCGACGAACGACCGCGTCAGCATCGTCGTCGAAGGACAGAAGGTCCTCGCCGAACGCATCCAGATCGCGCCCGGCGGCGCGGCGCAGGACCTCAAAGCAAACGAGCGACCGAACCTGCACGCCGCCGTGCACTTCGTCGCGACGCGTCCTGGCCGCCTCGTCCTCGCCGCCCCCACCGTCAGCTACACGTGGTCCGAACGCTTCGAAGAAGACTTCGTCGGCGACCGTCGCCCAACCGAGCGCCGCGTAGTCACGCTCACAGGTGCAGCACGCGAAGTCGTGGTTCGCCCGCTGCCGACCGAAGGCAGGCCTGCGTCTTTCACGGGCGCGGTCGGCAGCTTCGAGGTCAGCAGCGATGTCGGTCCCGTCGCGAGCGATGGGTCGCGCCCATGGACCTTCGAGGTCCGTGGGCAGGCGGACCTCGAGGCGTGGAAGGCACCGCAGCTCCCGACGGGCAACGGCGTGCACGTGCGCGGCTACCGCGAGCTTCGTGAAGCCGGTCGCTACGTCGTCTTCGCCGAGCTCGTCGTCACCGACCCAGCGAACGCGCGGCTGCCCGCGATCGAGTCGTCGTGGTTCGATCCGGAGCGCGGCCGCTACGTCGTCCACCGCAGCGAAGCGCAAGCCCTCGGCGCTTCTGCCGAAGCGACGAAGCCGCGAGCTGCGACGAGCCCGGCCGAGGGCCGCGAGGCGGACCGTGATGTTGGCACGCCAGATGTCAGCGCGGCTAGCGACGCGTGGATGCGACCACGCAGCGTCGACCTCGAGGACCCGGCGCGGCTCGAGAGCGCGTTCGACAGCGACAGCGACAGCGCGTCCACGGTTGCCCGCTGGAAGCGCAGCGTGCTTCCCCTCGCACCTTGGCTCCTGGCGCTCGCGTGCGCCGCGCTTGCCTGGCTGCGGCGGCGCCGCAGCGACTTCCTCGCGAGCCCTGCCGCCATCGCCACCGCGATCCAAGAGAGCCAAGATCCAACGGAGGTCGAGCAACTCCTCGGTCGCTATTTGCAGTGCCTCGACCCATCGCTGCCGAGCGAAGGCGAACGCGAGCGCAGGGCGCGCACGCTCGAAGCCTGCGGCATCGCGCGCAGCAACGCCCCGCGCCTCGCGGCCGCGCTCGAGACGACGTATCGACGCCGCTATGCCGCGCTAGCAGCGCGCGAGACGCCAAAGGCTGACTCGGACGATGTCGAGCAGCTGCGCGCACTCGTGCGGGACTTCGAAGCGGAGCGCCGCGCTGAGCAGCACCAAGCGCGCGAACGAGGTCCCGTGGCCATCGTGCTCGCGCTGCTCTTCGTCGCCGCGCTCGTCTTCGCCCTCGACCGTGCCCTAGACCGTGCCACGCCGCCGACGAGTCCACGGTCGAGCCTTCCCGGGCAGAGCGCTCCGACCCTCGATCCCGCAACGCGTCTCGAGCTCGCGCGTGCTTACCTCGCGACAGCGACGGCCCTGGCTTCGATCGACGATGCGTCCAGCAACAGCGCACCCGAGGCTGCGCGCGCTTGGCAGCAAGTCGCGGCGCTCGTGCCGGGCGTGCGCGCGGACGCCTTGCACAACGCAGGTCTCTCCTTGTTCCGCGGCGGGCACTTCGCCGATGCGCTGCTCGCCTTCGAACGAGCAGCCCTTGCGAAGCCCGACGACGCCGACGACACGGACCTCGTTGCCGCGCAGCGGGCTTGCCGCGCTCGCCTCGGGCTTGCGAGTACACCTCTCGCTTCTGGCAGCTTCGTCACGCGCATCCTCGACGACGCTCTTTCACCCCGAGCGCTGCTCTGGGTAGGCCTCGCACTCCAAGCGCTGGGATTCTGCCTCCTCGCGCGCCGCCGCTTGGTAGCCGCGACCGCCTTGGTCATCCTCGGCAGCGTCAGTGCGATGCTGAGTTCCCTGCTCGTCGCCGAGACCGCGTCAAAAGCGGCCTCGCGCGCGCTCGTCACGGTCGCGCGCTGCGACGTGCGGACGGCGCCGTCGAGTCGCGCGGCCCGCGCCTTCGCCCTCGGGGCCGGAACGACGGTCCACGTCGTCGAAGCCTCGGATCGCTGGGCGCGCATCGAGAGCGACCGCGGGCGCGGCTGGGTTCGCCGCACTGCGATTGGAGTCGTCGCTGACTCCGCGATGCTCTCTTCCAGCTCTCCATGACCATGCCCCCAATGAAAGACAAACCACGCGCGAGCGAAACCATCGGCTGGCTCGCCTTCGCTTCCCTCGCGCTCAGCAGCGTCATCGCTAGCCAAGGATCTGCCGCAGCCCAGAACACGCCAGTCAACCTGCGCAGCGTCCTCGACCGCAACCAGGATGGTCAAGTCGACGCCGCCGAGATCGAAGCCGCGCCGCGGCACCTCGCGGCACTCGACCGCGACGGCGACAAGGCGCTCGCGCCCGACGAGTTCGGCGCGCCGCGGCGCGGACGCGGCTTCGGGGATCGACGCGGCGGGCCGCCGGGCATGCCGCCAGGGTTCCCACCAGGCGGGCCACCAGGCATGCCGCCGGGCGGCGCCCCGACCGCGGCCGGCAACCCCTTCGACACCAATCGCGACGGCCGCATCGACGCCGACGAAGTCAGCGCCGCGGCGAAGACCCTGCGCCGCCTCGATGGCAATCGCGATGGCCTGCTCGGCAAGCGCGAGTTCGACCACGCCTTCCCCGCACCGAGTGTCGGCGATGATGCGGACATGGGCGGCTTCGGGCGTGGCGCTGCACGCGCGGCGACCGTGGTCGAACCCGAAGCGCTCGACCCGGCCGACGGGCTCGCGACCATCGAGGATCGCGCGAGCTTCGAACGCCTCGCCTACCAAGGCGACGAGGTCATGATCGACACGCAGCTGCGCCGCCTCGAGTTCGTCAAGTTCGTGATCACAGGCGCCGGCGGCCCCGCACCGAAGCTCTGGTTCATGAACACGAAGAAGTGGCGTGCGCACCCGATGTTCATGGGCGCGATGGGCATCGGCGGTGGCGGTCGCGGCTTCGGTCGCCCGAGCGACAGGGCGTCGGGCGCAGCATCCGGCACGGCCACCATGCGCGGCGTCCTCGTCTACCGGCCGCTCTTGAAGGCGCCCGACGCTTCGATGGGGCTCTACACCTTCGAGTTCGAACCCAACGACGCCTATCCCTTCCGCTTGATCGAGAGCGCCTTCGACGTACTCGGGGCCAAGTCCGAACTCCTTCGAGGCCGCATGGCCTACCACCCGATCGGCCCTGCAATCCGCGTGACCGAAGCGGAGAAGGCGCTCTACGAGAAGCGCGGCATCGGCGTCTTCGGTGACGACGACCTCTATCGCGATATCGCTTTCTTGCCGCTGCATCGCGGCAAGAGCTACGGCCGCCTGCGCTTCATGAAGGTCGACGAGCGACCCGAGCCGCGCGACGTCGTCGTCTACGCGGCCTTGCCGAACGACTTGCCTCGCGTCGCCGGCATCTTGACCGCCGTGCGGCAGACGCCGCTCAGCCACGTCAACCTGCGGGCCGTGCAAGACGACGTGCCCAACGCCTACGTCGCTGCTGCAGCGAGCGACGAGCGCCTTCGCGATCTCGCGGGCAAGTGGGTCGAGCTCGAAGTGCGCGCGGATGGCTACAGCGTGCGCGAGGTCGACGCGGCTGTCGCGCTGCGGCACTTCGAGGCCTTGCGCCCGCGCATGGCACCGCGTCTCGAGCGCGACCTCAGCGTGACGACGATCCGCTCGCTCGACGAGGTCGGACACGCAGACTGGCGCGCCGTCGGCGTCAAGGCCGCAAACCTCGCCGAGCTGCGCAAGCTCGACTTGCCGCTGCGCACCGTCGACTTCGGCTTCGCGATCCCCTTCTCGTTCTATGACGAGTTCATGCGCGCGAACGGGCTCTACGACGTGGCGCGCGCGATGATCGAAGTCAAGGACTTCGGCACGCCCGGGCCGGCGCGCGCGCGAGCGCTCGCCGACCTGCGCAAGAAGATCGAAAAGGGCAAGATGCCCGCGCAGCTCGAGGCAGCGATCGCGGCGGTCCAGGCGCGCTTCGCGGAAGGGATGTCGATTCGCTGCCGCTCGAGCACGAACAACGAAGACCTGCCAGCCTTCAGCGGCGCGGGCCTCTACGACTCGTTCACGCACAAGCCGAGCGAAGGTCATTTGGCGAAGACAGTGCGTCAAGTCTGGGCGAGTCTCTGGACCGAACGCGCCTTCGACGAGCGTGACTTCTACCGCATCGATCACTTCGCGACGGCGATGGGCGTGCTCCTGCACCCGAACTTCGCCAAGGAACGCATCAACGGCGTGGCTGTGAGCAGCGACGTCGTCTACGAGAGCGAGCAGACGAACTACATCAACGTCGCGCTCGGTGAGGACCTGGTGACGAACCCGAGCGCCGAGGCGAGCCCCGAGGAGGCGCTGCTCAGCAAGGCCGATTGGCGCCTCGACCGCGTCGTTCGCTATGCGACCACGAGCCCTGGCAAGTCCTTGCTGAGTACTCTGCAGCAAGACGACCTGCGTGAGGCGCTCGCGAAGATCGAGCGGCACTTCCGCGAGGTCTTGGACCTGGCGCCCGAGGCCCTCTTCGCGGTCGAAGTGGAGTTCAAGGTCACTGCCGCGAACAAGCTCGCGATCAAACAGGCGCGACCCTGGGTCTACTGAACGAGCCGCGCTGGTCTGCGGTCAGCGCTGCTCGAGTGCTATGACGTCGAGGACTTGCCCCGGGTAGAGCTGCGGCGCCTGCGGCTCGAGCGCGAAGCGGACCGCGATGCCGTAGCGCGGGATGCGGCCCTCGAGCCAAAGGCGCTCGGGCATGAGCTCGACGACGGCGCCGCGGGCCTCGACGCGCGCCGAGACGAGGGTGGTGGCGCGCGCTGTTGCACCTGCGGCCGTACGGGCGGCGAGTTGGACGGCGACGCCGTCTGCGAAGCGCGCCATGTGCTCGGGCGCGACGTAGCCGGTCGCGAAGCGCGGCGCTTCTTCGACGAGCTCGAGGACCGGGCGGCCGGCGGCGACGAACTCGCCAGGACGCGCGTGGACCAAGGCGACGCGCGCGCGAAAGGGCGCCTTCAAGCTGACCCGACGGAGGCGTTCCGTGAGCGCCGCGATGCGCGCCTCCTGCGCCGCCACCGCGACTTCGAAGGGACGAAGCAAGACGCTGGCGTCGACCTCGACGGTCTCACGTCGCGCTTCTTCGAGGCGCTCGGTCGCGCTCGCCATGTTCTTGCGCAGTGCGGCGATCGTCGCTTCGCGCTCTTCGATGCGCCGCTTCGTGGCGTCGCGACGCGTCGCGTCGACCTCGAAGCGCGAACGCGCCCCGAGGTCCTCGTCGGCGAGCTTGGAGCTGCGCGCCAACTGGAGCTCGAAGCCGGCGAGGAGCACACGATCCTCTTCTTGGGTCGTCAAGCTTTGCAGCAACGTGATGTGCGTCGTCTCGATGTCGCGCTCGAGACGGCGCAAGTCGAGCGCGCGTTCGCTCGGACGCCCAGCGACCTCGCTCGCGATCTGCGCCGCTTCGCGCGCTTGCTCGGCGCGCAGGCGCTCGAGTTCGCACTTGCTCTGCGTGAGTTCGTGCTGCAAGACCGAAGTATCGAGGGACGCTAGCAAGGCGCCCTCGTCGACGATTGCGTGCAGCCGCGCCGCGACTTCCTGGAGCACGCCGTCGATCTCGAAGGCGATACGGTGGCGCCCCTCTTCGACGATGGCCTGCGCGCTGCTGACAGGCTGGCGTCGACTCCAGAGCCAGACGCAGACAAGGAGTGCCAAGAACCAAACCAAGAAGGCCAGCACTCTGCGCAACGGCGTCATGGCGCGAGGTCCTCACGTTGGGCCAAGTACGACACGTGGGTCACTTCTTCGATTGCCGAGACCTCACCGATGAGCTTCGAAGAAGCTCGAGGATCGCGCAGCGCGACCTCATAGGCAAACTCGCTCTCGAGCCCTTCGCCACGCATATGGAGCAAGCTCTGACTTCGGCAGAAGCGCTGGAGGATACCGTGGACGCGGCGTTCGCTCTCACCACCAGGCGGACAACGAAAGCGCAGCAAGCCATCCGTGCCGCGGACCTCGCCGAAACTCGAGAACCAAAGCCACAAGATCACGAGCCCAACAAGAACGGTTCCAATCGCCGCCGCGAGGAAGTTCTGCGAACCAACGAGGATGCCGATCACGACCGCATAAAAGAGAAACACGGTGTCTCGCGTGTCCTTGACCGGCGTGCGGAAGCGAATCAGCGCAAGCGCACCGAAGAGCCCGAAGGCTCGCGCGAGCGAGTCTCCGATCGCGAGCAACACGAGGGCGATGACCATCGTCAGGACGACGAGGGACTGCGCCATGACCGGCGAGTAGGTCGGTCCGCGCTGCACGCGACCATAGATCCAAGCGACCATCTGCCCGAGGACGGCGGACGCAAGGACCGTCAACACGAGGGCCTCGATGTCGAGGCCTTCGACCGCTCCGAGCGAGCTCGCGCTGACGGGCGTCGACGAAGCGAAGGGGCTCTGCGAGGTCATGGGTTCGTGTTCAGGTCCTCGGAGCGCGAAGCCCGCGGACTGGCATCAGCGAGAGAAGAGCGGCGTGCCCCGCCGCCAAGCTTGCACAGCCAGACAGTACTTGCTGAACGAGCAGCGGCGAAGCCCAAAACGGCGCACGATCTCTTGCATCCATCCCGGCATGCCGCGGAAGAACTTGAGTTCGAGGACGACCCCGTCGATGCCGACAGGCCGCCAATCCTTCGCTGCATCACCGATCTCGAGGTCCTCCACGCCAGCAAAGCAGAGCTGCCGATCAAAGGTCAGCCGCGTGCCGAGGTGGTAAGCACCGACATAAGCCTGACGCTCGTAGCCGACGTCGAGCACGGGCTGGGCCCCGATGCGCGTCGCCTGCGCCACGTACTCCGAGTCATCGAGGGGCGCCTTGCCGAGCCAGGAAACGACATCCTGCATGGTCGGGACGACGAGCTTGCGTCGACTCTTGAGGATGAGGTCGCGGTTCTTGCGCTTGCACTCGAGGAAGTAGATCGGGCAACCCGGGTAGCGCCGCACGCGGAGCTTGTAGCGCTCCGCGAGTCCATCCATCGTCGAGCGGTAGAGCCGGAAGTCGGGGCTGTCGAAGTAGAGACTACGGATCTCGTAGCTCGCCCTCGGCCCCACTGTGTAGGGGTCGGGCTGCACCCAAGGCAGCGCGAACGACGCGATCGCGCGCGCGACGTCCTCGTTGACCAGGTACTTGGCTTCGTGCCGACCTGCAGCCTCGGGCCGCAGCACGACTTGCCTCTCCGCTTCTGCCATCACAGTCCGATGCCCCGACTTGGGTTCCAACGCCTTACTTGGGTCCGACGACGGTTTCGACCGCCGACGATGCTTGCCAACCCGTGCCTTGGGGCGAGAAAGCTTGACCGAAGACGTGGGCGCCGACGAGGGCCGTGTCGTCCGGAATCGGAATCGTCAAGCTCGCCTTGCCGCTCGCGTCGCTCGGCAGCGGCAACACGAAGAGGACAGGATCTCCGAGTAAGAACGAGAGCTGGAAGGCGCTCAGCTCGAGGTTGCCACCTGCACCCGCGACGAAGAGCGCGAACACGCTCGAGGTCGGACCACCGGACAGATTCCAAGTGAGGGCGCCTGCGATCTTCGGCGACCCGCTGCCCGCGATGAGCATCGGATGCGTCGCGGCGTCGAGAGCCGAGTAGCGACGGTGACCCGTCGTCGCCTTGTTGGGCAGCGTCGGCGATGCATCGAGGAAGGTGACGTAGGGCGCCTTTCCGTCGACGAGCCGTCCGGTCGAGATGTCCGTGTACTGAGAACCGAAGCGGATCCCATCGAGCTGCGTCGTGCCATCGGGTGCAAAGAAGAGGATGTCCTCGCCCGAGGCCGAGAGCTTGAAGTTTGCGTGCAAAGGCCCCTGTGTCCCGTCTTCATCGCACCAGATGAGGATGGTCCCGAAGGCAGGGATCACGGTGTTGGCCGGGATCTGGTACTTGGTCGGTTGCAAGGGGTCATCCGTCAAGTAGTGGCCACCAACGTTGACCGATGAGCCCGAGTCGTTGTAGAGCTCGAGCCAGTCGTCGTATTGCTGCTTCTCGTCGACGATGGTCTTCGAGTTGGACGCCATGAACTCGTTGATGCGAACGGGGCTGGTGCCGGTCGGCCATGTGACCTCGTACGAGGGCGCATTCCACTCCGCCGAACGCGGCAGATAGCGCGCGACGCCGGCGGTGGTCATGCCTTCGCAGTAGTATTCGACGCTACTGCCGGGCGCCTGCGGTGCGATCGAAGCGCCATAGACACCGTCGTTGGCGGCGCCGTCCTGGTGCGCGCCGTCGTCGAACATCGCTTGCTTGGTGAAGCGCCCACGCGTGCGCGACCACAGGTTGACCTGGCTCGCGCCGCTCGCGCGTACCGTGATCCACACCGTGTCCTGGGCCGTCGGCCGCTGCGGCGCGTGCGCGAGCTCACTGAGCTGAGCCGACGTGCCCCAGATTTCGGACTGCGTCGCCAAGAACGCCGCGCGTGCATCGACCGAAGGCTTGATGCCGCGGATCGTCGTGCGACCAAAGACAACGCTCTGGGTCACATTGTCCGTGAACATCTGCGTCGTGTAGATCTTCTTGGTATCGGCCGCGACGTCGGCGGCGATCATCGCCTGGTACTTGGTGACGAGTGGGCCGACGACCGACCACGGCTGGCTCTCTTCGACGCCCGTGCGGTAGTGCGGGAGGTAGCGCGCCCGCCAGTCGGCAAAGGTCAAAGTCTTGCTGAGCGCCGGCCGCCGCGTGTTCGTCGAGTTGTAGAAGACGGCGAGACTCGTTTGATCCCCTTCAGCCGAGAGCCCCTCGTTGAGGTCGAAGGGGAACATATAAGTGAGCCCGTGCCAATCATCGGCATAAAGGAAGTGGTCCTTGCCCGAGCCGATGTAGCTGTCCGACTGCATCATGACGTTCATCACGATCATGTACCAGTAGGAATGGTCGACGCTCCAAACCTTGCTCAGCTCGTCCTGCAAGGTCGCAGACGGTGTGCGATTGATCACGCGCACGAGGTTCAAGAGGTCGGTCCCGTCGCCCTTCTTGAATTGGTAGGCGCTCTGATAGCTGGTCAGCGAGTCGCCCAAGTCGACGAGTGCGCAATCATCGAGGCGCCCGAAGCCGCCATTACGGAAGCCACGGTAGCGATTGCCCTCGCCGGTCTTCCAGTTTTCGTCGGCGAAGTCCTTGTTGGGCTGCTGCACATTGATGTAGATGCCCCAGTAAACATTGTTGAGCCAGAGCCGCACGAAGTTCGCGCGCGGTGCAGCACCATGGCGGCGCATGGTCTCGTAGAGAATGACCTCACGCACGAAGGTCGGGTCGTGGAAGCCGTTGTTGAGGTTGAGGCTCGTGAAGCCGAAGAGCTTCTGCGACGGAATGGACCAGTCAGTCTCGATGTTGAAGCTCTTCTTCTCGGACCCCGCTGGTAGCTGGCTGTAAGAGGTGTTGCCGCGGAAGCGCACGCCCACTTGCTGCAGGACGACACCGTTCATCTCGAGCGTGGCCGGGATGTTGGTGTTCGACGCCTTGTTCTGCGTGAGCAGCGTCCAGTAGTTGCTCTGGCTGAACGTGAGCTTGAGATCGCGGACGACCTCGGAGTCGTAGAGGTCGGGCTTCTGGGCCGCGAGCAGACCCGAGACGAGGGTCGCGACGAGGGCCAGGCGGGCAAGTCGGTGCATTCGTGCTCTCCAGAGCTAGGATTTGGGGTCGGCAGTTCGCGACGAGTGGCAAGCGGGCCGCCGAGCTTCTCTCTCTGAGCAGACCAGAGCTTCCTTTGCTAAATCTTAACTCGCTAACAAGAATCCACGTCACCACGTTTGCCGTCTTCCTGCTCGGCAGCTCGGTTGGCGTGACCCGCGCCCAGACTCGCCCTGCCGAGGGCGCGAGGCCGGCGACAGACAGCGTCGGGGCGACCGAGCTTCGCCCCCTACTCGCGCGCTACTGCTTCGGCTGCCATGGAGAAAAGGAGCAGGAGGCCGACTTCCGCCTCGACCGCCTCGACCCGGACTTCGTCCACGGCAAGGACGCCGAAGAGTGGCACCGGGCCCTCGAGATGATCGAGGCGGGCGAGATGCCGCCCGAGGACGAAGCCCAGCCGAGCCCGAACGAGCGCGTGCGCCTCGTCGCCTGGCTGCGGACCTCGCTCGAAGACGCAGCCAAGGCGCGGAGCAAGGCACCACGCCCCGTCGTGCGCCGCCTGACCAAGGAGCAGTATGGCCACACGCTGCGCGACTTGCTCGGCGTCGACGTCGCCTTCGAGCGACGCCTGCCCGATGACGGAAAATCCAAGCGCGGCTTCTCGAACGACGCGGCCACGCTCCAGGCCTCGCAGCTGCACTTGGAGACCTTCCGCGACCTCGCCCGCGCAGCCCTCGAGCGCGCCATCGTCGGCGCCGAACGACCCGAGACGACGCAGTACCGCGTGCGCTTCGGCAAGGACATCGGCAAGGGCAAGGTCGCGGCAAAGACTGGCGGCTATCAAGCGGTGCCGCTTAGTACCAATGACTTTGCGATCGACATCTTGGGGACGGCTTCGCGCCTCAGCGTCAAAGACCAGGACCGCATCCGGCGCAAGATGAGCATCGGCCTGCGCGGCTCGCACGCCGAGCGCTTCCAGGTCACCGAGGAGGGCCTCATGCTCTTCGGCGCGCTGCCGCACGTCGAGAAGGCGCCGGGTGCGTGGCAGGGTCCGTCGCCGAACGTCAAGCTCGAGATGCAGCGCGTCTTCCCGCGCGACGGCGACTTCGTCCTGCGCGTGCGCGCCTCGCGCGGCTACATCCCGCAGCTGCGCGAAGCCTTGCTGCTCGCGCTCGACACTCCCGAGGACTTCACGCACATCGAGGATGGCCGCGTCGTGACCGTGGAGCACGGAATCGTGCTGGCCGCCAAGGACGTCGCCAAGCCCAAGAACCTCGTGCTCGAGGGCGACGACCTGCGGCCGCTGAACGTGCCCGAAGAGAGCAGCGCGGACTTCCGAATCGCGATTCCGAGCGACGGCTACTACCAGATCGACGTCGTCCACCGCGTTGTCGACCAAGCGCAGATGCCGCAGATCCGCGTCATGGCGTTTGGCAAGACCTTCGATCTGAGGCCAGAGGTGCCCGCATCCGCGAACGTGACGCGAGCTGCCGACGCCGAGGCCGAGCCCTCGCTCATGGTCACACGCGCCTGCGCCGCTGCGATGCGCAAGGGGCAGCACGTCCTGAAGATCGGTGGGCCCTTCTTCACGGGCTTCCGCTGCATGGTCGTGACCAAGCTGCCGGACAGCAACGCGCTCGTGCAGCGGCTGACCGCCGACATCGCCGCGCGCATGCGCAAGGTCGAAGGCGAGCGCCCGGCGATCCGCGCCTTCGTCGGCACGCGCACGGATGATGGCATGGACTACGCGACCTTCGACGTCGCCCAGACGGTCGAGGCCGAGCTCGGGGCAGCGCAGACCTATGTCTTCCGCGGGCGCCTCGAGAACCTGCCGATCCCCGAGCCCGAGTCGGGCGACAACGAGGAGCTCTCGGGCTTCATGCTGGTCGGCCTCTGGAACGACCGGCTCGTGCACAGCAACAAGGAGAGCGGGCCGCCGCTGCTCGTCGAAGAGCTCGAGTTCGAGGCGCCCTACTACGAGACCTGGCCGCCGGCTTCGCATCGCGCGATCTTCGTCGAGCGGCCGGCGGACCTCGACGAAGCGAGCTACACGCGCCTGGTACTCGAGCGCTTCTTGGCGCGGGCCTATCGGCGCGCTGTGCACACAGACGAGGTGGAACGCTACTTCGAGGCCTGGCGGCGCGTGCGCGCGCAGCACGAGCGCAACGAAGACGCGGTCCGCGAAGTCCTCGTCGCGGTGCTCACGTCGCCGAGCTTCTTGTTCAGCATCGACGAAGAGGAAGAAGCGCAGACGGACTTCGCGCTCGCCTCGCGGCTCGCCTACTTCTTGTGGAACTCGCCGCCCGATGCGCAGCTGCTCGAGCTGGCGTCGAAGGGCGAGCTGCGCGCACGGCTTACGAGCGAGGTCGACCGCTTGCTCGGCGACGCCAAGGTCGAGCGCTTCGTGAGTGCCTTCGTGCACGAGTGGCTGCGCCTCGATCGCTTCTTGCAGATGACGGTCGACCCGGATCGCTTCCCGCGCTTCACGCGCTTCGTCAAGCGCGACATGGCCGAGGAGACGCTGCGCTTCGTTCATGAGGTGCTGGCTTCGAAGGCGAGTCTTGCGACGCTCATCGACGCCGACTTCACGATGCTCAACCAGAACCTCGCCGACTTTTATGGCATAGATGGCGTACAGGGCGTCGACTTCCGCCGTGTGACCTTGCCGGCGGCGCGGCGTCGCGGCGGGTTGCTGACACAGGGTTCGTTCTTGGTCGGGCATTCGGACGGCCTCGAGCCCCATCCGATCAAGCGCGCGGTCTGGATGCGCAAGCAGCTCCTCGACGACCCGCCGCCGCCGCCACCACCGAACGTGCCCGAGCTCGATGGCTCGACGCCGGGCTTCGACAAGCTGACCTTGAAGCAGAAGCTCGAGGCGCACCGCGACAAGAACTCGTGCCGCGACTGCCACGCCGGCATCGATCCCTATGGCATCGCCTTCGAGCGTTACAGCGCGGTCGGGCTCTTCGAGGAGCGGCGCAAGGGCCAGGTCATCGACGCTTCGACGACGCTGCCGGATGGGACCGCGGTCGATGGCCTCGCTGGGCTCAGGGCGTGGATGCTGGGGCCCGGTCTACACGCCTTCCAACGGGGGCTCGCGCGCCAGCTCTTCGCCTGGGCCCATGGCCGTGACGTCTCCTTCGCCGACGAGGCCGAGATCACGGCTATACTCGCCGAGACCGAGAAGCACGGCGCGAGCTTGCATGCGCTGATCCATGCGGTCGTGGCAGCGCCTTCCTTCGTCGGCGCTCGTTCCTCCTCAGAAGTCTCCTCAGAAGCTGCGCCTGCGGTGCGCAAGGGATCGCGATGACGAAGAAGTCCTGGCAGCTCGACCGCCGCGCGTTTCTCCGTGGCTCGGGCGTGCTCTGCGCCCTGCCGTTCTTCGAAGCCATGCAGCCGCGTGCCCGCGGCGCAGCGCCGAAGAAGCGTCTTTGCTTCGTCTACTTCCCGAACGGCGCGAGCCTGCCCGAAGAGAACGACGCGGCCAACGCACAGTGGCGCTGGTTCCCCAGCGGTCAAGGGCGTGACTTTCGCTTTACTGGGGTCCTCGCATCGCTCGAGCCCTTCCGCCAGGACTTGACCATGCTCGGCGGCCTCTCGCACCCGCTGAGCCGCGAGTTGCTTGGCCACCTGGCTGGCGATACTTGGCTGACGGCCGGCGACGTGCGCTTCGACCGCTACAAGAACCGCGAGTCGGTCGACCAGGTGGCCGCGCGTGCCTTGCGCAAGCACACGCGCTACCCCTCGCTCGTGCTCTCGACCGACGGTGGCGTCGGCTACAAGTCGCGCGTCGCGACGCTCTCCTTCGACCAAGAGGGTCGGCCCATCCCGGCCGAGCACCGCCAACGCCTGATCTTCGAGCGCTACTTTGCTGCGAATCGTCCGGGCGATGTCGCCGCCCGCCGCAAGAGCCTCGCGAGCGGTAAGCGCGTCGTCGACCTCGTGCTCGAAGACAGCCGCGCCCTCAAGCGGCGCCTCGGCCAACGCGACAGCCACAAGCTCGACGAGTTCTTGGCCTCGCTCGAGTCCGTCGAAGCGCAGATCGAGCGCAACGAGACCTGGCTCGACGTTCCGCTCGGCAACATCGATGCGTCCCGCCTCGAGCTCGACCCTGACCCGCGCAAGGACGCGAGCGCCTACCTCCGCGCGACCTACGAACTCATGGCCCTCGCCCTGCAGCTCGACTTGACGCGCGTGATGACCTTCCAGACGGGGCGCGAAGACGGCATGGGCTTCGCCGACCACTTCCCCCGCCTAGCGCTCGGCATCCAGCGCGGCCACCACACGATCAGCCACGACACGCACGAGGGTCACTGGCAAGACTGGGGTCGCTACGACACGT
>CALLZN010000202.1 GCA_937858895.1 uncultured bacterium | reverse complement strand
CGCCGGCCCGAGTCGGTCGAGAAGCCTCAGTCGAGAAGCGGGATCAAACGGCCTGCGCGGTGGAGGCCATGTCGCTTGCGTCCAGGTGGAGCCTCGATGCGCCTTGGCTCCGTGGTCGTGGAGGTCGCTACGCGTCGCGGCAGCGCGTCTCGCCACGGCGACGCAGCGGCCAAGACCGGCCGCGGCGCCTCGAGCGGCAGCGGCGCACCGTGGTCGCCACCCGGATCGTGTGTCCCGCAGCAGGCGCAATCGCAGTCATCGCCGCAGCCGCACGGTGCACCGCGTGGCTCGGGGACCTGGGGATCCCGGTCGCAGCAAGGCGCTTGCAGTGCCGCGTCCGGTGCACAGCAAGCTCGCGCAGCCGCGCTTTGGTGGTCGCTCGCGGCGCAGCAACGTGGCGCTCGAACTGCCGTGCTCGCGCAGCCGTGGGCGGTCGCCGTGTCGAGCGCGAGGCCGCGAACGACGCTTGCCGCCACAGCCCGCCCCGCAGCATCGCCACGGCCGTGGCAACAGTCTCCCGCCATCGCCGCACCGGCGCTGCCGAACACGAAGGCGGCCCAAAGGGCGAGGAGCTGGAGGATGCGGAACACGAGCCGTGGATTGTAGCGATCCTTCCTCCATCGGACAAACGCCCGCTTCAACCGTCCACGCGCCACAAAGAAACCGAGATTCTCACGTCCTCCTGGCGGTGTGAGTCAGACAGATTGGGGATTATCCGGGAGGCATCCGCGTCGCTCGCAAGGCGCTGCGCCGCAGGCATATCGGTGAATATGTCGAGGACGCAGCAACGCAGCGAGCGGCGTTGAGGGCCCCGGAGAATGCTCGAGATTTCTGACTCACACCACTAGCGACGTTTCGGCACTCCGACCTGGGACTGTCTTTCCGGCAAGGTGACCGAGCATGGCCGAAGCATGACAACTCTCCGTCGCGCCTCTGGGTACGACGCTCGCACTCCTATCTGGCGCAGCGCAGGCGGCGGCATCAATCAGCGCAAGCGGCGCACCGACGGCATACTGTCGGCGATGCCGAGTCAAGATGGGATACCCAACGCAGCCGCACGCTACGCATCAGCGTCACACGGCGATGCTCCCGCTCTTTCGGAGCTACCTGCCGCGGCTTCGTCAATATGTGCGCATGAACCTCGGCCGAGATTTGCGTCGACGCTTCTCGGCAGAGGACATCGTGCAGTCCGTTTGCGTCGAGCTGACCGAACGCGCCGACGCGCTGCGCTTCGAGACCGAGCATGGCTTCCGAGCCTGGCTCTTCAAAGCCGCCCTGCACAAGATCATCCAGAAGGCGCGCCACCACCACCGCGCCAAGCGCAACATCGACCGTGAGTCTCCGGAGCCCATTGATGAGGGGGGTGACCTGCACGTCGCCTTGCAGATCGTGACCACACCAAGCCGGCAGATGGCAGCGCGCGAAGAAATCGAGCACATCGAACGTGCGATCGAGAGCTCGTCCAACGACCATCGCGAAGTCATCGCCCTCGTACGCATCGCCGGCCTCCCCCACGGTCGCAAAAGAGATGAACCGCAGCGTCGCCGCTGTCCGCGAGCTCTTGGGGCGGGCGCTGCTCAAGGCCTCACAGGCGCTCGACGAGGACAAGAACCCGTGACCGAAACGGCGGACGTCCCGCGTAGCGATCTCGACGGCACTACGCTGCCCGAAGCGCTCGAAGACCAGCTCTTCGAAGTTTGGCTCCAAGACGACCGCAGTGCCGCCCTCACCGGGCTCGAGCAGCTCTGCTCTCTCCATGCAGACCAGGCGGCGGCTTTGCGACAACTCGCGAAGAAGCTCGATCGCGCCGATTCGACCATCGGTTTCGACGAAGAACTGCAGCCGGATCACATCGACCGGTACGAGATCCTCCGCTGCATCGGACGCGGTGAACCGCTCGGATCGATGGCCAGTGACCTGGCACCGGCGCGCTGCATGCCTGTCGGCTGCAAAGCAAAGCGCTTTCTCCTGCATCGAGAACGCGACGAAGACAGCCTCGGCCGGATGCACCGCGTCCTGCGGGGCCACGAGAGCCGGTCGATGGTCTTCTGCATGAGCTACACCCCGAACGGTCGACGCCTCGCCTGCTTCGACGGCGCGAATCACGCCATGCGCATCTTCGACACGGAACTCGGCTCGCAATTGCTCGAGCTCTACGACCACTCCGGTTGGGTGCGCACGCTGACCTTCGATGCTGAGGGAGCACGGCTCTTCGCGCTCATGGACACTGGCCCCCTGGCATGGGGTGTTTACGACTGGCGCGCGGCCGGTCGCTGAGGCGAGGCTTCACGGGCATGCAGCACGAGTTTCGATGAGTTCCGATTCGCTTGCAGGACGGCGTGTAGACAACGTAGCCATGCGCTTCCTCGTGTTTGCTGTCGCTGCGCTCTTCGCTGTCGCCGTCGTGCGGGCGGCGTGGATCGGAGACGATGCGCTCATCACGATGCGGGTCGTCGACAACTTCGTGCACGGCGATGGCATGCGCTGGAACATCGCCGACCGGGTTCAGATTTCGATCCATCCGCTCTGGATGTTGGTCGTGTCCGCCGTCTACGCCGTCTGGCGCGACCCTTACTGGGCCATGATGTTGCCGTCGCTCGCTTGCATGGTGGGCGCCACCTGGCTCCTGATCCGATCGGCTCGCTCGCTCGGCGCAGCGACCCTCGCCTTGGCCTGCCTGGTCGCGTCCAAGGCGCTCTGCGACTATTCGACGAGTGGACTCGAGAACCCGCTGACCATGCTGCTCCTGGTCGTCGCCCTGCGCCTGACCGAGGACGCGGCCACGTCGCGACGCAGCTTTCAGAGACTTTGTATCGTCACTGGCCTCATCGTCCTCAACCGCTTCGATCAGGCTCTGGTCGTTTTGCCACTCTGGATCGCCTTCGGTATCCGGCATCCGTGGCGCTGGGCTCTAACGGCGATGCTCGTCGGGATGCTGCCGCTCCTCGCCTGGCTCGCGTTTGCGACGTTTTACTTCGGCACGCCTCTACCCATCATCGGACACGCCAAGCTCCTGTCGCTCGGCGTCGGTCCGTCGCAGCTCGCCGCGCAAGCGGTCCGGTACTTCGTCGATTCGTGGCAGCGCGATCCGGTCACGCTCGTCGTGATCACTTGCGGCATCGTCATCGCCGCTGTGCAGCGCACACGCACGTCGCTGGCCGTCGTTGCTGCTGTGCTCTTCTGCTGCGCTTACATCTTCCGGGTCGGTGGCGACTTCATGTCGGGGCGCTTCTTCGTGACGCCGCTCTTCCTGGTTGCATTGGTTGTGGCACGGCTGCCGTGGCTCGATGCTTGGCGACCGCGGCGGGTCGCGCTCTGCGTCAGTGCTATTCTCGGCGCAGGCTTCTTGTCGCGACCGCCGACCCTGCTGTCGCCGATCAGCGACTACGTGTCCGTGAACACGGTCCATGGCGTCGTCTGTGAGCGCGCGCACTACTACAAGGAACTCGGCCTCCTGAGCTCGGCGCGGCTGAAGGTCGTCCCTCGCGCCCTCGAGACGACGGCGCGAACAGAGGCGAGCGACCTGCCTATCGTGGTCGTGAAACGCGCGGTCGGCTACTTCGGCGTCGTTGCAGGTCGCGCCTTCCACATCGTGGATCCGCTTTTGACCGACCCATTGCTGGCCCGACTGCCGGTCGCAGACTCTGCGAAGTGGCTTCCCGGACACGGCACGCGACACCTGCCGAATGGCTACCTCGCGAGCGTCCAAGGCGCCACGAACAAGATCACGCATCCAACGCTGCGACGCTACTACGACGATCTACTCTTGGTCACGCGCGGCCCCTTGCTGAGCCTCGATCGCCTACGTGCGATGTGGCGACTCTGGACCGACGACAGCGACCTTCGACGCTACATCGAGGAAGAGTATCGCGCAGCGCCGCGACGCTCCTGGCCGCTCGATCGCTTTGCGGGTCGGGTCGAGGCCTTGGATCGCTTCGATGCGCGTGCGCTGCACCTGGACGAAGAAGGGATCTCGATCGCGCTCGACGCACCGAGCCACGCGCGGACGCTCGAGGTCTGCCTCGATGTTCACGATACCTATCGCTTCGGCTTCCTCGCTGGCGCGACCGAGCATGGGCAGGTCGAGATCTTGACTTCGGCGCCGACTCTGAGCGGCTTGCGACCCTTCCGCATCGCTGTGCCGGGAGAAGCGAGCTTGCATGGCTTCGACGTGATCCGCGTCGAGGCCGTCCAGGCGGACGCAGACGGGATCGCGGCCATCGGGCCGCTCGAGCTTCGCTAGCCGCTGACGCTGGGTCGCACGAAGAGCAACGCCGCTGCCTGTTGCGAGCGATCGAGGCGCTATTCGGAGTCGGGCTGCTGTATGCGCATGCGCATCAGGTTTGGGGTGATCACGAAGAGGTTGCCAGCAACATCCGCCCGGCTGAGGCTCTCGAGGCGGTTTCGCAGTGTGATAGCCATGTCTTCGAGCGACGTGCTATTTGGCATCCGCAACACGACGATTCCGCAATGCGACCCGAGCGGAAAGCGCAGTATGTCCGAGAAATCGAGGTCGCGCGTTAGCAGAACTCGGTCGGTGCGAACAGCAAGGTCGAGCACTTCTTCCTCGGCAGCACCTCGAGCGTGAAGGTTCGCAACGGTTTCCGCATCGAAGCCATACGTCTTGAGCAAGGCGGCAACACGAAGTGGCAGGTTTTCGTCGAGCAAGAGGGGCAGCACGGTCTACTCGACGAAACGGCGCTCGCTCGCGACGGACTTGGCGGCGTAGTCGAGTGCGGCATGAACGTCTTCGAGTGTGATGGCAAACTCCTCGGCAACGGCCTCCTTCTCGAGCCCCGAGGCAAGCAAGCCGACGATCTCATCCACGCAAATGCGAGTGCCCCGAATGACGGGTTTCCCAAAGCGCACCGAAGGGTCGACCACGATGCGCGGTTCCACGTTTGCTGGATTCAGAGCCATGCCACCATCTTGGCATGGCAACCGAGCGTTCGGCAATCGAGGGCGAGGTTGAGGGGCAGGACGGCACTTGGACAGCCCAAACAAGCCACTCGTCGTCGAGGCCGTCCAGGCGGACGCAGACGGGATCGCGGCCATCGGGCCGCTCGAGCTTCGCTAGCCCGCAGAGCAGCGCCGCTGCCTTGCGAGCGTAGTGCTTCATTGTGGGGCTTGGCACCTTACGATCGCGACCATGCCGTCAGACTTGGTCGAAGCTCTCGCCTTCGGTGGCGCTGCGCTCGAGGGGGCCGTGCTCGTGGGAGCGAAGCCCTTGCTCGTGTTTGCCCTCGTGCTCGTGGTCGGTCTGCTCTTCGGTTCGCTTGCGAAGAAGCTGCGGCTGCCGAAGGTCACGGGGCAGATCCTCGCTGGCGTGCTGGTCGGCGACGCAGGCCTTGCGCTCTTTCCGCACGATGCCCTCGCGGCGCTCGAACCGCTGACCAAGTTCGCGCTGGCGCTCATGGCGGTGACGGTAGGCTCTCACTTGTCGTTTCGGCGCTTGCTCAACGCGCGACGACGCTTGTCGTGGCTCGTGCTGTTCGAGGCTTCGCTGACGCCGCTCTTGGTCTTCGGGCTGATCACGGGCTTGACGGCGACGCCGCTCGGGCTCGCGGCGCTCTTCGCGGTCTGCACGATCGACACGGCGCCGGCGACGACGGTCGCGCTCGTGGCCGAATCGCGCGCGCGGGGCGTCTTCGTCAAGACCCTCGTGGCCGCGGTCGCGCTCAACAACATGGCTGCGATCTTCCTCTTCGAGGCGACGCGCGCCGTGCTGCACGCGCGCGTCGAAGACGTCGCCGGCGTCGCCCGACAGCTTGGCGGGCCGACGACCGAGCTCTTGCTCGCGGCCCTCGTCGGCGGCGGCATCGGCTTCGCGTTGCACGGTCTCGACCGCCTCTACAAGAAGGGCGATCTGCCGTCAGCGGCTGCCCTCGTGGCCCTGGCCCTCGCCTCGGGCGTCGCCGAGTGGATCGGGGCCTCGGCGATCCTCGCTTGCATGTTCCTCGGCATCGTGCAGACGAACCTCAACCGCGAGCGCGGCAAGGTCGTCGACGCCGTCTTCAGTGAGTTCCAGCCGGCCATCCTCGCGATCTTCTTCACGCTCGCTGGCATGCACGTCTCGCTCGAGCACGCGGCTGCCGCCGGCCTCTTGGCGGTTCTCGTCTTCTTGGGTCGCGCCTGTGGCAAGCTGGCCGCGGGGAACATTGCGATGCGCATCGCCGGCGCGCCCGAGCGTCTAAGGCGCTACCTCGGCATGGCCCTCATCCCCCAGGCGGGGGTCGCGGTCGCGCTCGTGCTCATCGTGCAGGGCGATCCGTTCTTTGCGCCCCACGCCGAGATGTTCTCGGCCGTCGTGCTGACGGTCGTCACGGCCAACGAGGTCTTCGGCCCCATCCTCACGCGCTTCGCCCTCGTGCGCTCAGGCGATGCCGGGCAGGACCGCGGCCGGCTCTTGGACTTCATCCAAGAAGAGAACATCCTCATCGGCCTCAGCGCCAAGACCAAGGAAGAGGCGATCCGCAAGCTCGTCGACGTCATGGCCACCTCGCAGCACTTGACGGCCGACGAGCGCGAGACGCTGCTCGAATCGACGCTGCAGCGCGAACGCCAGGCCACGACCTGCTTTGGAAGCGGGCTCGCCGTGCCGCACGGCATCGTCCCCGACAGCCTCGGCATGGTCGGGGTCATCGGCCTGTCGAGCGAAGGCCTCGCCTTCGAGACGCCCGACGGCGAACCGATTCACTGCATGGTCCTGCTCGGCACGCCAGAGGCCGATCGCGCGCGCCACCTCCAAGTGTTGGCGGCACTCGCACGAACGATCGGTCACGATGCGGTCTTTCGCGCCGAGCTCTTTCACGCTGGCACGGCCGCGCACGCGAGCGAACTCCTCCATGGCGACGACTCGCAGGTCTTCAATCACTTCCTGGATGAGGGTGACTGAAGAAGGAGCGCCTGCTCAGACCACGTCCCAGCACTCGCCCGACTGCAGCATGGCGTCGAGGCTGCGCTCGGGCGCCTTCTCGCGCGCTTCGCGAATCTGATCGTGGACCTCGGTCTCGTAGGGCGTGTCGGTATCGACCGAGCGCAGGACGCCGATCGGCACCGGCAAGTCGGCTTCGCTCATCTGCCCGACGATGAATGCGAGGCCCGGCTCGGGGTCGTGCGCATCCCAGACGAGCAGCTCGTCCTTCGTCCACAACTTGCCATTCGCGTCGGGCTCGGTCAGCGACACGCTGCGCAGCTTGGCGCGGTCGAGCACGAGGCCCTTGTCGGAGGCTGCGCCGTAGACGAGCGGCTCGCCGTGACGGAACTCGATCAAGCGTTCGTCGCGGACCTTGCGTTCGACCATGTCCTCGAAGGCGCCGTCGTTGAAGATGTTGCAGTTCTGCCAGATCTCGACGAAGGCCGTGCCGCGGTGCTCGTGCGCCGCCTTGAGCACGTCGCGCAAGTGCGGCCCCATGACGTCGATGCCGCGCGCGATGAAGGTCGCGCCCGCGCCGAGCGCGAAGGCGAGCGGCTGGAAGGGCCGGTCGAGGCTGCCGAGCGGCGTCGACTTCGTGACCTTGTGCATCGGCGAGGTCGGCGAGTACTGACCCTTGGTCAAACCGTAGATCCGGTTGTTGAACATCAGGATCTTGAGACCGACGTTGCGCCGCAGCACGTGCGCCAAGTGGTTGCCACCGATCGAGAGCGCGTCGCCGTCCCCGGTCACGACCCAGACGTCGAGCTTGGGGTTCGCGATCTTGAGCCCCGTCGCGACCGCGGGTGCGCGGCCGTGGATCGAGTGGAAGCCGTAGCTGTTCATGTAGTACGGAAAGCGACTCGAGCAGCCAATGCCCGAGACGATGACCGTGTTGTCATGTTCGAGCCCGAGCTCGGAGAAGGTCTGCTGCACCGCGTTGAGGATCGCGTAGTCGCCGCAGCCTGGGCACCAACGCACTTCTTGGTCGGTCTTCCACGCCTTCTTGTCCGGCGCGGGCTTGGTTGTGGGATCGATCGCGGTCACTTGAGGAGCTCCTCGATGCGGGTGACGATTTCTTCGGAATAGAACGGCCGGCCGTTGACCTTGTGCATCGGCACGTAGTCCGCGGGGATGTGACAAGCCAGGATCTTGTGCAGTTGGCCGAGGTTCATCTGGGGCACGAGGACGCGCTTGAAGCGCGGGAAGGTCGCGGCGAGCGACTTGGGCAGCGGCCACACGTGGCGCAGGTGGAGGTAGGAGACCTTGCGGCCACTCTTGCGCACGACGTCGAAGGCGCTGTGGATGGCCCCGAGCGTCGAACCCCAGCCTACGATGAGGATGTCACCCGACTCATCACCCGCGAACTCCGGCTCGGGCATGTCGTCCGCGATGGCCTACACCTTGGCCGCGCGCGTGCGCACCATGTGGAAGTGGTTGTCGGCGTCGTAGCTCACGTTGCCCGTGATGTCCTGCTTCTCGAGACCGCCGATGCGGTGGC
>CALLZN010000201.1 GCA_937858895.1 uncultured bacterium | reverse complement strand
CGCTTCGGCGAGATACATAGCTGCGTGCGAAGGACAGAGCTCCGTGCGCGGCGAGGATTTGCGAGAGGCAGTTGGAGTCGCGAGCTACGTTTCCGACGCCGCCTGCCCTAGGAAGCACAGAATGGCAAAAGAAGAACCGATCGAAGTCGAGGCGATCGTCAAGGAGGCGCTGCCGAATGCGCGCTTTCGGGTCGAACTCGCCGAGGGCGGGCATGAGATCCTCGCCTACGTGTCGGGCAGGATGCGACTGCACTGGATCCGCATCCTCCCAGGTGACAAGGTCACCGTGCAGATGTCCCCGTACGATTTGACCAAGGGACGCATCGTCTACCGCGGATGACGCGAGCTCTGCGCGCTGAAATCTGCGCGAAATCTTGAATCACCATTTGGCTTCGCAGCCGCCGTCTGTATCCTCTCCCGTCCTCATTTTCATGGGCCGCCTCGGGCGCCCGCAATCGTCGATTTCGCGCCTCTGCCGACCCTTCGTCGGCGCCAGATGACCGAAGTCGTTTGTGATATCCAGTTTCCGTCGTGCCGTCGTCCGGCGGCGTTGCCGCAGGGGAAGTCTTCATGAAAGTCCGCGCATCCGTCCGTCGGCTCTGTGAGCACTGCAAGATCATCCGACGTCGCGGCGTCGTCCGCATCATCTGCACGAATCCACGCCATAAGCAGCGCCAAGGGCGCTGAGGTTCCTGATGCCACGTATCCTCGGTGTCGACATCCCCAACGACAAGAGCATCTGGGTCTCCCTGACCTACATCTATGGCGTCGGGGTGACCAGCTCCCGCAAAGTCCTCGCTGAGCTGCAGATCGATCCCTCGATGAAGGCTCGCGATGTCGGCGAAGAAGAGCTGGCACGCCTCGCGGCCTACATCGAAACGAACTTCAGCGTCGAAGGCCAGCTGCGCCGCCAGCGCATGCAGGACATCGGACGTCTGAAGGACATCGGTTGCTATCGCGGCCTGCGCCACCGCCGCGGACTGCCGGTTCGCGGGCAACGCACGCGCTGCAACGCACGCACGAGGAAGGGCCCCAAGAAGACGATCGCCAACAAGAAGATCGCTCGCAAGTAGTCGGTCCCCGGTTCACAGCCGGACACCGACCGCCGACGTTCGATCTCGAACACTGCACGACAGCTCCAAGAACCCGCGTCAACACGCAAGCGCAATCAGGAAGACGAAGCCATGGGTGCCAAGTCCAACGCCAAGAAGAAGATCCGCCGCAACGTGGCGAAGGCGGTCGCTCATATTCAGGCGACGTTCAACAACACGATCATCACCGTGACCGACACGAACGGCGAGACGCTCGCTTGGAGTTCGGCTGGTGCGATCGGCTACAAGGGTTCACGTAAGTCGACACCTTTCGCGGCGCAGCGCGCTGCCGAGAAGGTCGCGGATGCCGTTCGCAAGATGGGCGTTCACGAGATCGACGTCAAGGTCAAGGGGCCCGGTTCGGGGCGCGAGTCGGCGATCCGCTCGCTCGCGACATCGGGTCTCAACGTCAAGGTCATCGAGGATGTCACGCCGCTGCCACACAACGGCTGCCGTCCTCCCAAGCGTCGCCGCGTCTGATGGCGCCGACTTGTCTCATCCAGCACCATCCAGTGATTATCCGAGGCTGCGCCTGAATGGCTCGATTCTGCGGTAGTGTCTGCAAGCTGTGTCGCCGGGAGGGCATGAAGCTCTTCCTCAAGGGGCAGCGTTGTTTCTCCGAGAAGTGCGCGATCAACCGTCGGAACTATCCGCCCGGTGTTCACACCAGGCCGCCGAGGAAGAACTCCGAGTACTGCCTCCAGCTGCGCGAGAAGCAGAAGGCCAAGCGTATCTACGGTGTCCTCGACCGGTCCTTCATGAACCTCTTCCGCAAGGCGGAGCGTCAGAAGGGCAACACGGGCGAGAACCTCTTGACCCTGCTCGAGCGTCGCCTCGACAACGTCGTGCTCATGCTCGGCATGGCTCAGTCGCGCTACCATGCGCGGCAGATCGTGGCCCACGGTCACGTGGCCGTGAACGGTCGCAAGATGTCGATTCCGAGCTATCTCGTGGGTCCCGGCGACGAGATCCGCATCCGCGATCGCGAGGGCATCAAGAAGATCGCAGGTGACGCAATCGAGCTCAACAAGGGGCAGCCCGTGCCCGAGTGGCTCGAAGCCGACCCGGCGCAGCTTCGCGGCAAGGTCGTGCAGTTGCCGACTCGCAGCGACGTGCCGCATCCGATCAACGAGCAGCTCATCGTCGAGCTCTGCTCCAAGTAATAGCGAGCCTTGCTCCAAGCGGCCTTCGAGCTTTGCTCCAAGTAGGCTTCGAGCTCTGCTCCAAGTATCAGTAACATTCGCCTAGTCCCACAGCCGAGCAGTCCCGAAGGCCTGCTCATCCTAGGTAGAGGCCCGGTGGGGCCGCTCATTCATCAGTAGAGTCGAGGAGCTCCGGTCCATGAGAATCCGTTGGCGTGATTTCGAGCTTCCGAGCCGCGTCGAACTCGACAAGAACGTTTCGACCGAGACGTACGGGCGCTTCTTCATCGAGCCCTTCCAGCGTGGTTTTGGCACGACGATCGGCAACGGTTTGCGTCGTGTGCTTTTGTCGTCGATCCAGGGCGCAGCTCTGGTCTCGGTCAAGATCGAGGGTGTGCTCCACGAGTTCTCGACCATCGATGGGGTCTACGAGGACATGACCAACGTCATCCTCAACCTCAAGCGCCTGCGACTGAACGTGGAGAGCCACGATTCCGTCGAGATGAGTATCGATGTCGATCGCAAGGGTGAGATCACCGCGGCCGACATCAAGCATCCTTCGAGCGTCCGGATCATCAACCCGGACCTCAAGATTTGCACGCTGACCGACAACGTTCGCTTTGTCGCGACGCTCGTCGCCCGTCGGGGCCGTGGCTACTTCACGGCCGAGGAGAACATCGTCGAGGGGCAAGAGCTCGGCACGATCCCGATCGATTCGCTCTTCAGCCCGGTCTACCGCGTTCGCTATGCCGTCGAGGCTACGCGTCTGGGCAAGGACACGAACTACGACCGCCTGGTCCTCGAGATCTGGACGGACGGAACGGTCAACCCGGAGATGGCCCTCGTTGAGGCGAGCAAGATCTACCGCAAGCACCTCAATCCCTTCGTGCAGTACTTCGAGCTGCAGCAAGAAGCCGAGGCCGAGGCCATCACGCTCGACGTGCCGAGTCAAGACTCGAGCAAGAGCTCCGAGCTCGACCACGTCCTGGACCAGAGCTTGGATCGCCTCAATCTGAGCGTGCGCGCTAAGAACTGCCTCGATTCCGAGAACATCCTGACGGTCCGGGAGCTCGTTTCACTGACTGAGGCCGAACTCCTCAAGGTCCGCAACTTCGGCAAGACTTCGCTCAAGGAAGTGAAGGTCAAGCTGTCGGAGATGGGCCTCGGTCTCGGCATGCAAGTGCCGCCCAGGATCAACGCATAATCTTCCGCTCTTCGAACCATGAGACACCGCAAGGCTGGCAACAAGCTCGGTCGCACGACCGAACATCGCATCGCGATGCGACGCAACATGATGTCGTCGCTCTTCGATCACGAACGCATCGTTACGACCGTCGAGAAGGCGAAGGCCGTGCGGCCTTACGCCGAGAGGCTGATCACGCTTTCGAAGGTCCGCAACCTGCATAACATCCGCCGAGCGATGTCGATCCTGCAGGACGAGACGATGGTCAAGAAGCTCTTCGATGAGCTCGGCCCGCGCTACGCCGACCGTCCAGGTGGCTACACGCGCGTCTTGCGTCTGCCGAAGCGCCGCCTCGGTGACAACGCGTCCCAGGCCATCTTCGAGCTCGTCGGCAACGACGTCCTTGCCCAGCAGATCGCAGCTGCCGAAGCCGCTGCTGAAGAAGCAGGCGACGAAGACGACAGCGGCGATGACGAAGGCAGCAACTGAGCGAGACTGAGTTTGGGGCTGGGCGGGCCGCCGCAGGCGGCCACCGCCCCTTCAGCGTCGTGTGAACGACAGGGCCTCACGCCCAATCGTCGCGCTCAGGTCCTCGAGCAGTTCCGCCGACAGGTTGACCGACCACTCCGAGTTGGCGAAGAGGCGGTAGCGCCGTCCATCCTTGCTTGCGACTTGGAAGAGGACTCGATGCGCACCCCGATGCCGCGCGAGCGCGTCCCGCAGCGGATCGAGAAGCGCTTCGTCATGCCGCTCCTCCTGCAACGACACGACGAGGGCGTCGACGTGTTCTCGCACGTAGCTCTGGGCGTCGAGCACGTCGTCCACGAGTAGAGCAACCTCTTCACCGCTCTTGTCGAGCCGCGCCTTGACGAAGACCAGGGCGTCGTTTTCGAGGCGGCGGCGACCGTCCCGGGGATTCCTCCCGCGCCCCAGCCGCCGCCCAG
>CALLZN010000200.1 GCA_937858895.1 uncultured bacterium | reverse complement strand
TTCGGCGGGGGGCCGCTCCGGAGCCAACGCCCCCCCCGCCGCGGGCCGAAACCGAAGCCGCTGCCGAAAGCGCTGCTGAGGTCGAGTCCGACGACGTCGAAGCGTCGCTCGACCAAGGCGCTTCGGACCGCGAAGTCTTCGTGCCATTCAAGCCGCGCCTGCCGTTTGCAGACGACTACGTAGCCGCACGCGAGACCGAGGCCGCACGCGAAGCCGACGCCGCTGCGAAAGCCGAGGCCGCCGAAGCTGCAAAAGCCGAGGCCGCTGACCGCGACGAGGACCCCTTTGCGGCCCGCCCCGACGCTCGACTCGGTGGTGACAGGCAGCCAGAGGAAGCTCTCCACGACCTCGGCGAACCCGCCGACTTCGTCCTCGACCCACAGCCGTCGCGCCGCGAGATGCCGTCCTCCCTCGACCTGCCCGGCCCGGGCGACACCGGCCAAGTCCTTGATCGAGCGCGCGACCAAGGCGACGCGCCGCGAAACCTTGCTGCGCGCCCCGAGCGCGGGGAAGCGAGGCTGGCGCCCGCGTCGCGCCAAGGATCGCTCTTTGATTTCGATCGCTTGGACGGTTTGGACCCGATCGACTTCGAGGATGACTTCGACGACGACGATGGCGAACGCCTCGATGCCGCCGCCGAAGTCGTGCTCACGGCCCGCCGCCCGACGCCGAGCCTGCTACAGCGCCGCCTAGGCGTCGATGGCAGCGAGGCGCGCCGCCTCCTCGAGCGTCTCTCCGAACTCGGAGCGGTCCAAGAGCCCGACGACGGCGGCGCCTGGCACCCGCTCATCACCTATGCGGCATGGCGCGACGGACGCCGCTGACGATCTGCCCGACGCTCCGAGCCGCAAAGCAGCACCGGTTTCGCCAGCGGCCGACAGCGACCGGGGTGTAGGATCTTCGCCCCGATGAGCGAACCCGTTCGAGTCTCGATGATCAGCCTCGGCTGTCCCAAGAACCTCGTCGACTCCGAGGTCTTGCTCGGCCATGCGGCGCGTGACGGCCTCTTGATCGCTCGCGATGTCGAAGATGCCGATGTCGTGGTCATCAACACCTGCGGCTTCATCGACTCGGCGAAAGAAGAGTCGATCGACACCATCCTCGAGATCAGCGAGCTCAAGAAGCAGGGCAAGATCCGCGGCGTCGTCGTCGTTGGTTGCCTCTCGCAGCGCTATGGCGACGAGCTTCGCAAGGAGCTGCCCGAGGTTGACGCCATCCTCGGTCTCTCCGACTACTCCAAAGTTCCCCAGCTCCTGCGCCACATCGCGCTGGGCGGTGACGCGCGCTTCGTCGCGAGCGCTCAGGGAGGGAGCCTCAAGGACGCGCGGTCGGACACGAGTCGCCTCGTGCTCACGCCGAGGAGCTACGCCTACCTCCGCATCGGCGAAGGTTGTGACCACGTCTGCACCTTCTGCGCAATCCCGAGCATCCGCGGCAAGCAGCGCAGCAAGCCGATCGAGGTTCTCGTCGAAGAGGCCAAGGGCCTCGCGCAGGGCGGCGTCAAAGAGCTCGTCCTCGTCGCCGAGGACAGCACAGCGTACGGCATGGACTGGTCCGGTCGGCAGCGCCGCCTCGCCGACCTCCTCGCGGCCCTCGGCGAAGTCGATGGCATCGAGTGGATACGCGTTCTCTATGCCTATCCGCACACGGTCAGCTCCAAGATCACCGCCCAGCTGCGCGACAACCCAAAGGTCGTGCCCTACATCGACATCCCGGTCCAGCACATCGCGGCGCCGATGCTGCGAGCGATGAAGCGCGGGGTGAGCTCCGAACAAGTGCGCGGCATCCTCGACCGCCTGCGCGACGAGGTCCCTGGGATCGCGGTGCGCTCGACCTTCATCGTCGGCTTCCCCGGCGAGACCGAGCAAGACTTCGAGGAGCTGCTCGCGCTGACCGAGAGCTATCGCTTCGAGCGACTCGGGGTCTTTCCCTACTCGGACGAAGAGGGCACGCCCGCGCACGAGCTCGGCGCCGAGCGCGTCCCCGAAGACGTCGTCGCGCAGCGGGTCGAAGCCATCATGCTGGCATCGAGGCGCATCATCGAAGAGCGCAACGCGTCGCTCGTCGGCACGCGCATGCGCGTCCTCGTCGATGGCCTCTCTGAGACCAGCATCGATGCAGACACGACCGCTCTGCGCTCGATCGGTAGGACCTTTGCCGATGCGCCCGAGATCGACTGCAACGTCTTGCTCCGGGGCGAGCACACGAGTGGCACCTTCCTCGACGTGACGGTCAGCGGCGTGGACGGATACGACCTCCTGGCCGAGTAGAAAGCGAACCGTGAAGATCGCCAACGCCATCACCCTCGGCCGCCTCCTCCTCGTCGTCGTGGGTTTGACCTTGCTCGCGTTGCACCCCGGCCGCATGCGCATGACTTTGGACATGGACTGGGTCATGTTCGCCTGTCTCTTCGTGGCGGCGGTGACCGACTTCGTCGATGGTTGGGCGGCGCGCAAGTTTCACGAGGTCAGCCAAGTCGGCCGACTGCTCGATCCGCTCGTCGACAAGATCCTCGTGTGTGGGGCGCTCGTGCTCTTCATGGACATGCCGGACCTCGCGCCGTGGGTTCCGGGCTGGGTCGTCGTCGTCATGCTGAGCCGCGAGTTCATCGTGCAGAGCATCCGCGGTGCCGCCGAAGCGCAGGGGCACGACTTCGGTGCAGACCGCTTCGGCAAGTGGAAGATGGTGACCCAGTGCGTCTACGTGCTGGGCCTCGCGAGCTATCAAGCGGGCTGGGACTGGCCGATCGAGGTCGTCCGCTACGCCCTTTGGGTCGCCCTGGGCTTCACGGTGTTGTCGGGCTTCAACTACATGCGCAAGGCGGTCCGTGTCATCGAGTTCTGAGGCTTCGCGCGTCCTCGACTTCGTGCGGGTCTTCGTGCTGACGAGCGGCGGGCTCGGCCTCGCCGGCTTTGCACCCGGGACCTTCGGCACGGTCGGCGGCGTCCTGGTGGCGCGGCTACTCGAGTTCTTGCCCTGGCCGACGCTCGCCTTGTCACTCGCGGGCGCGGCCCTTGTCTGCACCGCCATCGGCGTTGCCCTCGGACCCTGGGCCGAACGCTATTTTGGCGAGAAGGACCCTGGCGCCATCGTCCTCGATGAGGTCGCGGGCTACCTCGTGACGGTGGCCATCTTCGTCGCCGTCACCGGGCACGCGCCGACGCTCTTCGGACACTGTCTTGCCTTCGTCTTCTTTCGAGTCGTGGACATCGCGAAGTTCTGGCCCGCGCGCCACCTGGAGGCCTTGCCGCATGGCTATGGCGTCATGCTCGACGATGTCGTCCTGGCGCTCTACTCGGGTGCAGCCCTCGCTCTCCTCGGCCTCTACGGCGAAGGCCTCGGCCTGCCGCCGCTCTGAGCCGCGATCTGCACGACCTTGACTCTTACTCGCTAGGCAGCCTCTTGCTTCGCGCGTAAGGTCACGCGCCTGATGGCAGCTAGGCGCAACGCGGGCGGCGGTATCGGTCTCGGACTCAAGTGTGGCCTCGTTACAGGGGCGGTCACTGGGGTCCTCCTTGCGGTCCTGACCCTGCTCGCGACCTCGACGCTGCGCAAGGCCACGGTCGAGGCTGTGATGGACCGGGGCTTCGCTTCGACCCTGGCGCTCGCCGCGCCGGGTGCCGATGGTTGGTTCGTCGAACAAGGCGACAAGATCGTCACGCGCCGTGGTGGCCAGGCGCGCCTCAAGGACTTCGTCGACGTCGGGGCGGTGACCGCATGGCTGACGGGGCCCCAAGCCGCACAACTGCGCCTGCACACGGCCGATGTCGAGCTGCCCGTATCGCCTGTGGTCTTGGCTTCGTCAGGCACGGCAGAATGCGTGGTTGGCAGCTTCGGTGGTGAGGCGGTGCGTGTCTTCCGCGCGCCCCTCGTCGACAAGGGAGGAGTTCCGGTAGGAAAGGCGCAGGTGGCGTGGCTGGCCAGCGACTTCAATGGTGCCGGGTCGCTGAGCGGCTTGCTCTGGCTCTTGACGATCGTTGGCGCCCTCATCGGCGTTGGTGCGGGCTTCCTCGCGAGTTCGTTCTACACCAAGCCGCTCGGCGATCTCGCGCAGTCCGTTTCGCGTCTCAACCGCGGCAACCTGAGCTACCGCGCGACGCATCGCGGCAACGACGAACTCGGCCGCCTCTCACGGGCTCTCGAAGCGATGTGCGACACGCTCGCCGAGGGTGAAGAGGCCCAGGAGCGCCTCGGTAAGATCGAGCGCGAGACCGAGCTGCTCGCCGAACTCCAGACTGCCATGCAGCCCAAGGAGGTGCCCAGCACCGAAGGCTTCGAAGCCGTCGCCGTGCAGATCCGCGGGGCGGACTCGGGTTCGGACCTCTATGACGCTGTGCCCCTGGAGGGCGGGCGCCTCGCGCTCTTCGTTGCTTCGACCTCGGCGCGCGGCGCGCTCGGTGCCCTGCTCGCGGGCATGACGCGCGCTTACTTGCGCTCGGCCCTCGAGCACGACGACGACGTCGGGGCGGCGCTTCGTTCGACCAACAGGAACCTCGCCAAGGGCATGCGCAAGGGCATGCACGTGACCTGTCAAGTCGCGGTCCTCGACCCGGGCAAGAGTCGGGCGACCGTCTACATCGCTGGACATCGTGCGCCTTTCTATGCCTGCCGCGGTGGCGAGGTGTCGGTCGTGCACGGCGAAGGCTTGGCGCTGGGGCTCGACGGCGGACCGGTCTTCGATCGGCGGCTCGAGGAGGTCATCGTCGACATGCCGCAGGGTACCCGCATCGTGCTCACGACGGTCGGCACCTACGACTTCACCGACGAGCAAGGCGCGGACTTCGGGGTCGATCGCTTCCAGGAGCTCGTGCGCAAGCAGGCGCCGAAGAACAGCGAGGCCTTTTTGAATCTCGTGCTCGGCGCCCTCGACGCGCAGCTCGGTGACCACGAGCGCCAGCTCGACGCGACGATCGTCACGGCGAAGCGTATGGTGTGACCCGCGAAGTAACCAAACGCGTCGCGACGCAATGTAAGAGCGGTGGGTGAGCACGCGCCTCTCGCTTTGATGAGCAGGGGCGCCAAGTGCCGCCCGAGCTGGGGAACGGACTGGGGAACGGAGTTGGTATGGCTGAGGGACGCAGCATCGCTGATTTTCAGCGTCGCATCGAAGCGATCTACTTCGACAAGGACAGCGCTCGTGGACTCGCGGCGTCGACACTCTGGCTCGTCGAGGAGGTCGGTGAACTCGTGCGAGCGCTGCGTCGGGGCAGCGACCGGGCGAACCTCGAGGAGGAGTTCAGCGACGTCTTCGCGTGGCTCGCTTCGCTAGCGTCGATCAGCGGCGTCGAGCTCGAGCAAGTCGCTTGGAACAAATACGGCCGCGGTTGTCCGCGCTGCGCCTCGACGCCGTGCACGTGCGGGGTCGGCGACACGAATAATTGAGCAGCATGTCGGTACGGCGACAGCAAGAGCTCTTTGCGGCCGCCACCGAGGTCGACGGTGCGGCGCGCGATGCGGCCGTCGAGCCGGCTGCTGGCTACGCGCGCGTGGCCTTGGCGCTTCCTGTGCCGGTCGAGTACAGCTACGCGGTCCCCGAGCGCCTGCGTTCGGACCTGGTCGTCGGTTGCCGCGTTCGCGTGCCCTTCCGCGGGCGGCGGCTCACGGGCGTGATCGTCGGCTTCGACGAGACCTGCGACCTTGAACCGAGTCGCGTGCGCGCCATCGAGGCGCGCCTCGCCGAGACGCCGCCCCTGCCGCCGCGCTTGCTCGACTTCACGCGCGCGATGGCCGAGCACTACTGTTGCTCGTGGGGGACTGCTCTCGATGCTGCCTGGCCGGCCTCACTCAAGTCCCGCCCGGCCAAGACCGTGGTCGCGGTCGCGCTCGCCAACGATGACGCGTCGCCGACCGGGCTGCATGATTCGGAGGACGCCTTCGACGAGGTCGCGGGCATGCTCGCGCTCGAAGAAAAATCGCCGAAGCAGTACCGCGTCATGCGCGCCGTGCGCGAGCTCGGCTCGCCGCTTTCGCTGCGCGTCTTGATGAAGTACTGCGGCGTGACCAAGAGCCCGGTCGCGACCCTCGTCAAGAACGGGGCCTTGCGATGGACGCGCATCCCCGAGGAGTCCACGCTCCTCGAAGAGTCGCTCCTCGAGCGCGCGCCGCGGCACGATTTGTCTCCGGCACAGCAGGTGGCGGTCGACGCCATCGTGCGCTCCTGTCCGGCGCGACGCTTCGATCCCTTCTTGCTCTTCGGGGTCACGGGGAGCGGCAAGACCGAGGTCTACCTGCGCGCGCTCGAGCGCGTAGTCGCGGCCGGACGCGGGGCGATCATTCTCGTGCCGGAGATCGCGCTGACCCCACAGACCGTCGGGCGCTTTCGGTCGCGTTTTCCCGATGTCGCCGTCTTGCACAGTTCGCTCGGCGACGCTGAGCGAGCGCGGCAGTGGTTACGGCTCGCGCGCGGCGAGGCCAAGGTCGTCGTGGGGACGCGCTCGGCGATCTTTGCGCCGATCGACGATGTCGGGCTGATCATCGTCGACGAAGAGCACGAGACGAGCTTCAAGCAGCAGTCGAGCCCGCGCTACCACGCCCGCGACATGGCCTTGTTGCGAGGCCGCCTCGATCAGGCCATCGTCGTCCTCGGCAGCGCGACGCCGAGTCTCGAGAGCTACCACGAGGCTCGCGAGGGGCGGATCGAGATGCTGCGCCTCGAGGGGCGGGCGGCTTCGGCCAAGCTGCCGCGCGTCCTCACCATCGACATGCGCCACGAAAAGCCGGTGCGTGGCCAACCGCCACTCCTCAGTCAGCAGCTCATCAAGTTGGTCGATGAGCGCGTCGCCTTGCGCGAACAGGTCTTGTTCTTTCTGAACAGGCGTGGCTTCGCGCCGGTCCTCTACTGCGGCGCTTGCGGCGATACCGTGCACTGCGAGCACTGCGACGTGCCGATGACCTGGCACGCGCGACGCGCGCGCTTGATTTGTCATTACTGCTTCGAGGAGCGCCGCCGCCCCGAAGTCTGTCCCGGCTGCAAATCCACTGCGCCGATCGCGCTCGGATCCGGGACCGAGCGCATCGAGGACGTCGTGCGCGCCCAGTGGCCCGGACTCGTCGTCGCGCGCATGGACTCGGACACGATGACGAAGAAGGGCAGCTACGAGGAGGTGCTTTCGGCCTTTCGCCGTCGCGACATCGACATCCTGATCGGCACGCAGATGATCGCGAAGGGCCTCGACTTCCCCGGCGTGACCTTGGTCGGCGTCATTTCGGCCGACACTGGGATCTACCAGCCCGACTTCCGGGCCGCCGAGCGGACCTTCTCGGTTCTGTCGCAGGTCGCAGGGCGTGCGGGGCGGGGGGACCGCGAAGGGCTGGTCGTGATCCAGACGCTTTCGCCTGAACTCGAGCCAATTCGCCGCGCCTGCTCCCTCGACACGACCGGCTTCCTCGAGTCCGAACTGCGGAGTCGAGCGGCGCTCGGTTACCCGCCCTTTCAACGTCTGATTCGTGTCGTCGTCGAGGGACGTGATGCCACAGCAACACGCGTCTGCGCCACGAACGTTGCCGCCAAGCTGCGGAACTGTTCGACCAGCTTCGTCGTGATCGGCCCCATGGATGCGCCGTTAGCGCGCATCCGTGAGCGCTATCGGCAGCACATCGTGATCAAGTGTCGGGACGCTGCCGGGCTCGCCAGCGCGCGCGATGCTCTCGTTCGCCTCGAAGGTGAGGGAGACCGCGGGACCAAGGTCATCGTCGACGTCGATCCGCAGTCGATGCTCTGAGCGGCGGCTGGTCTTCGATTTTCGGAGATTTGTCGTGTCGCGGCCCTGCAGGTTGTTGCAGCCTCTAGCGCCAAGCCGCTGATTCTGTGTTATGCTCCACGTGTGGACGCCGGAGTGACTGCTCCCTCGTGGAGCTAGCTTCGGCGAGCGACTCCTCAGTATCTATGAAACTTGGGTGGGCCAGCTTCATCGCTTCGGCGTTGGGGTTGGCATCCGAAAGCGCAAGCTTTCGGTGAAAGTCCGGCGGGTGGGTGCCGCCGGCACTAGGAACCGTCTCGAGCATGGGTGAGACGGTTCCCCTCACAGAGACGAAGGCCGTGCTCCCTCGGGAGCATGGCTTTCTTTTTGTACCCTCGCCTCAATCTGCGGCGGTCTGTGCCACCAGCGCCTCGAGCATGCTGCGCCACTCGGCAAAGTGATGCAGCGAGTCATGCGGGCCCGGCGCAGCCTCGGGGTGGTGCTGGATCGACCACGCTGAGAGTTCGCGGTGACGGATGCCTTCGATCGTGCCGTCGTTCAGGTTGCGATGGCTGACCTCGACGCTGCTCGGGAGGCTCGCTTCGTCGACCGCAAAGCTGTGGTTCTGTGAAGTGATCGCGATGCGTCCCGTGCGACAGTCGCGCACGGGGTGGTTCCCGCCGTGGTGACCAAAGGCCATCTTGTAGGTCTTGGCACCGAAGACCTGGGCCAGGATCTGGTGCCCGAGGCAGATGCCGAAGGTCGGCAGCTGGTGTTCGAGGACGAGCTCGCGCACGGTCTCGACGAGCCAAGGGGCCGCCGCGGGATCGCCCGGCCCGTTGGACAAGAACAGGCCGTGGGGCTCGAGGGCGAGGATATCGGCCGGGCTGATGCGGGCGGGCACGACGTGCACCGAGAAGCCGGCCTGCACGAGCGAGCGCAAGATATTGCGCTTGATGCCACAGTCGATGGCGGTCACCCGCAGTGAAGCCGCCTTGGGCTCTTGGTGTTCATGATCGAGCAGGGTCCGCGGCGCGAAGCTCGACTCGTAGCCCGGTGTCCAGACGCCGACCTGAGAGCGCGTGACTTCGCTGATCCAGTCGTGACCCACGAGTCCGGTCGAGGCGCGGACCTGGGCGACGAGTTCTTCGTCGCTCGCGTCGCTCACGGTCGTCAGGAGGACCCGCTGCTCGCCGTGGTCGCGGATGCGCCGTGTGAGCGCGCGCGTATCGACGTCGTCGATTGCGACGATGCCGCGCTCCTTCAGCCACGCGTCGAGGCCCTTCTCGCTGCGGAAGTTGCTCGTGATGCGGCTGTGCTCGCGCACGATGAGGCCGCTGAGCCAGGCCCGCTCGCTCTCGTCGTCTTCGAAGCTGACTCCGTAGTTGCCGACCTGCGAGGCCGTGAGGACGACGACCTGGCCGGCATAGCTCGGGTCCGTGAGGATCTCCTGGTAGCCGGTCAGCGACGTGTTGAAGACGATCTCGCCGAAGGAGCTACCCTCTGCGCCAAAGGACCTGCCGTAGAAGATGGTCCCGTCTTCGAGCACGATGCGTGCGCGAGCGGTCTCGCCGAGTTTGCCATGCGTCATGTGAGTTGTCCTTACGAGTTGCGCTGGAACGCGGGCAGGCCGCGTCCCTTCGCTTCCGTTCGCGCTGCGACCTCCAAGTCGAGCGGGTCCCTGGTGCCCCGCAAGTACTCGACAGCGCCGAGGCCGGCGATCATCGCTGCATTGTCACTACAGTAGTCGGGCTTCGGGAAGATCAGCTCGACGCCGCGTGATGCCGCGAGCAGTTTTTCGCGCAGGCGCTGGTTGCGCGCAACACCGCCCCCGATCGAAACGGCGCGTGCGCCGTAGCGCCGCGCTGCCTCTTCGACCCGGCCGACCAAAGTGTCGACGACGGCCTCTTGGAAGCTCGCCGCGAGGTCGGCGCGCTCGCGCTCATCGAGTTCGGGGAAGGGCCGTTCCAGGCCCGGACCGCGGAGCTGGTAGAGCAACGCCGTCTTGAGCCCGCTGAAGGACATGTCGAGCGAGTCGCCCTGGATCACGCCGCGCTTGAAGCGCAGCGCGCGCGGATCCCCACCGGCAGCGCAGCGCTCGACGGCCGGACCGCCCGGGTAGCCGAGGCCGAGCATGGCCGCCGCCTTGTCGAGGGCCTCACCCGCGGCGTCGTCCCGGCTGCGCGCGACCAGCGTTGCACGCCCACGCTCGTTCGACAGGTAGAGGCTCGTGTGTCCGCCCGAAGCCACGAGAGCGAGCAGAGGTAGCGGCATTTCTTCTGCGCGATCGAGGTAGGCCGCATCGACGTGCGCTTGGAGATGGTCGATGCCGATCAGGGCCTTACCCGTCAGGAGCGCGAGGGTCTTCGCGACCGACGTGCCGACGAGCAAGCAGCCGATGAGGCCAGGACGGTTCGTTACCGCGATCGCGTCGATCTGGTCCAGCGTCAGCTGAGCTTCTGAGAGCGCATCGCCGATGAGCGGCACGAGGCGGTCGAGGTGGCTGCGCCCCGCGAGTTCGGGGACCACTCCGTGCCAGGGTCGATGCAAGGCGGTCTGGCTGTGGATGCGGTTGGAGAGGACGCGGCGACCGTCTTCGACGATGGCAACGGCGCTTTCATCACACGACGACTCGATGCCCAGGATCAGAAGCGGTCGGTCGCGCTGCGTGGTCGAGCGCGATGCTTCACGCTCGGAGTTTTCGTCGGTCATGAGGCAGTGGATCTCCGTGACTGCGAGGAGCATCTGCTGAAAGCAAGAGTGGCTCCTGCTGTCAAGGGCAGCGCCTGTTCGAGTCGACCTTTCGCCGCTTTCTCCGCTCGGCTTCCTGTTGGCAATGGCATTCGTGATTTCGCATGATGCCGCGTCCCCATTGGTTCTCATAGCGCGAGCAATGTGCTTCACAAAAGCGACGTAGCGCGCGCCATCGTTCGAGGAAGCTGTGCCGCGTATCTTGGTCGTTGATGATCGTCCGGACAACCTGGTGGTTGTCGACCGCTATCTGACCGAGGCGGGCCACACGGTGGAGACGGTCTGCAGCGCCGAGCTCGCTCTGGCTCGGATCGCGGTGGGGCAGCGTTACGATCTGTTCGTGCTCGATGTCGTGCTACCAGGCATGAACGGCTACGAGCTTTGCAGTCGTTTGCGAGCGCGCACCGACACCGTCGACGTGCCGGTCCTGTTCTTGACGGGCTTGAAGCGCGATATCGACGACAAGGTCAAGGGCTTCGATGTCGGCGCGAACGACTACTTGTCCAAGCCGGTCGACCGCCATGAGTTGCTCGCGCGCGTCGGCGTCCTCCTACGCCTGCAACGAGCCCTCACCGAGGCGAAGACCGCCAACGAGCGTCTCGAGCGCATCGTCGATGACCGCACGGCGGAGCTCCGCGATGCGTTGCAGAGCCTCGAGCGGCAGCGCCGACTCTTGGAGGACGTCGTTCATGGTCTACCGAGCGCGGTCCTCGTTCACGACGACGACGGCGCCTTGCTCAAATCCAACGGGGCAGCCGAGGACTTCTTTGGTCCGCTCTCTGCTGGAGCAAAGCTGCAGGGCACCAAGCTGGCTCCGTTCTTCGACGCCGAGAGTCGCCGCGTTCTCATCGAAGTCGGCTCTCGCGTTACCCAAGTCCTCGACACCGAACGCCATGGTCGACGTTTTTTCGAAGCCGAAGCCTCGCGGCTCGAGGGCAACGACGACCGGGGGAGTTGGTTGCTCCACTTGTCCGACGTAACGAGTCGCGTGGATGCTATCGACGAAGCCAAGCGTCGGGATGTCGCCGAAATGCAAGGGCGCATCGATGTTCTCGAGCGGCAGCTCGAGACGGGCAACAGTTATCGGATGACGCAAGTCATCGGTCACTCGCCCGCGATGGCGATCGTGCACCAGCGCGTCGATCAACTGCGGCGTTCGCGTGCCAGCGTGCTGATCAGTGGGGAGAGCGGGACGGGCAAAGAACTCGTAGCTCGTGCCATTCACTTCGATGGTGATCTCCGCGATCGCCCCTTCGTGCCCGTGCACTGCGGTGCGATCCCTGCGTCGCTGGCCGAGAGCGAGCTCTTCGGCTATGTGCGCGGAGCCTTCACGGGCGCAGCGCGCGACGTCAAAGGTCTCTTTGAGGTCGCCAACGGGGGCACGATCTTCCTCGACGAGATCGGGGAGTGCTCGCCCGACGTGCAGACGAAGCTGCTCCGTGTTCTTCAGTCAGGTGAAATCCGTCCGGTTGGTGCCTCGCGCGAGAAGATCGTCGATGTCCGCCTGATCGCGGCGAGCAATCAGTCTCTAGCGGAGCTCGCACGCCAGGGTCTGTTTCGCGAAGACCTCTACTACCGACTCAACGTCGTGCAGATCGACTTGCCGCCGCTGCGCGACAGGGTCGAAGACATTCCTGAGCTGGCTCTGCACCTTCTCGAGACTCACGCCCAGGCGCGCGAGGGCGATCGTCAGTTGACGGGCTTCTCACGCGAAGCCATACGTCTCCTCGAATCCCATCCTTGGGCTGGCAACGTGCGCGAGCTGGAGAACGTCATCGTGCGCGCCGTCGCGTTGAGTCGGGGGCCGCTCATTCAAGCCGAGGACCTCTCGCCTCGCCTGCGCGGCCAAAGCGTCCACAGCTTCGGCACGACGCAGCAAGGCGACGCTTCGCGCACGGACGGGTACTTCGATACGCCTTCGATGGTGAAATCGAAGCTCGACAACGTCTCCGCCTCTGCCCCGCGTCGTAGCGACACGGCCTTGTCGATCGTCAATCTCGCCGACGCCGTCGAAGCAACCCGCGACCCCGGACGCCGAGACTTGTCGCTGCCGCAGTTCATCATGCAGATCGAACGGCGCAAGATCGCCGAAGTCCTGAAAGCCGTCGGCGGCAATCGCATCGAAGCCGCCAAGATCCTCGGCATTGGCAAGAGCAGTCTCTACCGCAAGATCAAAGAGTTGGCGATCGGCGCTTGAGCGGGACTCTTCGAAACCGAATTTCCTACATGGATGGCGCTACATCGATCCCGCTTCATCGAGCGCGCGCGCGCGAGCGATCCCCTTCAAATCCGCGCGGCTCAACGCAGCGAAGAAGACCACCGCCAGCACCGCAATAGCCGTGATCAAGTAGGGGTTGTGACCGAGGGTCTCCACGGCCTTGCCGAAGGTCGTGAAGAGGTAGGCCATGCCGAGACCACCGAAGAAGCCTCCCGCGCTGACCGCCGCGATGATGCGAAAGCGGTTCATGCCGAGGACCGCGCCGAGGAAGCTTCCACCGATGGCGCCCGTGCCTGACACCGGGAAGAGCACGAAGAGAACGATGGCGACGATCGCGAACGCACGCATGCGCGGGAAGGCACGCAAGACGAGTTGAGCGTTCGTGTTGGCCTTGCCGAGCAAGGTCGACACGAGCGGCAGCATATAGAGAGCTTCGAGTGAGTAGACGATCACGAGCACCGTGCAGGTGTCCATGATCCCGATCACGAGCCCGAGCTCGTAAGGCGACCAAATGCAGTCCTCGATGACACCTGGGATGCCATAGAGTCCGGCACCGGGCAGGAACTTGCCGAGCAGAAAGAAGCTCGATGGGATGAGGATCGTCAGTTGGCGCGTGGCCTCAGGCGCGTATAGGAAGCCAAGCGCGATGGCGGCGGCGAGGCTCCCGATCACGACCGTGAGAACGATCGCGCGCTCCTTCCAGGTCACGTCGAAGGGGTTCCGCGGTCCGCTTTCGGGCGTATCGTTCATCGAGGCGAAGAGGATAGCACCGCAGCGAAGGCGCCCGAAAGACAGCCTCGCGAATCAACCAGCCGCGACCGGCGTTCTCGAGCGACGGTAGACGATGATCGTCGTGTCGTCGGGCTTCGAGGGAAGATCACCGTCGCCCTTGAGTTGACGTTCGCGACATCGCGTCATGAGTTCGAGCACGCAAGCCTCGATCGGGCCTCGCCGTACGATCTCGGCGATCTCCTCGATGTGCAGATTGTCGAAGAGGCCATCGGTCGCGAGCACGAGGCTGTCGCGCGCTCGCATCGACGTAGGCGTGCCCATCTCGACGCGCATGTCGGCGTGGCCGACGTTGTTCGTGACCAAGTGTCGGTCGTCGTGGTGCATGGCCTCGGCTTCGTCGAGAAGACCAGACTCGACGGCGTAGGCGACCGGCGCGTGTGAGAGTGTCAACTTCTTGATCTTGCCCTGGCCGCCGACGAGGACGAGACCAGCGTCGCCAATGTGATAGGGCCGGAAGGACGTGGCTTCGACTTCGGCCATGGCCAAGGTCGTCCCCGCGCCGACGCCGAGGTCGATGACGCGTTGATTCGCGGTGTCGAGCGCACAGAGAATGGACTCACGCCGTGAGTCGGCGCTCGGCGTCGTGAGCACGCGCGTCAGCTCTTCGATCGCGATGCGCGAGGCCGAAGCGCCACCTCTCGCGCCGCCCATGCCGTCGGCGACGACGAGGACCGCGCTTTGCGGTCCGACCTCGATGATCGCGGCCGCGTCTTGGTTCTCGCTCTCTTTGTCTGGGCTCCGTCGCGACAAGATACAGACCTCGGCACCCACGAGCTTGACCACTTCTGGCCCGCTCATGTCTTCGTCGAGGTAGGTTCGAGTCGTCATCGTCATCCACGCAGGTTGGCCCGGCACCAAGGACAACAGCTCCAGAACTCACGGGCGACACCGTGGCCGCATTGGTTGCAGACCTCGCGCTCGTGGCCCTCGAGTCGCCACTTCTTGTCTACCTTTCTTCGGCACCAAGGGCAGTAGCGCATGAAGGGCATGAGCGACTTTCGATCACAAGCGGCGTTGTTGCACTTTGCGACCTTCAGTGGCAGGTAGCGTCGGTCGCTATAGCTGCGTTCTTCGGCCTCGAAGCCATAGCCGTAGCACCACGCGCAGTAGTTCCAGTCGAGCTTGACGCCGCGCATGCAACGCGGGCAGGCGAGCGGAAACTTCACGTCGTCCGGGTGGGGGAAGACATCGAGGTCCTGACGACACCAGGGACAAGCGATCATCGACATCGAGATCGGGCCTGTGCACTTGGGGCAGTCGTGGTGGGTGCCGAGCAGCGGCCCGAAACTCTTCTCGAAGGCCTTGAAGCGGACGTGTCGCCAATCGACGCGTTGCTTCGTCTTTCCCTGCTCCTTCGACTTTGCGCTCGAGCGCAGCGCGTGCTTCTCGAAGCGAAGGAATGCGCGCTGCATCGCGACCGCGGACTCGAAGCGCTTGCGCGGTTCCGGGTCGAGGCTGCGACGCAGCCAAGCGACGAAGTCTGGTTGCAGGATGCGTCGTAGCTTGTCGTGCCCCTTCGGCGGCCAAGCGTAGGGCCACTCGGGAAGTTGCCCCGAGAACATGCGCCAGACGATGACGGCGATCGAAAAGACATCGGACCGCAGCGAGGGTTTGCCCATCGCTTGCTCGGGCGCGATGTAGCCGAGCGTCCCTGAACCGGATCCCTTGATCGTGTGGAGCACGAAGCGCGCGATGCCGAAGTCGGCGAGACGCAAGCGCATGCCCTCTTCGAAGAGAATGATGTTGTCCGGCTTGACGTCGCAGTGCATCACGCGCCGCTCGTGCGCGTGCGCGAGGGCGGCGAGGATCTGCTTGGTGTAGTCGAGGGCTCTTGTTGGCGAGAGGCGCTTGCCGAGTCGGTCGTCGAGCGTGCCCTCGCCGAGCGGGGTCACGATCACGAAGCGACCGTCGATCAACGAAGCGTCCTTGAGCGGCAGGATGTTCGGGTGCTCGAGCTTGGCGCTCAGCCTCGCCTCGGCCTGAAAGCCGCGCTTCTTGTCGTCGGCGATCACGCCCTCGGGGGCGACCTTCAGCGCGACCCGAGTTCCTTCGATGGTATCGAACGCGCGATAGACGCGCGCAAAGCCTCCGTCCGCCAGGCGCCCGTCGATCCGGTACTTGCCGAGCATCGAGCCGCTTCGCAACATGAAGGTGAGAGTCTACAGCAGGCGCGCGCAGCAACCGCGATGTGAAAGCGACGGCTCACTTCGCGCAGAACGTGATCTGGAGCGCGCCGCCGTCGTCGAAGCGCGTCAGGTCGAGCGTGAAGGCCTGCATGTAGGCAGATTGTCCGACCAAGCTCACGTCGTCCGGGATCGGGAGCGCCGCGCGGACGGACCCCAAGGCGTCGCTCGGCAGCGCGAAGAGGATCGGCGGCGTCAGGCCGACGAGCCAGGTCAAGCCCGGCGCGACCTCGAAATGCTGGCCTTGGCCGTCCACGAGGATGACCACGGCGCCATTCGGAAAGGCCGCGTCGATGGCCAACGTCGGCGCCGCCCCGATCGTCGGCATGCCGTTGAGGTCGAGCGAAGCGCGCTGGCTCGTCGGGTCGAGGGCCAGGTAGCGTCGCACGCCGCAAGGCCGCGCCTGATTGGGGAAGAGCGGGGTCGGCACGGGGAAGCTCACCCACGGCTGCCCGCCGTCGACTAGGCGCGCCAAGCTGATGTCCGGCTGCTGCAAGCCGAAGGCGACGTGGTCGAGCAGGTAGGTGCCGGTCGCGTCGAGGAGCACGACTTCTTCGCCGTCGGCGTCGAGTTTGAAGTTGGCGTGCAGAGGGCCGTCGCCCGGGTCGTCGTCGGCCCAGATATGAAGCGTGCCACGCGCCGCAATCGACGTGTTGGCCGGTATAGCCCACTGCCGCGGATCCGTGAGCTTGTCGCTCAAGTACATGCCCGAGACATCGACGGCCTGGTCGCTCGTGTTGACGAGCTCGATCCAGTCCTCGAACTGATTGTTCTCGTCGCGAATCGTGCGGTTGTTCCGCGCCATGACCTCGTTGATGAGGATTGGCGTCGCCCGCCTTGCCCACTCGACCTCGAAGCTCGGCTTTTTGTAACCAGCGCCGTAGTTGAGCCAGTCGGTGAACACTCCGCTCGCGGTCTCGGCGCTCACCCAATACTCGATTCTCGTGCCAGCGCGATGGGCCG
>CALLZN010000199.1 GCA_937858895.1 uncultured bacterium | reverse complement strand
CACAGGCTTCACGAACGCTCGCACGGAGAAGATCGAGAAGTAGAGGCCACGCTTGGCACAGGCCTAGCTCGGGCTGGGTCTGCGTCCACGAGCACGACCAGAAGACCGTGGTCTGGCGGCTGGGCTGCGGGTTCCTGCCATGGCTTCGACTCCATGGCAGGCCCGCCATAGTCGGCGGCGACGGCGGCCTTTTGATCGGCCCGTTTTCAGTCGCTGCATCGCTGTCCTGCGCCGGATCGCGCGACGCGAGCGGGGACTTCGCCGCACGGCCGCCTTGGAAGGAAGCGCGCGGGGCGACTTGGCATCCCACGTGCATGCAGGCCCTCGTCGTCGAACGTTGGTGTGCGGTCGGCGGCGTCGAGTCGGCGAGGGACTCGGAGCTTCAAGAGAACGATCTCGGTTCGAGCGGGGTGCGAGGCCAGTAGGCGTCGCACCCCGCTCGGCGTTATGACCCGCTCCTCGGATCTCGGAGCTCGCATCTCGACACGGCTGCGCGTGACGCGTACGGCCCAGGATGCTAAGAGCCTCCGGAGTTTCGCTGGCGTCAATGCTATGGTCAGCGTCTTGCGATCCCACTACCACGGTCCCCGATACCACGGCCCCCAGCGCAGCAGGACAGAGCGGACGATGCCGCGAACGACAGCGCCGCGAACGACAGCGCCACAACTGACAGCGCCGCGAACGGTGCGGGCCATGGCGCTCGCACTCGGCGCCTTTTCCCTTCTAGCGCACAGCAGCTGCCGCCCCGACGAAGCCGGCGGCAGCGGCGGCCCCGTCGCCCTCTCGCCTTGGCTCAGCGTCTCGGCGACCCACCATGACTTCGGTGAGATCCCGCACGGCTTGGTGCGCGAGAAGGTCTTCACGATCACGAACACCGGCTCGCAGCGCGTGCGCCTCAACGGCATCCGCAGCCAATGCACCTGCGCCTATCTCGAGAAGCGTGTTCTGCGCGATGGTCGCGCGATCGACCAGCCGATCCATGAGCCTCCCATCCTCGACAAGGGGAGCTTCCTCATGCTCGAGCTCGAGCCTTTGGACGTGCTCGAACTGACCGTGCGCGTCGACACGACGCTGCGCTCGCCGCTCGACCACAGCGAGCCTTCGTATTCGGAGCTCGTCTTCGAGCCGAGCGAAGCGGGCACGATCCGCATCGGCTACGAGTTCACGATTCGAGCGCGCCTCGAGATCGTCACGGCCATCGATGCCAAGGGGTCGCCGGCCGTCAACTTCGGCACCTTTGGCAAGCAGCAGCGCGCCTATGGCGTCCTCGAGCTCGCGCCGCGCGACGGCAAGCGCTTCGACATCGTCAAGATCGAGGGGCTCGGCGATCGCATCCGCCTCGACAAAAAAGAAGCGACGCGCGAGGGCGGGCACCGCTGGCTCGCCGAGTTGCAGCCGAACGGCGAGGCCGGCTACTTCATGCAGTACGTGACCTTCCACACGGACCTCGACGAAGGCTACAAGTGCCCGATCCGCTTCGAGGGCGTGGCGGTCGCGAACCTCCAGATCTTGCCGCACCCGCGCCTCGACTTCGGGCGCTTCGACTTCACGGCGAAGCGCTTGCGCACGGCGGACCTCGTCTATCGACGCTCGGACTTCGATCCGCGCTTCCGCATCGACAAGCTCTTCGTCGAGGCTGACGGCCAGGACGTCGGCGCGCGCTTCGAGGCCTCGGTCGCGCCGATCGAGAAGGGCACCTGGCGCGTCGAGCTGCGCTACGAGCCGGGCCTCGAAGCCCGGCGCTTCGAAGGCCAAGTCGAAGTTGGCTCCGACGATCCCGAATACCCACGCATCGTCCTACCCTTCACGGGCTACCACCAAGCCCAGAGCGGTGAGAAGTGAGCATGAACAAGCAAGTAAGTCCGGGCCTCGTTGGGCGGCGGGCGGCAGTCATCGCGGGGGCCTGCACGGTCTACCTCGCAGCGACCCTCCTCGTCACGGTCACGACGACGGGTTGCGGCAACAAGGAAGCACCTGCCAAGGCTGGCGGAGCTTCGACGGACGAGGCGACAGCAACGGGCAGCGACGCCGCGAAGCGCAGCGACACCACGCAGCGCAGTGACGCTACGCAGCAAGGCAAGAGCGCGCCGGAACTCCCGCCCCTGCCTCCCCCACCCGAGTACGCCACGCCGCTGCGCCTCGTGATCAGCGGCATGATGGACGGACACCTCGAGCCGTGCGGCTGCGCTTCGGCGCAGGCAGGCGGCGTCGATCGGCGGGCCCTCTTGCCCCAACTCAACAAGCACCCCCACGACCCGAAGCTC
>CALLZN010000198.1 GCA_937858895.1 uncultured bacterium | reverse complement strand
ATGCGCGAGGAAGTCCAACATGCCGAAAGGGAAGCCACGAGTCTTCGCGGGGGCACAGAATGCCGAGGGGGCCTGAGGGGAGCCGGACTTGCGGCCTCGCCCGGGCCGCGCTCTACTCCAAGGGAACGCGCGCCCGACGCATCTCTTTGCCGGACTACGGCGCCACTCCGGCCCACTCGTCAGAGAGCCTCGCAGGCCTCGGGTTCTTCGACTCGGGGGGCCCCAAGATCTTGGAATCGGCTAGGCTACTCGAAGTCACCCCTATTTCTGGGAGCCGAAGCCATGAAACAATACGCGGTTGCCGTCACAGAGATTGTGCTGGGCGTCTGGTTGCTTGCCGGACTGTCGTCCTTCGCATTCGGAGTAGATGGAGGTCCCAACGTGCTTTCGGAGGCGGAGTGGCATGCTGTCTGCGCAACTCATGAAGCGGATCAACATGCCATTAGCTCGACTGCACTCGGCTTCCAAGCAGTAAATCCAGGACAGCGCTGGCGGATTGACTTTGATCGTCGGGGATTCCTCGTTCACCCGCGAGACGGGGGATGGAGGTGGGGACTCGAACTCGTGGAATACGGTTTCGAGGCTTGCCCCCAGCCTGTTGGCGACTCGGCACAGACGAGTTCCGAAGGAGCGAACCTGTTCTATGCATGGAGCGACTCGCTGCATGAGTGGTACATCAATAATGCAGTGGGGCTCGAGCATGGATACACGATTCACAATAGACCCGCATGCCCAGAGGATATGAACAACCGTGATCCGGGTCCTCTTGTGTTTCTTCTGCGTGTTAGGGGTAATCTCTTGCCGACCGTGCACGTGGGAGGCCGTGGCCTCGGATTTCAGGACTCAGCGCACAACGACGTTTTAAGCTATTCCGGACTCACGGTACTCGATGCACAGGGCAACCCACTGCCCGCCTGGTTCGAATTGACCAGCTATGGAATACGCCTGTGCGTCGACGAAACTGGAGCGCATTATCCATTGAGAGTCGACCCTGTTGCTCAAGAAGTCTACCTCAAGGCCTCGAACGCGCAGAGGGACGACAACTTTGGGATCTCCGCCGCTGTTTCGGGAGATACGATCGTCGTGGGGGCTGATGAGGAAGATAGCAGCGCTACTGGCGTGAACGGAAATCAATTTGCTGATGGCGCGTCAGATCGTGCTGGCGCTGCATACGTATTCGTCAAGGCGGGCTCGACCTGGACCCAGCAAGCATATCTAAAAGCCTCGAACACACGCTTTGATACTGCTTTCGGATTTTCCGTTGCAATCTCGGACGACACCATCGTTGTAGGTTCGCCCCGGGAAGACAGCAACGCCGTTGGCGTCAACGGCAATGGTGGCGATACCAGCGCCGAGAATGCGGGTGCAGCCTACGTATTTCGCAGGACCGGAACCTCCTGGTCCCAGGAGGCCTACCTCAAGGCGTCCAATTCGCAGGCCTCGGACTACTTTGGCTGGGCAGTTGCGATTTCTGGTGACACGATTGTGGTCAGCGCGCCAGAAGAGTCCGGCGGAGCTGTTGGCGTGAATGGCAATGCCTCCGACAACAGCGCGACCGACGCAGGCGCTGCTTACGTGTTTGTCAGGACTGGGGCGACATGGTCTCAAGAGGCCTATCTAAAGCCTCTCAATACAGATCCGGAGGATGCGTTTGGCTGGTCGGTCGCTGTGTGCACCGATACGATCGCTGTGGGAAGTGTCTTTGAGGATAGTAACGCATTTGGCGTGAATGGTGACGCAACCAATAACGGGGCAAGCCAGTCCGGAGCGGTACACTTGTTCGAGCGGAGTGGCACGTCGTGGGCGCAAACAGCGTACCTCAAGGCGTCGAACGCTGGTGCCGGAGATCAATTCGGGTACTCTGTTGCGATTCTGGACGACACGCTTGTCATTGGAGCCCCGGAAGAGGGCAGTTCCTCGCCTGGAGTGGGGGCTGACCAAGTCGACAACAGTGCACCATCTTCGGGCGCAGCATACGTGTTCACCCGAAATGGCTCTAATTGGGCCCAGGAGGCGTACCTCAAGTCACCTAATCCTTTACCCGGCTATCAACTGGGACGAGCGGTTGCTGTAGCGAACGATCTCGTCGTTGTTGGATCAACCGAGGAGAGTAGTATCGCGTCAGGAGTCAACGGTGACTCTCTCAATTCGAACCTCCTTACGCACGCGACCGGTGCTGCATTCGTGTTCATCAGGAGCGGTTCCAATTGGATCCAATACGCTTATCTTAAGGCTTCAAATCCTGAAGCCAGGGATCGTTTCGGTAAGTCGGTTGCGGCTTCGAACGGATGGATTGTGGTTGGAGCTACTGGAGAGGATGGTGCGGTCACAGGTATCAATCCCACGCAGTCGAACAACAACGCCGAGGGTGCGGGCGCCGGATACATATTCTCGTTGACCTTTCCTCCTAACTACCCGTCTGCTTGTCACGGTGACGGGGGCGATCAGGCAGGCTGCACGGACTGCCCGTGCTCGAACAATGCTCCTGTTGGAATGTCCGGAGGATGCCTCAACTCTCTGGGGCAAAGTGCACAGCTGGCAGCCTCCGGTCTCGCCAGCATAAGCCACGACGAGCTTGCTTTCATCGCCACAGGGGCTGTACCAAGTACGATGGGCGTGTTGTTCTCCAGCGACATCTCACTGCCTCTCAATCCATTGAGTCCGTGTTTTGGCGTGGCGTCCGGAGTTAGCGGCTCCATTCTGGACGGGCTACGCTGCCTCGGCTCCCCTCGACGCCAGGGTGCGCGGATGAGTAATGGCGATGGGGATTTTGGAGTTTCGACGGCCCCCTGGGGGACGCCCGGTGGGCCGCCTGGTGGACTGCTACAGCGCGGCGGTTGGACCGCTGGCAGCACGGCGCTATGGCAGGTCTTTTATCGGGACAACGTGCTCGCGAGCTGTGGTTCGGGATTGAATTCGACCAATACAATACTCGTCCAGGTCATCCCCTAGGATCATGAGTTTTCTGTCGCGTGAATTACACCAGATTGGGGGCACTTCCTGCGCCCGAGGGGTGATGGCGGCTTCGATGGCCGTTCCACGTAAGAAGACAAGGTCGGGGAGGGCGCGGCGGCTTCTGCCGAGGCCCGAGCGGCGGCGGTGATGGACGCGGATACGACGACGACTCTCTCTACTCTTCCCCGATCAAGGTTGACTCACCGGCACCGACATCGCCCGCTTCGGGAACGACATCCTCAAGGGAACATTCACCACCCGCAGCAAGACTCCGACCGCCCCTGACGCCGCCGAGCCCGTGAGCACGCGGAACCGCCGCTCGCCCGAGGAGAAGATCGCCGCCCTCCAGGCCCAGATCGCCGCCGTGAAGGTAAGCGTTGCACGGTCATCCCGACCGCCCTCTTGCACCCGCCTCCCGGCCCTGTTCAGGCCTCTTCGGTCGCCATGCCCATCAGCCGCTCGACGATCGACGCGCGGTGGAGTTCGACCACCGGAGCCCACCGCTCCTTCCAGCCTCCCGGCGTCAGCGTCTTCACGTCGGACTCCCGCGCGATCCGGAGCAGCACGTCGCGCAGGTAGAGGCGCGGATCGATGCCGACCTCTTTCGCAGTCGCGATCAGGCTGTAGATCACGGCCGCGGTCCGACAGCCGTTCTCGTTGCCGAGGAAGAGCCAGTTCTTGCGGCCCACAGCGACCTGCCTGAGCGAGCGCTCCGCGGCGTTGTTGTCGATGGGCAAGCGCCCGTCCTCGAGGTACCGCTGCAGCGCTGCCCAGTTCGACAGCGTGTAGTCGATCGCCTTACCCATCGGGCTCTTGTCGAGCACCTGGGTTCGGGTAACCGCCAGCCAGTCGCGCAGGTTCAGCAAGCGCGGACCGGCCTCGCGCACGCGTAGCGCGCGAGTCTCCTCCGCACCCAGATCCTTGGCGTCGCGTTCGATCCGGTACAGCTCGCCGATGCGGCGCACGGCTTCCTTGGCGAGGTCCGAATCGGTCGTCTCGGCCTCGATGTACTTACGCCTCACATGCGCCCAGCACGCGACCTCCGTCGCCTTCTCCGGTCCGAAGAAGGCGTCCTATCCCGGATAGGCGTCCGCGATGAGGTAGCCGCAGTAGTCGCTGAGAAACCTCGCCGGGCCGTCGCGAGCCCGCGACTCGGTGACGTCGAAGACTTGGCGTTCTTCGAGGTCGCGGTAGACCCAGACTCGCGCCTGCCGACGGCCACCGATCTGAGCCTTCTGCAGCGTGACCGGCGTGTCGTCGGTGTGGATCGCCGGGCTCGCGAGGACTTGCCGCTTGAGCTCTTCGTAGATCGGCTCGAGCAGCTCCGCGCAGCGATGCGCCGAGCGCCAGAGCACCGAGCGAGAGAGATCGAGGCCTTCGGAGGCGTACTTCTTCTCCAGCCGGTGGTAGGGCATGTGGTTGCCGAAGCGCTCCACCAGGACGTGCGCTAGAAAGCCGACGCCGAGTTGCCCGTTGTCGATCACACGGTCGGGACCCGCGGCGAGGCGCACGCCATCGGTGCACGCGCGGCAGGCGTACTTCTTCCGCGCGATCTCGTGCACGATCGAGAGTTCCAGACGCTCCAACTCGCGGCTGACTTCCTCGCCGACCTCGTGCAGGTCCGATCCGCACTTGCACGTCCGCTCTCCCGTAGGGAGTTCGAAGGTGGTGCGGAAGACCGGCAGGTGGTCGGGGTACTTCTTGCGGCGTCCGCCGGACTTGCGCGGCTTCGGTTCGGGCTGGACGACCTCGACCACTCCACGCTGGCCGGTCGTGTCGGCGACTCGCTCGGCGGCTTCGATCAGCTCGGGGAAGAGCAGGAAGCCCTGCGCAGAGTTCATGTCGAAGCTCGCGCTGGGGCGACGCTCGCTGCGCGGCTCGAAGGCGATGCGGGACAGGCACTCGATGCGGTGCTCGAGGTGCGCGATCTTGGCGTCGCGCTGCGCGAGCAGAGCATCACGCTCGAGCAGCAACGCCTTCAGCGCATCGACGTCATCAGGAAGCTCTCTCGCGTGGGCCTTCATCACGTTCCGCTCGCGGTTCGATACGAATGGAATCGGCGAAACGAGAGCGAATCTTGCCTCGCTTCACCTCGATTCCTTCGAGCAGCATACCGAGCTGCGCGCGAGTGATCTCGGATCCTGAGTCGAGTGCGCGAAACGTGCCCCGCTCGAGCCGTTTGTAGTGGAGCCAGAGCCCGTTGCCGTCCCACTGCAGGAGCTTCACCCGGTCGCGACGACGGTTCAGGAAGAGGTAGAGCGAGCCGTCAAGCGGATCTGAGCGAAGGTGCGTGCGCACGATCGCGACGAGCCCGTCGTGTGCTTTGCGGAAGTCCACCGGATCGCGGCAGACCAGGATCCGGATCGACGCCGGCAGACTCAGCACGGCAGCGCCGCGAGGACGCGGGCGACAAGCTCGAGGTTCGCGTCGGGAGAGATGCGGACCCGGTGGCCGAGCGGACCGACGACTTCAAGGGTGGTGGCGACGTGCTCGCCTTCGTCTTCGACGACGCGTAGCTCGTCGAAGCCGGCGGGCGTGGTGTCGCGGCGCAAGCGCGAGCTCCAGTACGCGAGAGTCCCTGCAGGGATGCCGCTCGACTCGGAAAGCTCGCGGTAAGTCAGACCTTCACGGTCGCGGCGACGGAGCAGTGAGCGGATGCGAGTGTGGTCGTGTCGGGTGTGCATCCCAACCATGCTTCCCCCGGAATCCGCAGATTCCAGGTGGGGGCGATGCAACGCTTACACTTTACTTCCTCCAGGGCTTTCGTCGCGCGGATCGTGCTGAGGACGCAATCGTGTCTCTGGCCATCAGCTTCGAAGTCCTGTTGACGGACTCCTACTCATCAGGAGTTGAAGCCACCATACGAAAGCGCCTTCGCCTTGCTCTCAAGGGATTACGAGGAACACGCGCTCGGCAGAGGGCCG
>CALLZN010000197.1 GCA_937858895.1 uncultured bacterium | reverse complement strand
AAGGGCGACGTCGAGCCGAACGTTCCCGACGCCCACGTCGCTGGCAAGAAGAACCTGCCGGTCATGCTCACGACCGACCTCTCGATGATCATGGATCCCGAGTATCGGAAGATCTCGAAGCGCTTCCATGACAACCCGGACGAGTTCGACAAGGCCTTCGCGCGCGCTTGGTACAAGCTCACGCACCGCGACATGGGACCCCACGCTCGCCTGCTCGGCTCCAAAGTGCCGCCGCCGCAAGTCTGGCAAGATCCGGTGCCCGAGGTCGACCACGAGCTCATCGGCGACGGCGACATCGCCGAGCTGAAGCGACGCGTGCTCGCCTCGAAGCTGTCGATCGCGCAGCTGGTCCGCACGGCCTGGGCGTCTGCGTCGACCTTCCGCGGCACGGACCTCCGCGGTGGCGCCAACGGCGCGCGCCTTCGCCTCGAGCCACAGAAGAGCTGGGCCGTCAACGAGCCGCAGGAACTCGACGCCGTCCTCACGACGCTGAAGTCCATCGCCGATGACTTCGCGACGGACGACAAGCGCATTTCGCTGGCCGACATGATCGTCCTCGCCGGTAACGCGGCGGTCGAAGAGGCCGCTCGCCGCGCTGGCTTCGAAGTCGCCTTGCCCTTCGAGCCAGGCCGCAGCGATGCGACGCAGGAGATGACCGACGTCGAGTCCTTCGCGGTCCTCGAGCCCAAGGTCGATGGCTTCCGCAACTACCTGCCCAGCTCGAGTGATCGCCCCGCTCCCGAGCACCTCGTCGACCAGGCGCAGAAGCTCACGCTGAGCGCGCCCGAAATGACGGCACTCGTCGGCGGTCTACGTGTGCTGGGCGCCAACTACGGCAAGCAGAAGCACGGCGTCTTCACGACCAAGCCCGAAACGCTCAGCAATGACTTCTTCGTAAACCTGCTCGACATGGGCACGGCTTGGAAGCGCAGCCAGGGTGAAGTCTACGAGGGCCGCGATCGCGACAGCGGCGAACTGCGTTGGACTGCGACGTCGGTCGACCTCGTCTTTGGCGCCAACTCACAGCTCCGCGCGATCGCCGAGGTCTACGCGAGCGAAGACGGCAAGCAGAAGTTCGTCGACGATTTCGCCGCGGTGTGGACCAAGGTCATGAACCTCGATCGCTTCGACGCAGCCGACTGAGGCGCCGGCAGCGCGCGACAACTCAGCCACTCAACAGCTCAAAAGTTGATCGTCAACCACACGACGAGGCCGTGGTTCACCGTGTTGTCACGGCCTCGCCGGTCGATCCACTGATTGAGGTAGCCGACCTCGAGCGTCTTGCTGCGCGCTTCGCCCAAGTACAGGCCGAGGCCGGCGAAGGCCCGGTTCTGCCGCAGACCCTGGCGTTGGCCCCAACGCGTGTCGTTGAGGTCGACGAAGACTTCGTCCCAGAGGCTCGCATAGAGCCGCCCGTTGCTCGAAAGCGCCGGAGCCGCCTTCAAGAGCTGGCGGTAGCGCCAACCCGTCTCGGCGCCCGTTTCGACGAAGCGCTGTTCGAGGCGCGAGCGCGAGTGCAACGGCAGGAAGTCGACCGGCAAGTTCCACGAGAGCTGCTGCCACAGGCGGTGCTCATCGAAGGGCTCGCGCAAGGCCACGTCGTTCGCGAGATAGGCGTAGCCAGCCCAGAACGTCAAGCGAGGATGCAGGTCGTAGCCAAGCGCCGGTCGCACGAAGCCGAGCGCGAAGTGCTCCCAATCATCGCGTTGGCGGTCCTGGGCTTCGAGCCACCAGCGGTAGCGCCCCGCTTCGCTGTCACGCGCGCCGAAGCGACCCGAGAGCATGGTGCCGAGCCAGAGCTGGAAGTCGTCGCCTTGTTGGCTACGCCCAGGCGCAGCGGCTAGCGCAAGCGTGACCAGGCAGAAGCTCACGAGTCTGGCGAGTCCGAGTTGTGTTCGCTGCATGTCTTCGAAGTGGCTGTTCAGGCTCAGCGGCCGAGCTTCACCACACGAAGGGCAGCCGCAAGAAGCGCAGGGCCAAGGTCGACTCTTCGTTTGGTGGCGTCGCGCTCGATCGCGACGGATCCCTGGGATCGTAGTCGAGATTGAAGCGCAGGTGCAGCTTCGTGAACGGATAGTGCCCGCGGCGCACCGTCGTGCGCTCAGACGTCGGCGTCGAGGTCTCGAGGTCATAGGCCCAAGCGTCGACGCGCGACGGATAGCGCAGCGGGTCGCTGCCCTGCGTCGACTGCTGCCGTGTCGCATCCGAGTGGAAGGCGAAGCCGACCTGCAAGTTCACGCGCGGCGCCTTGACAATGCGCTGGTTGACGACGACATCGCGCACCGAGCCGAGTCCGCGGCGGCCGTCGACCGCGACCTCGAAGAGGTCGGGCCGCACGCTGACGAAGCTGACCGTCGAAGGCAGCGGCCCCGCGCTCGCATCCAGGAAGAGATCGCGCGCGTCGTGGCCAAGGATCTTGAACTCGGCCTGCTCGGTACTCTCTCCATACAGGACCGCCGTCTCGTGCGAAAAGCTCCCGTCTGGCGGGAGTCGCTCGTCACGGAGCCGCACGCGATAGGCCGCCAAGCCTCGATAGAAGACCGGTCCGTTCTCGACTTCGGCGACCGCGAAACGCGTCGCGTTGCCGACCATGCGTAGCTCGTCGAGGACAGCGCCCGTCGCGGGGTCGGTGCGGACATAGCCTTTGCGCGGGCCGCTCGTCTCCGTGCCCTGGAACGCGTATTCCGGCCCGTACGAACTGTCCATCGTGTCGTGGTGGGGAGGGCGCGAGGTTGTCGAGCGCGGGCCCGTGCCGCTGTCGACGATGCGGCGCACCGAAGCACCGGTCGCGACGAAGCGCGAGGCCCACGCATAGCGTGGCCCGAAGGTCGCCGGCAAGAGGATCGGATTGGGGCGCAGGTCGCCATCGACGAGCCAGGCCTGCTTGTTCGCGATCTCGGCGCCGTTTGCGTCGAGGAAGACGATGTTGTCGTCCTGCACGTTGCCGCTTTGGTCGGCGTCGTCGCCGTGCGGCGTCATCAATTGAATGAGCCCCATGCCGCCAAAGCCGCCGCGGTTGGGTCTGCCGTCCTCAGTATGGTACTTGACCAAGCGCGCGGCGCTGTTCCAACTCGTGTTGGTGCCGATGCCGCCGTCCGCCGTGACCGCGAAACTCGTGTCCCGCTCCGCCCAACGTCGTTCGTGGCTGTGGATGACGATGAGAGCGCCCTCCAACAC
>CALLZN010000196.1 GCA_937858895.1 uncultured bacterium | reverse complement strand
GTATCGCCGTTGGTCGTGGTCTCGCGGCCCGAGCGGCGCGCGAGAGTAACTCGAGCGATCAGACAGTCGGACCACGGATACGCGGATGTGCGATGCAGTCGCGCACGACGAGCGGCGCAGGAGGCCGCGCCGAAAGGAGCAGGGAGCAGGATGCGAAGCGGTCCGAGAAGCGCGTTCTCACCTCATGTCGGCAGCGCTGGGCCTCTTCGTTGAAGACCTGCAGCACGCGAAAAGCAGCGAAGATCTCGACGCAACCTGGCGCCCCGACAGCACCGACCGCGGCCGGCGCCGCCGTCTCGACGACGCCGTAGCCCGCCACCCAGAGCACGAGGCTCATGACGAGGGGCAGGCTGGAGGCTGTGGAACGCTTCATCGGGCGGCTCTTCGAGGGCGCGACAGGATAGCCCCCGGCGCCGCCGAGGCAAGGCAGGCGTCCGCCGAGTCAGTCCAGAGCCGAGGTCAGCGCGGGGCGAGGAGCGTGTGCACGAGGGTCATCAACTCTCCCGAGGCGAAGGGCTTGGGCAAGAAGCCGTCGGCCTTGGGTCCCTCGTTCTGCAGCACACGACAGGCCGTCGTGAGCAAGATTGGCAAGTCGCGCGTGCGCGGGTCGCGCCGCAACTCACGGATCACGGTCAACCCATCGATCTCGGGCATCTCGTAGTCGAGGATGACGAGGGCCGGATCGAGGAAGGGCATGCGATCGAGGGCCTCGCGCCCATCGAAGGCGAGGACGACGTCGAAGCCTTCGCGGCGCAGCATGGCTTCGAGGGCCTGCGCCTCGTCGGTCTCGTCATCGACCACGAAGATGAGCGGACGGTCGCGCTGCGTGCGCGCGCGCTGCGGGGCGAGGAAGGCCTGGTCGCGGATCGACCGCATGGTCGGCAGTCCAGCCTCGCTGAGCGCTTCTTCGATGCGGCGCTTGAGCTCGAAGTTGTGCCGCCGCAGCCGCATGAAGGCCTCGTAGTCGGGAAGGTCCGGCCGGATCTCCATCTGATCGTGGGTGTCGACGCCAAAGCAGAACTGCCCCGCGATCACGTGCTCTTGCAGCACGAGCTTCATGTAGGGGTAGAGGCGATTGCCGAGCCGCAGCGTGAAGCGTTCGAGGCGCGGGTGGCCCGCCCCGGCTGGCCGGCTTTCGTCGCAGAAGCCGGGGAAGACATCGTAAGAGTCGGCTTCGTGGGGTCCCTTGATGCCCTTCGGATCACCGCCGTAGGCGTGATGGAAGTAGATCTCGAGCGCGTGCTGGATCATTGCGCGCGAAAGTTCATCGCGCCTCACCATCGGAAACCTGTCATCAGATCGATGCCGCGCGTTCAGGCTGCGCGGACCTCTTGGAACAACGGAAGGAGCGCGGGGGGACGCGCACTTCCATCATCGACAATGTACGAGAACTTCACAAGCCACCCCCCCACCTGCTTCGTCGCTGCTTCGTCGATCGCGAAGTCCCGATGCCTTCGCGATCGAGGCTAGGATGGGTAAGCTCGAGCGAGACCATGGACCGCACCGGACCCTGAGAGCGAGTGAGCAAGCATGCGAAGCCCTGCCGAACCGATACGACGGCACTTCATGGACCTGATGAGCTGCTCTCTGCTTCTCGTAGGCGTATCCGCAACCCTGACCGGGCGCGCCACTGCGACCAACGGGAATGCGAACAACGACGACCCAAGACGCACGATCTTGCGCGGACGCGTTGTCAGCAGCCCCCTGGACCGCACAGCTGCGGAAAGTGAGAGCGCCAAGGCGATCGAGGACCTCCCGATGGGCGGCCTCCGCGTCGTGCTCCGTGCCCAGCCCTGGCCCGAAGCCGCCCCAGTCGACACGATTACGGTCGAGACGGCCGAGGACGGCAGCTTCGAGACCCGCCTCCTCGACGGTCTCATCTACGACGCCTTCGCCCACGGCAGCGTCGGCAAGGGGGGCTTCTTCCGCCGCACGGAGGTGGTCCAATGCCAGGGCGGCTCGCGCGTCGAGCTCGAGGAGATCCAAGGTGGCGGTGTGCAAGTGCGCTTGCTCGTGCCGGAAGAAGTCGATGTGACACGCTGCACTCTCTCCGTGCCTGGTCAGGCGCTGCAGCCCCTCGCCGGCCTCGTCCAAGAAGAGCAGGTCACAGCCGCGTCCGACTCCACCGACGCCGCCTCCGCCGACACCGACTCCGCCGACACCGCGGCGAAGGCCGCCCCCGGCACACGCCGCGTCGTCCTCCTGCCTCCCTTTGCCGACACGAGCGCCGATGTGAGGATCCTCAACGACAAGGGCCACGTCGTCGCAAGCTACTCTCCGACGACCTCGAGGTTGGCTCTCGAGCGCAGACTCGAAAGAGCGCGCAAGAAGCTCGCCGAAGCCGACCAAAGCCGTGCGACGGCCAAGTCCGACAGCGAGAAGGCTCGCCTCGAACGCGAGCTACGCACGGCGCAAGCGACTGTAGACGCAGGACTACACCTGCGGCATCCACGAAAGGCACTCGATGGTCCCCGCATCCTGATGTCTATCCAGGCAGGCGGTCGCGGCGTCGAAGGTGTGCAGGTCAAGGCTGGGTCCGCGCACGGCGCAGCAGCGGTCAGCGACAGCGACGGCTTCGTCGAAATCACGGTTGCAAACACCCCTGCAAACGGTGGATGGTTGGTCGCCCAATTCGACTTGAGTGCGCCGAGCCACCGTCGCGCCCAGGCCGACATCTTGTATCAAGTGAGCGCCAAGGCGGCGGCGCCACAAGGCATGCCGTCGGCCGTCGTGTTGGATCCTGACCGCGACATGGTTGCGTTGCGCAAGTCGGGCAAGCCCGACATGGTCGCCAAGCTCGAAGCGGGCGGCAGGATGCGCGGCCGCATCGTTGTCGACGGCAAGCCCCTAGCGGGACTGCCTCTGCGCATTGCGGTCAATCCCGCCAAGGCAGTCGAGGTCTCGAGCGTCGCGCGAGGCGTGTCCCTGCACCAGGCACAGCCGATGACGACCGACGCCGACGGGCGCTTTGATTTCCACGGTACCGAGATCGGTGGACCCTACCTCGTCCAGGCACTGCTGGGGCCCGAGCTGCAACGTGGACTCGGTGAGCCCTTCGTGCATCACATAGCCATCGTCGCGGCCGACAGCAAAGCCAGCGAGGACACAGACCTAGGCACCATCGAACTGCGCAGCCTCACGCGCTCGCGCACGCAATGCCTCCGCAGCGACGGGCAGGCAGCGCGCTTCGCGAAGATGCTGCTGTCCCATGTTGACCCGAGTTTCGCAACCAGCGCCGTGTGCGACCGGGTCGGGCGCCTCTGCATCCTCTTGCCGCAAAAGGCCACGTATGACGTCGCGATCGCTGACGAAGTCGAGTCGAAGGGTGAGCGCTGCGAGCTCGGCGGTCCAACGCCGTACGTTCTGCGACTCGAGGCCCCGCTTTGGGTTCATGGCGTAGTCCGCAACGGCAAGGGTCACCCCCTCGAAGGCGCCAACGTCCAAGCTTGGCCCTGGGGCAGCCAGTCCGTGACCCTCCTCCAACAGCTCAGTGCCACCAATCGGGTCACGAGTGGTGCCGACGGGCGTTACCGCCTGCCCCTGCGCAAGGACCAGGCACACAACTTCACCCTCTATGCGTCGCTCCAAGTGGGCCAACGCACCTACAACATGCCCAACGGTACTCAGCACCGGTGCGAAGGTGCGGACCTCGAGGTCGACCTCGAGCTGCCTGACGCGCCATCGCCCAGCAAAGCCGACACAGAGGACGATGCGAAGGCTGATGCACCCAAGCGCAGCAAGGACCCGCGATGAGCCCTGAGCCTCAGCGCGCGCGCGTCGAAGCCGTGAGTTCGCTCGCGCTCGTTTCGGCCCCGACGAGCAGATCTTCGACTTCCTGAACGAGGCGCACGGCCGCGAGCGGATCGCGGAACTGGGCGGTGCCCACTTGGACGGCATCGGCGCCGGCCGCGAGGAACTCGCAGATGTCCTCGGCCGAGGCCGCACCGCCGACACCCAGGATCGGCAGCCGCGTCTTCGCGCGCACGCTCGCGATGCAGTGGATCGCGACCGGCTTGATCGCCGGACCCGAGAGCCCGCCACTCCCGAGTGCGAGCCGCGGCTTGCGCCGCCGCCAATCGATCGCGCGCCCGAGCAAGGTGTTGATCAAGGTCAAGCCATCGGCACCGGCGGCCTCGGCAGCCGCGGCGACCTCGAGCAGCAAGCTCGTCGAGACGTTCGGCGAGAGCTTGACGAAGAACGGCAGCGTCGAACGCTCGCGACAACGGCGCACGACGAGCTCGCAGGCGGCAGGATCGGTCGAGAAGGGCAGCGCGCCGCCCTGCACGTTCGGGCAAGACAGGTTGATCTCGAGCGCGACGGCACCACAACCCTGGACGCGCTCGACGATGGCCTCGTATTCCTCGAGGCTCTCGCCACCGACGTTGAGGATGAGGGGCCGGCTCTGCTGCAAGGCGCGCTGCAGGTCGTTCGCGAGGAAGGCCTCGACGCCCGGGTTCTCGAGGCCGATCGAGTTGAGCATGCCGCAAGGCGTCTCGTAGATGCGCGGCGGCGGGTTGCCGGCGCGCGGGCGCGGCGTCACGGTCTTCGTGACGAGGGCACCCAGCGCCGCCAAGTCACCGAAGGCCGCGCCCTCGAGGCCCGCGCCATAGCAGCCCGATGCCGAGAGGACCGGCGTGTCGAGGACGAGCCCGAAGGGCAGCCGCACGACGAGGGCCTTGCGGGTCATCAGGATCGCGCCTCGTTCGCTGCGGGTTTTGCGTCAGGCTTGTCTTCGCGTCCGAAGGCGAAGAAGAGCGAGATCGCCCCCACCACGATGGCAGCATCAGCGATGTTGAAGGTCGGCCAATGGTAGAGACTGTCGCTCCAGGGCAGCGGGATGTGCACGTCGAGGAAGTCGCGCACCGAGCGGTTCGCCTGGAAGAGATTGTCGTAGAGATTGCCGAGCGCGCCACCGAGGACGAGGCCGAGGCCCAAGAGCTTGAAGCGCTCCCGTGTGCTGATGCGACTCGCGACGTAGGCGAGCACGAAGACCATGACGATGCGCAAGCCGATGAGGACGCTCGTGCCGTTCTGGAAGAGCCCCCAGACCGTGCCCGAGTTTTCGAGGCGCGCGAAGCGGAACCACGGGTGCACGAAGCTGTACTCGAGCACGCCATACTCATTGGCTTCGCCGAAACGATCCAGGAAGTCGAAGGCCCAGGCCTTGGTCGCGAGGTCGCTCACGACAAGGACGAGGACGGTCACGAAGAACCACGGACTCATGAGACCGCCTCGTTCGGGACGTGGGGCTGCGCCGCTTCGATGGGACTCGACGCCCTTCTTGCCACTCTCTTCGGTATTGCTCAGGCTCGGTCCTTGCATCGCGCCAGAGCCTAAGCTGCGGCTCAGCGCAATGGTAGAACCTGAGCCGCTTCGCCAGCGCGCGCTACACGCTCGCTCTTTGGGTGTGACAGAGCGGTCCCATGGTAGGTGGCGCGAACGGGTTCGGCTATGCTCGCTGTGCGTGGACGCAGACATCGACGGCTTCCTGGACTACTTACGCGCCGAGCTCTGCGCGTCCGAGCACACGGTCCATGCCTACGCGAACGACCTCCATCGCTTCGCAGTGGCCGTCGAGCGAAGCGGCATCGAGGACGTGCGCGCCGAAGACCTCGACGCCTTCATGCGCAGCGAGGCCGAAGACCACGCGCCCGCGTCCCGAGCTCGGGCGCGGGCGGCGCTTCGCGGCTTCTTCCGCTGGCTCGTCCTCACCGAACGGCTGACCATCGACCCGTCACGCTTCTTGCTGACGCCGAAGCTCGAAGCGACGCTTCCGGACACGCTCACGAAGCACGACATCGAAGCGATGATCGACGTCGAAAACGCGACGACCCCGCTCGGCCAGCGTAACCGCGCCCTCGTCGCCATCGTCTGGGCGAGTGGCCTGCGCGTGTCCGAAGTCACGGGCATGACGGTCGACGCCCTGCGCCTCGACCTCGACCTCGTCCGCGTCCTCGGCAAGGGTCGCAAGGAACGCCTCGTGCCGCTGGCCGCCAAGGCCCGCAGCCTCGTCGAGACGTGGCTCGACGAAGGACGACCGACCCTCGCAAGGGAGGCCAAGAAGGGCCGCCTCGTGAAGACCTGCGACCGTCTCTTCGTGTCGAGGAGCTTCCGGCCGCTCGATCGCGTGCGCGTCTTCCGCATCCTGCGTGAACTCGCAGCGCGAGCCGGACTGGGGCGGACACCGAGCCCCCACACGCTGCGCCACGCCTTCGCGACCCACCTCGTCGAAGGTGGCGCGGACCTGCGAGCCGTCCAAGAGTTGCTCGGCCACGCTTCGCTCGCGACGACACAGCGCTACACTCATGTCGACAAAGCGCGACTGCGGTCGATGCATGCGGACTTTCATCCGCGGGGCCGACGTGAGGGTCGACCGTCATGATGTGTTCCTTGTCGTGCTCGCTCGTCGTTGTCGGCTCCTTGGTCGTCGGCAACAGGCTGCGCGCGCAGCAGATGGTCGTGCATCCGCCTGGCTTCGACCTCGTCGACGCGAACGGCGCGAGCGACCTGCCCTTCTGCGTCGCGAGCCCCAACCTCGTCGATCGCCAATATCACTGGCAGAGCTTGCGCGACCTCGGAACTCGCAGCGGAACGCTGCGCGAGCTCGCGCTGCGGCGCGACCATGCAAACCCTACGAGCAGCGTCTTGAAGGCCTTCTCCGTCGAAGTCGAAGTCGCCCTGTCGACGGCAGCCACGACCCTCGCGACGATGGATGCGCGCTTCGCCACCAACGAAGGCGGAGATCGAAGCGTCGTCCTTGCGCGCAAGGTGCTGAGCTTCCCGTCGACGACTCACGACGCGACGCGCTTCGCTCAGCCCTTCGACTATCGCCTGCCCTTCGATGGTGGCAAGCTCTTCCCATTCGCGGGCGGCTTGCTCTGCATCGACGTACACGTCTACGACAACAGCCTCTACGATGCGGCGACGAAGACCGCGACCATCGTCCACTTCGACGAAGCGCGTGAAACCAAGGCATCGGTGAGCTACGTGACGCGACGTAGCTGCAAGAGCAGTGGAGCGACGCGCGCCTTCGAATGCGCCACGCAGGCCTTCTACGACGACGTGCTCGCGCAGTATCGCTACTCGGGCACGTCCTACTACGGACCTGACAACGGCGTCGGCATCCAACTCGCGGCGGCCGCTCCCCTTACCGGCAGCGTCCGCCTCGCCGGCAGCGACTGCGATTTGCACCTCGATCCTGCCGCGCTGCTCTGGGTGCTGGCGGGGACCGCGAGGCCGACCCCGGGCACCGTCTTCTACTACCCGCCCAACTCGGGTTCGCAGCGGAGCTTCGTCGCTCCACCGACGCAACCGGCCCTCAATCGCCCGGGCGGGTTCTTGCAATACGCCAGCCTCGACCCGGCCGCCAACGCGCTCGGTCTCGTGACTTCGGGCCTCGAAACCATGACCTTCCCACGCCGAGGCGACCTCGGCGTGGCCGCGATCTATGACTATGCGAGCGGTTTCTCGAACGCCGTCGCTCGCTATCTGCATCCGCTCGGTTCGAGGCGGGCGCCGATGCTCGAATTGCGCTTCTGAGTCGCCGAAGGCCAGCGTCGCCATCG
>CALLZN010000195.1 GCA_937858895.1 uncultured bacterium | reverse complement strand
GTGAAGTGCGACGCGATGGGCAGCGTCGACCTCACCGTGGCGGCAGAGGTGCAGCCGCGTCAGAAGCTTCGCGACCATGCGCTCCATCGCATGTTAGCTGCGCTTGGCGCGACCGGCCTCGACGGCACCGCCCGCGCCTTCGTCCGCGGTCTCCGCGGCGCGCTTGGCCTCGGCCACGGGGTCGTAGCACCAAACCTGAACCGTCATGTCCCGCGGGCCGAGCCAATTGGGCAGACTCAAGACCTGGCGGCAGTGCTGGCGTATCCACGTTTCCCAGACCCGACCGCGGTCGGCTTCGACCAAGGTCGGCGGCGTCACGATGATCCAGAGCCGGTTCCCGCCTTCGCTCGCAGCCTTCTTCCACTCAGGCAAGTCCTTGATGGTCCAGTCGCCGAGGACCTTGATCGTCTTGCGGACCTCGCCATCGGCGGTCGTGATCGTGCGCAGCGGACGGACAGGGTTCAGGTACCACTCCATGCTGGGCTCGTTCGTCGCGACGAAGATGTCGTCGGGACTCGAGCGATCCTGAATGAAGTTGGCGGCGATGCGCCACATCGAACGATCACCGTGGCGGTAGTGAAAGTAGAGGTGGTTCTGAGCGACCTGGTCGACGAGCAAGAAGCCGAAGAGGATCGCCCGCACAGCAAAGCTGCGCGCGCGCGTTTGTTCGACCCGCGCAATGATCTCGAAGACCGCGTACGAGGCGAGCACGCACCAGAACGGCAGCGTAAAGAACAGATACTGCGCCGACGTCCGCACCTTCAAAGACGCAAGCCCGATCCCCATGGACGGCACAACGATCATGACGATCAAGAAAAGGGCAAGGCGCCGGCTTCGGAACCAGAGCAAGTAGCCGCCGCCAAGACCCGCCACGAGGAGCGGCACCCGCACGAACCACACAGTCGTGTTGACCAGGTGCAAGAAGGTCGTGTCCTCAGGCTTCGTCTTGCTGAAGGCCGAGAACGCCTCAGCGATCGTCGTTGACACAACGAGGCCCCCGACGACGAGCGGCAGCGCGAAGGTCATGACCGCGCGCGCATCCAGGCGCTCGGGCCAAGCGAAGGGCTCGAAGCGCAGCACGACCAAGAACACGACGAAGCCCACGATGATGAGGGCCGCGCTCGGGTGCGTGAGCGCTGCCAGGCCCGCGAAGCCGAGCGAAGTGAGCAACCAGCGGCGCCGACCCGATTCGACGCCGGCATAGAAGGACGCGGCCGCGAGCAGAACGAAGAAGAGCTCGACCGTGTAGAAGCGCACGCTCTGGGACCAGAAGAGGTGCCAGGGCGAGACGGCAAGGAGCAAGGCCGCGAAGAGGGCCGGCCCGGTCCCGATCACCCGCCGCGACAACGTCGCGAGCAAGGGCACGCTGCAGATGCCGAAGAAGGCAAAGGGCAGACGGTAAGACCCCTCGCTCGCCGACGGCAAGAAGGGCTCGAGCCAGCGCAGCAGGAAGAAGCCGATCGGATAGCGCGCCGTCCCGGACTCGGCCCAGAACTCGGCCTCCGTCTTGATCACGGCGTCCCGCAGCGTGTGCACCTCGTCGATCCAGAGGCTCCACTCGCCCAGGTGGTAGAGGCGCAGGACCCCGCCCGTGACCGTGATCGCCACGAGGATGAAGAGGTGCTCCCAGCTCCAAGACTCTGGGGCGAAGACGAGCTTGGGCTCACGCCGCCCCTTCCCTTGCCGCCGGTCCTTGCGCTTCGTGCCCTGCTTCTGCTCGATCTCCTCGAGCAGGCTGTCGATGTCGACCTGCTTGGTCATTATCCGGAACTATACCCCACGGTCGCCAAGCAACCTTGACCCCAATGTTGACCCCAATGTTGACACGAAAGCCGGCGGAGTCGACTCCGATGTCGGAACTTCACAGTCGATCGAGCACGAGCGGAAACCACGGCTCGACGAGCAGGTCACCCACCCTCGAAGCCGGCAGGCCGCGCAGCATCGGGCCGTCGATCGCCGACCGCACGCCATCAGCGAAGTAATTGAGGACCAGCGCGCGACGCGGACGAGGTGACAGGTTCTCGAACGAGCCGTGCGCGACGCGACTGTGGTGGATCACGGCTTGCCCGGCGCGCAGGCGCATAGGCTGTGGATCGTGCAAGGCGACGTCCTCGCGCGCTCCTGACGTCGTAGCGTCCGATCGCTTCGTAGCAGAGCGCGCCTCGAAGAGCGCTTCCATCGGCCCATCGAAGTCCACACGCTCGAGCAGCGGCCAACGATGACTGCCCGCGATGTAGTGCAGGCAACCGTTGTCCGTGTCGGCGTCGTCGAGGGCGATGTGGACCGTCACGTGGCACTCGGGCGCAGTGCGCTGCCAGTAGGCATAGTCTTGGTGCCACGGAACGACGCCCGGGTGATGCGGGGGCTTCGTGAAGACCTGGTCGTGCCAGAAGCGCAGGCGGCGCACCCCGAGACATTGTGCCGCCGGCACCGTGATCCGAGCGTCGAAGACGGCCGCTCGCAGCCCGTCGTCGACGAGCCAGCCGCCGAGGCAGTGAAACACGAAGCGCTCGGGATCGGCGAGCGACGCCGCTTCGACCTCGTAGAGCTTGGGCTCCAGCTCACGCGCTTGCGCGCGCAAGCGATCGACGCGCGCTGCGATGTCCGCTGCCTCCGCCGGCTGGTAGACTTCGATTGGCCCAAAAAATCCGTCGCGTGCGAAGCTCCGCGGACTTTCTGGATCGAGTTCGTAAGCGCTCCCTCCCAAAATCGGGGCAGGGAGCGGATCGGGAGCAGTCAGGCTCGCGGGCTCGGCACCGGTTGTCACGCTCCAGAGGATACGAGAGAAACCGAGAGCCGATGAATCAGTCTTCGCCCGAGCTTGCCCCGCCGCGGGGCCGAGCGCCGCTTCACGACTGGCGCTGGCCCATCCTCGCCGCGCTCGTTCTCGCCATCGTCCTCGTTTGGCGCTTCGGCGGCCAGCGCAGTGAGAGCCCGCTCCATGACGATCGCGCGCGGCCGCTGCCGGTCGTCGACCGCGACGACTTCGACGCGGTCGAAAAACGCACGATCGCCCTCTTCGAGGGGGCCCGCGACTCGGTCGTCGCGATCACGGTCTTCCGCGGCCGGCGACGCCTCACGACGGGCACGGCTTCGGGCTCGGGCTTCTTCTGGGACGAAGACGGCAACGTGGTCACCAACTGGCACGTCGTCCGCCCGGTCCTCGTGACCAAGGGTCCCAAGGTCGAGATCGCGGACGACTGCGAGATCTGGGTCACGCGCTCGAACAGCGAATCGGCGAGCGCGCGCATCGTCGGAGTGCAGCCGGCCAATGACCTCGCCGTCCTCAAGGTCGACTTCGCCTCTGGCAAGGCGCGGCCGCTGCCGCTCGGCACCGCCATGGATCTGCGCGTTGGTCAGAGCGCCTACGCGATCGGCAACCCCTACGGCTACGACTACACGCTCACGACCGGCGTGATCTCGGCGCTGGGTCGCCGCGTCGCTTCGGTCACCGGCCAATCGATCGAAGGCGTCATCCAGACCGATGCCGCCATCAACCCCGGCAACTCGGGAGGCCCGCTGCTCGACAGCGCGGGACGGCTCATCGGCATCACGACCTCGATCCACAGCCCTTCAGGAGCTTCGGTGGGGCTCGGCTTCGCGATTCCTGTCGACCTCGTCAACTCGATCGTGCCCCACTTGATTCGCGGCGGCGCGCGCGCAGGCCTCGGCGTCGAGCTCTGCAATCCCCGCATCAGCGCGCAGCTGCGCCTCGAGGGTGTGCCGATCCAGCGGGTCATCGACGGCTCGTCGGCGGCTCGTGCCGGCCTGCGCCCGATCGACTTCGAAGAGGTCCAATCGGCGTCCTTGCGCAACGACTCGAAGCGCTTCTTCGAGGCGCTCGGCGACGTGATCGTCGGCATCGACGGGGTCGCCATCAAGAACAGCCTCGACCTCGACAACGCCCTGCGCGGCCGTCCGATCGGCACGAAGATCATGCTGACGATCGTGCGCGAGCGTCGGCGCGTCGAGCTCAATATCGAACTCTGTGCGCTCGATCCGGGTGCCTGAAGCCACGCGAACCCGCCACCTCGAGATCCACATGCCAACCCAGCGCGACGCCGCGCATCCATTCCGCGCGCTGCTGCTCGCGTTGCTCCTTGCTGTCGTAGGCCTCGGCTCGGGCCTTCTACCGAATCGCGTCCTCCTGCCTGAAGACCCGCGCATCTACCCCCCGCTCGGAACGGTCGGCACAGCGGCCCTCGACGAGGCCGGTCAAAAGTCAGCCGCCGCCGCCTCGGTCCCGAGTCGGCGCGACGCGATCCTCCAGTTCTTGCCCTTCGATACGGCGGTGGCCGAAGCTTGGAGCCAAGGTGAAGCGCCGCTTTGGGACACGCGCCTACTCTGCGGGACGCCGCTCCTCGCCCAGGCGACGTCGCGGGCCTTCTATCCGACGGCAGCGCTTTTCCTTGGCTTCGGGCCGGGGCGCGGACGCGCGCTCGCCTTCCTCCTGCATTGTGTGCTCGGCGGCCTCTGCGCCTACTTGCTCGCTCGCCGCTTGCAGGCGAGCGAAGGCGGCGCCCAAGTCGCGAACGCGAGCCTCGTCCTCTCGGGCTACGTCTGGGCTCACGTCCAGCATCCGATGATCTTCTTCGCGGGCGTTTGGCTCTTGCCCGCCTTGCTCTGCGCCGAACGCATCGTCGATGCGACGAGGTCGCCGCGCTCCAAGCGACTCGCGGCCATAGGCCTCGCGCTTTGCACGGCGTTGTCGTGGTTCGCGGGCTTCGTGCAGGCGGCGGTCTTCGTCGTCGAAGCGACGGGCTTATTCGTCGCGGTCCTCGCCTTCACGCGCTGGCGCAAAACCGGTCACGCGGGCTGGCGCGACGCTGGGCTCGCGCTCGCAGCCCTCGTCGTCGGCGTCCTGCTGGCGGCGCCGCAGATCCTGCCGACCCTCGAGATGGCCGCGCACTCGGCGCGTCGGCCGCTCGACGTCGCGACGATGCGCGAGCACTCGTGGACCCTCGCCCACCTCATCGACTTCGTGTTGCCTGGCCAGATGGCGGCACCGGCGGACATGGTCGTCGCCGGTGGCGTGCGTCCGACTTGGCTGGCCTTGCTCTTGACACCGACCTCGGCCTTGGTGCCGCTCGCAAACGGCGTCTTCAACCACACCGAAGTCGCGGCTGGCTTCGGTATCTGGCCGCTCTTCTTCTCGCTGCTCGCGCTCGTGGCGCTCTTCTCGCCCAAGAGCGCAGCGCGCGGCCCCCGCCTCGCCCTCGCTCTGTTGGCGCTCCTCGGCATCCTCTTCGCGCTCGCGACGCCGGGCGTCCTCGACGTGCTGCGCATCTTACCAGGCTTCGATGTCGGCAGCCCGATGCGCGCGCTCATGCTGCCGGCGCTCTTGCTGCCGGTCTTGGCGGGCTGCGGCTTCGGCCGCCTGCGCGTCGAAGTCGCCATCGTCGCGCTCATCGGTGGCTTCATCTTGGTAGCGCTCGGGCTCGCGCTCTTCGCGGCCAAGCAAGAGAGCCTCGCTGAGCGTCTCGTCCAGATCCTTGCTTGGCGGCATGGCTACGCCTTCGAGGACGTCGCGGCGAGCTTCGCACCCGGTGAGCTCGCGCAGAACCAGGTCCTCCTCGCGCGCGGAGTCTTGGTCGCTGGCCTGACCCTTTCCTTGGGTGGCGCGCTCGGGCGCCTGCGCAAGGCCCTGCCGCTCGTCTTCGTGGCCCTGACGGCCTTCGAGCTCGTCTTCGTGGCGTGGTCGACGACACCGTCCTTCGATGCGGCGGCACTCGACGCGACACTCGTGGCGCCGCTATCCGATATCGCAGCCAAAGACGGGGACGACATCGCCCCGCGCATCGTGCGCATCGAGGAGAAGCCCGGCAGCCTGGCCGAAGTCACGCTCTGGCCACCGAACCTGCCGCTGCGTTCCGGCTTCGCCGACGTACTCGGCTACGCGCCGATCCCGTCGCTCCGGACCGAGGCCTTCTTTTCGTGCATCGATGCGAGGGCAGCGACCGGCGGCGCGGGTGTTCCCAAGCTCACGACGCGGCAAGCGCTCTCGAACCCGCTGCTCGAGCTCATCGGCGCCAACTACGCGGTCGTCGACTTCGATCAGGCGGAGGCAATGGACTGGGACTTGGTCCTGCGCGACCGGCAAGCGCGCTTCCTCGAGCGCCGCAGCAAAGCGCCGCGCGCGCGGCTCTACCGTGACCACGTCGCGGTCACTCGGGAGGAGGCCTTGACCTCGATGCGCACGGATGCTGGGGCGGCCCTCGAGAGGCTCTTCGTCGAGGCCCCGAACGAGGCGCCGCCAGTGACAGCGCCGCCCTCGAAGAGCGGCGCTGCCGGCGGCGCTGCCGGCCGCAACGACGGCGACCGCACCGATACTCTGTCGGTAGAGGCCTGGCAGAACGGTCGCATCGACCTCTCGTTCGAAGTCGCGCAGCCGGCCTATGCCTTCGTCGCCGAAGCTTGGATGCCCGGCTGGCAGGCGACGATCGCTTACGAGGACGGCGAGCGCACGACGAGCGCGGCCCTGCCGGCCAACCTCGCCTTCTGTGGTATCCAGCTCGAACGTGCCGGACGCGGTCGCATCGAGCTACGCTACGCGCCGACGAGCTTCCAGGTCGGGCTCGCGCTCGGCGCCGCGGCGCTCCTCATGATCCTGATCGGCCTCGTCGCCGCCCTACGCGCGCCTCGAACAGCGGTTGCCAAGTGATGCAAGCTCCGAAACCTTCGACTCGCAAGCTCGCTCTCGCGTGCTTGCTGCTCCTCGTGCTGCCGGCGCTCCTGCTCTTCGAAGCGCTCTTCCTCGGCAACGACTTCGTGCCCTTCGACCCCCGCGTCTTCCCGCCGGCGAACGCGGTCTTCGACGCCGAGCAGGTCCAAGAGCTGCGGGCTCGCGGCAACTGGGAGATCACCGAGAAGACCATGCTCGTCGTGCCGGAGTTCGAGCTCGCGAAGCAAGAACTCGCGGCTGGACGCTTGCCGCACTACAACCCTTGGGTGCGGTCGGGGGCGCCGCTCTTCGCGAACGTGCTCGATGGCTTCGCGTCACCGCTGCACTTGCCGCTCTTCTTCGGGCGGGTCGAAGCGCGCTTCGCGCTCGTGGCCTTCATCGCCTTCGCGCTCGCCGGCCTCTTCATGCTCGGCTTCTTGCGTGAGGTCGGCGTGTCCCTGACCGCGGCGCTCTTTGGTGCCATCGTGTTCCAGCTCTCGGGCACGCTCGCCGCCAACGCGCATTTTTATATGCGCATGGAGACGCTGGCCTGGTTGCCGGCCGGCTTCTGGGCCCTCGAACGCTACGCCAAGACTGCGTCGCTGCGCGCGGCTGTGGCTTTTTCGTTCGTCGTCGCGCTGACTTGGCTCGCGGGCTTCCCGCCCTATGCCCTCGTTTGCTGCCTCGCCTTCGGTGCGCGCATCGCCTGGCTCAGCGTCGCTGCCCTGCGACCACACGGCCTTGGCGGCGCGGCGCGCTCAGCTCTGACCCTCGGCGCTGCGAGCCTCCTCGGTGTCGGGCTCGCGGCCATTCAAGTCCTGCCGATGCTCGACTACTTTCCGGAGGGACAGCGCAACCTCGCGCAGAGCCTCGACGAGCTCGTCAACCAAGGCATCGACCCGCTCGCGCTCTTTGGCTTCGCGATGCCGACGCCCTTCGTGTCGCCGATCGGCCATCCCGACGTGCCGGTGGATCGTCATCCGTTGCTGCATTGGTTCTGGTCGCGCACTTCGCCTGTGAGCGGCAAGCTCTATTGGCCGATCAGCTTCAACTACACTGAGTATGCGGTCACGATCGGGGCGCTGCCGTGCGTCTGCGTCGTCGTCGCGCTCTTTGCGCGGCGCGGCTTCCGCTTCTTTGGCGCGCTCCTGTTGGCCCTCGCCTTCGTGCTCGCGACCGGTGGGCCGCTCTTTCAAGTCGCGGTCAAGGCCTTGCCGACGCTCGCGTCGACGCCGCCCTTGCGCTTCGTCGGCTTGTGTTGCTTCTTTGCTGCGGCGCTCGCTGGCATCGGCTTCGAAGCCCTCGTCGAGCAGTTCGGCAAGCTCGGCCGGCGCGCCACCGCGACGCTCTGCATCGCGGCGTCGGCGCTTACCCTCGCGGTCGCGCTGGCCTTCCGCGGCCTCGCCGATGATCCGGGTCAGGCGCTGAACCACACGATCGAAGTGCTCGGAGCACATTGGCGCAGCAGCTATCCCGAGGTCGCCAACGATGCTCAGAAGCTCAGCGATTGGTTCGGCCCCTATGCCGAGGCGAGCTACCTTCGCTTCGCGAACTCGCTCGTTGTCCTAGCACTCTCGCTCTTCGCGATCACCATGTGGATCGTCTCGCTGCCGCTGGTCTCGCAGACCTTGCTGCGGCGGCGCTATGCCGTGCTCACGGCGCTCGCGATCGCGCTGACGGCGGCCTTCCGGCTCGGGCATGCACGCGAGATCAATCCGAGCTTTGCGCCACCGACGCCGGAGACGTCGATCGAGAAGAACGAGGTCGTGGCCTTCTTGCGCCAGAAGCGCGAAGAGCTGCGCGACGCGGGCGGCTTCACGGTCGCGCGCGTCGCCGAGCGCGCTTCGCTCGCGCTGCCGCTACCGCCGAACCTGCTCGTGCGTGAACGCATTCGCGACCTCAACAGCTACGCCTTCGTCGACGCCAACACGCACCGGCCCTTCCTCGAGCTCTATGGTCCCGAGCAGATGGTCCGCCAGTACTGGGTGCAGGCCCTACCCGCCGATGAGCGCTTGCGACGCGGCCTCTTCGACCTCTTCGGCGTGCGCTACTTCTTGACGACGCAGCGCTTCGACGTGCTCGGCGAGCCAGTCCTCGGCTTCGGCGAAGGCAGCCACGCATCCACGTACGTCTACGAGAACGAAGGCTGCCTGGCACGCGCCTGGCTCGTCGCGACGGCGCAACAGGCGACGACGCCAGAAGCAACGCTACGCCGCCTCGTCGCCGAGGACTTCGATCCACGTCGCGAGCTTCACCTGCACGACGTCAGCAGCGCAGTCCTCGCGCAGCAACGGCAAGACGCAGCTGTCTCGGACGCCAAGCTGCGCTTCGTCGAAGACGAACCGACGTCGCTGCGCATCGCGGTCGAGGACTCACCAGGCGCATGGCTCGTGCTCGCCGACGCTGTCTTCAGCCATTGGAAGGCGAGCATCGACGGCCAAGCCGCCGACTGGCACCGCGCCAATCTCATGCACCGCGCGATCTTCGTGCCCAAGGGCTCGCACGAGGTCGCCTTCCGCTATGACCCACAGCCCTTCCGCTACGGGGCCATCGCCTCGGCGATCGCGCTGCTCCTGGCGGTCGTGCTGCTGGCACTCGGTGGCAGGCGCCTTGCTGCGGCGCGCGCCGCGCGGCGCGCGCATGCTTCGCCGGAACCCGCGCACGACTGATGCTGCGCGTCGCACCAAAGACCGAAGGCTATGCGCCACGGAGCCTCGAGTTCGTGCCGCTCGCATCTGGTTCGCGCGGCAACGCGACCTTGGTGCGCGGCCCGCGTGGCTGCATCCTCGTCGACGCCGGCCTCGATCGCGCGAGCTTGCTCGATCGACTGGACCACGTGCGCCAGCGCGCGGACGCGATCGACGCGATCCTCGTGACGCACCGCCACAAGGACCACGTCCGCAGTGCTGCTTCCCTGGCGAGGCGTCACAAGATTCGGCTCTACGCGACCGAACGCTGCCTCGAACACCAGCAGCGTGAAACCATCGATCAGTGGACACGCGTGTTTCCTGGCACGAGCTTCGACGTCGCGGGCTACCGAGTGAGCGCCATCCGCCTCTCGCACGATGCGCCAGAGACCTGCGCATATGTCATCGACGACGGTTGCACGCGCATCGGCATCGCGACCGACCTCGGCTCGAGCAGCGGCGGGCTCATTGCGGGCTTCTCCGCGCTCGACGTGCTCTTGCTCGAGTTCAACTACGACCCCGAGATGCTGCGGAATGGGCCCTATTCCGAGGCGCTCAAGGCGCGCGTGAGCGGCGAACGTGGCCACCTCTCGAACGAGCAAGCGGCGCGCATCGTGATGCAGGTCAAGAGTGCGCGCTTGCGTCGGCTCTACCTCGCGCACCTCTCGGAGCGCAACAACACGCGCGAGCTCGCGCTCAGCGCGGCGCACAGCGCGTTCACGGCGACGGAGGCCAGTCGCGTCGAACTCGTCATCGCCGAACAGGACACAGTCTCTCCTGCGTGGTGCTCCTTGGCCCCCGCCGGCAAGCCCTGAGAGTTGTGCGCGACTGTGGCAAAGCTCGACAGTCGCGTGCCAGCGTTGTCATCGACGGCAAGTCGCCTCGATCTGGCCGAATCAAGCGGCCCGCGACCACGACCCGATCCTGCCCGCATCAGGGAACGGGGATCGGATCGTGGGAAAGAAGTGGTGGATCTCGGGCACGGTCTGCGCAGCCATCGTGCTCGCGAGCTGTGGTGGCGCGGGTGGCGGCGACTTTGCAGGCGGCGGCGCTCAGGGCGAGGTGGGCGAGCTGCGCCTCCTCGGCCATGAGCCGCTGACGGACGCGCTCCAAGTCGACGTCGAGAGCGAGGTGACGCTGCGCTTCGACGGCGCGATCGATCCCGCGGCGCTCGTCGACCAAGAGCTGCGGCTCTGCGTGGCTGGTGAAACGACGCCGGTCGCGGGGACCTTCCGCACGAGCAACGGCGGGCGCACCGTGCACTTCAAACCCCTCGCCGAGCTCCAGGCGGCGACGACCTATCGCTTCGAGGTCGAGCCGACCCTCTGCGACCAGAGTTATCGCACGCTCGATGACGACCCGAGCTTCGAGTTCCGCACGACGGACCTCGTGGCGCCGGTGGTCGTCGCGACGTCGATCGCCGACCGGCAGGTCGACGTCGACCGCACGGCGCCCGTCGCCTTCGAGTTCGATGAGGACCTCGATCCTGTTTCGCTGCGCCAAGGCAGCATCGTGTTGCGAGACGAGTGGGGAAGCGAGTTCCCGCTCGAACTCAGCTACGCGAACAAGGTCGTACTCGCGCAATGCCTGCACGACCTGCCTGGCAACCGGCGTCTCGTCATGACGCTGCGCGCGGGCAACGGCGCCTTGCGGGATCGCAGCGGCAACGAAGTCGCCGTGGCCACCACGCTGCGCTTCACGACCCGAAATGATGCGACCGCACCCAGCCTCACGGCATCGTTTCCGGCGGCGTCCGCGACCCTCGTGTCACCGCGGTGCCGCATCGAGCTGCGCTTCGACGAAGCGATGGACCGGGACAGCTACGAGCCTTCGAGCCTGCGCCTCATCGATGACTTCGAGAACAGCGTGCCGATCAGCGTCACGCTGTCAGAAGACCTGCGCACGGTGCGCCTGACGCCCGAGCTGCCGCTGCGCCTCAACGATCGCTATCGCGTCCAAGCGAGCGTCGGCGCGACCGCGCTCGCTGACGTGTCGGGGAACCAGATCCAAGCGGCGATCGACTTCAGCTTCGAGACCGGGCACGACGCCGACGCGCCGAACGTCGTGCGCAGCCACCCGCTGGACAACGAGACCTCGGTGCCAATCGATGTGCCGCTCGAAGTCGAGTTCGACGAGGCGCTCGACCCTGGATCCGTGCATCGCAAGACGGTGCGGCTCTTCGCAGGCGATGTGCCACAGGTCGTGACCCTCAGCAGCTCCGGCCCATCGACGACGAGCGCGACTGCTCGCATTCGCATTCAACCGGTCGAGCCGCTGCCGCTCGCTGTGCCTTGCCGTCTCGAAGTTCTCGGCGGCCCGGAAGGTGTGCGCGACGTCAACGGCAACCCGCTCGAGGCGACCCACACGCTCCACTTCGTGACGACGAGTAGCGCGGTCAGACCCACGCTCGTCATCACGCCGCAGGACGGTGCCACGGGCGTTCCGGTCACGAGTCGCATCGTGATCGTGAGCAACACGAAGCTCCGGCCCGAAACCGTCAACGACGACACGATCATCGTCACGAACGGCCTGACGACGCGCGTCGCTGGAACCATCGCCGTCGTGCGGAGCGGCCGTGGCATCGTCTTCGAACCGACCTACGCGCTGCCGTCGATCGCCATCCTGCGCCTTCGTATCGTCGGCGGCCTACGTGGCGTTCGTAGCGTCGACGGAGGAGCCCTCACGGACGACATCGATGCGGACTTTCGCACCGGCGGCCACGCGGACACGCTCGAGCCGAGCATCGACATCACGTTGAACGACGTCGCTGCTTCTCGCCGTGAAGGACTCGCGGTCCCACCCCAGGGCTTCACGATCGACATCAAGGCCTACGACCTCGGCAGCCTCACGGTTGACCCGGCGACCCTCGAACTCGCGCTCACAGGACCGGCTCAAACGCCGAGCGCCGATGAGCTCTTTGCGATCACGACCTTCGCGGGCAACCTGCGCGCGCGGACGCTGATCGGGTCCGAGCACGCACTCGCCAACGGGTCTTACACGCTCACGGCTCGGGTCAAGGACACGACCGGGAACGAGAGTCGGGCGGCGACTTTGAGCTTCGAAGTCGACTCAGCGACCGAGGCGCGCCGGCCCTTCGAGCGGACGCAGCTCGTCTGGGTGCGCTTCGATACGGATCGCGAAGGCGGTGGTCGCGGCGACGGGCGCGCCGACTTCGAAGAATACCTCCGCGACTTCGGCCTCATCGCCGACGGTGACCCGATCGGCAGCAACGCCAAGATGATCGCCCTCGTGCGCGACGGCGCTCTGCGCGTCGCCAACCGGCTCTTCCACCGTGGCCCGACGAGCGCGCGCATCGACGAAGACAGCATCCGGGTGCGGCTCGTGGCTCGGCAGCCGTGCGGTGCCCCGCACATGCGCATGGCGGTCGGCGGCCTCGACCCGACGGGCTCGCCGACGCGCAAATTCGGCGAGGACTCGACCGGCGTCCTCGGGCGGGCGCTCTTCGACTACCGCAACGCGGTGCTGAACGAGAACAACACTGGAACGAACCCGGGCCTCGGGGTCTTCATCGGCGAGCTCTTCTTGTTCCAATCTCGACTCTATCTCGACCTCTACCCGCACTACGTGACGCGCTTCGGACGCACCTATCGCGAGCTGTCGCCGCACATGGAAGGAACGCCAGCTGGGACGCACGCGCTCGACAGCAAGGTCTTGGCCGATGACTTCGACTATGCGCTCGCGACTGCGAACGAACGCCAACGTTGGGACGCGATCCACGTCGCGGCCGATCACTTGTCGCGCGCCATCGGGGTCATTCTCACGCACGAGATCGGTCATTCGATCGGGCTCGTGCCGACGGGACTGCCGAGCTCGGGCTTGCACGGCGATCGGAGTCTGCACAACAGCTCGTCGGGCATCGAAGACGTCATGAGCGCCATCCTCGGCTACGAGAGCTTGACGACGATCGACTTCGAGTTCCGTCCACTGAACCTCGCCTACCTGCGTGAGCGCGTCCTGCTCAAGTGATGAACGTGAAAGTCATGAAGCACATCGACCGCGGCAGCATCGCCGCCCTGGCTACCTTGCTCGTCGTGTCGGTCGATACGGTTCGGGCTCAGAAGCAAGCGACGACGCTCTTCGCCCTCGCCGCCCGCACCCCGCTCGTCCTGCGCGCCCGCGTGCAGGAGCGGCGTGAAGACGGCGACCGGCTCCGACTCACCCTGACCCTCGTCGAGGCCTTGCGCGGCCAGGCAAAGGTCCCGCTCGAGATCAGCGAAGGACGCGCCCATCACTGCGGCGCGACCTGCCACGGCCTCGAGGTCGGGAGCGAGCTCCTGGTCTTCGCCGACGAATACGACGGCCGGCTGCTCGTGCGCGGCGCTTCGCGCGGGCTCGTGCACGAGAACGCGGAGCGCACGAAGCTCGTGCGCGCTCTTCTGGCACCGCTCGACAACGCGGAGCGTCTGCGCCTCGCGATCGCCGCCGTCGCCTCGAGCGATGCCCGCATCGCCGAAGACGCGGCCTTGGCGCTACCGACCCTGCCTTCGCTCGAGCAGCTCGAAGCGAGCGACAAGGCCCGCCTACGAGCCGCCTTGAACGTGCAGCTCGACAGCTCGAGCCCGGCGCTCTTCGGCCTCGTGCAGGCGGCGCTTCGCGCCGAGCCGAGCGCCGCCGCCGCCGCGGCTTGGAGAATCTGGCTCGACGAGGACCGCGGTTCTTGGCATGGCTTCGCCGCCGAGGTCTTGACCCGCGAAGTGCAGCCACAGCTCTGCATCGACAGTCTCGAGCTAGCATCGACCACCGACCAGCAGCGCCGACGCGTGGCGTCGCTCTTCCGCGAGACGAGCTCCGAGGCCCGCGGCGATGCCCTGCTGCGCCAACTGGCGAGCGACGACGACGAGCGCGTGCGCGCCGAAGCCGTCGCCTCGCTCCTGCTCCGCGGCGCGGACCCAGGCCAAGTCACCGATGGGACACGCGTGCGAGCGCGCGCCATCGTCGACGCCACGCTCGCGCAGCGCGCGAAAAAGCGGACTTTCGGCGCGACCAAGCGCCGGTGATCATGGGTCCATGTATGGACCCTTCCCGCGCCGCCGCGCCAGCGTTTCGAAGACGCTCCTCATTCTGACCGCAGCATCCTGCCTCGCCGCCTGCGCCGCCAACGACGCCCATTCTCAGCGCACGGCCAAGACCTACTCGTGGGTCTGGATCGTGACCGGGCCGAAGGACGGCTCGACGACGGGCGAGGCGCGCAACGACGCCTTGCGTGGGCACTTCACGAACATGGATCGCATGGCCACAGCGGGCGACCTCCTGATCGCTGGGCCCTTCGCCGAACCCAAGGCCGCTCGCCACCACCGCGGCGTCTTCGTCCTCGACACCGACGACGCCGAGCGCGCAAGCGCTCTCGCGAACAGCGACCCAGCGGGGCGCGCCGGCATCTTCCTCTTCGACATCGAAGCCTTCGCGAGCGCGGACGACTTGCGTCGCGTCCCGGAACGGCACGAGCGTGCTGTGCGCGAGAGCGGCTTGGAGACGCCAGGCCCAGGCTTTCACTGTCGCAGCTACGTGCTCGCGATGCACGAGGACGTCGAGGCGGCGCGCCGCTCGCTCGCATCGGACCGTGTCCTCTTCAGCGGTGTCCTCGGTCAAGGAAGCACGAGTCGCTACCTCGTCTGCCTCGACGCGACGACCAAGGACGAAGCGAGCGCCATCGTCGCCGCGTCGCAGCTCGATGCTTGGGTGCTCATGCCCTGGTTCGCGAGCGAGGAAGTCGCGAGGCTCCGCCTGGCGGACGCGACCAAGTCCTGAGGCATCAGGAAGCGCGCATGAGCCAAGCCGCGAAGCGCCGCAGGTGCGCCTTGGCCACGCCGAAGTCGCGCTCGAAGCGAAAGCGCCGCCGCGTCCAGGCCTCACCGCTCGCTTGCAGCTTCTCGATCTGATCTTCATCGTCACGGCAATAGGCCGCGAGGAAGCTGCGTCGCCACGCAGCGGTCGTCTCGCGGCGCCGGCTCTCGCCGAGCGCTGCAGCGTAGAGGTCGACCATCGCCTCCTTCGTGCCGACGACGCTCCTCGGGCGACGGTGGACCAAGGGCAGGTCACAGAGCAGGAGCGTCGGAACGATCGCAGCCTCGGCGGCCTCGGGCTGCCCCCTGGGCTCCGCGGGGGCCAAGAGCCAGTTGCGCGGCGACGCCGTGTTGCAGACGAAGCCCGCTTCGTGGATGCGACGCAAGATGTCTCCGACGCGCTGCGCGACGACGAGGTCGGCGGCGGTCGCATGCGTCAGCAGGCTGCGCACGGTTTGCGCCGACTCGACGAAGCGCGTGCGCAGCGTCGATTCGAACGTGAAGCCGAAGCGTCGCTTTTCGCTCCACGACACGACTTCGATCGTCGGCAGCCCCTCGCGCGCCATCGCGTCGAGGTTCTCGAACTCACGCCGCGCCCGCGAGCGCCTGTAGAACTCGCGCCAACGCAAGTGCCAGGGCACGCGGTATTCCTTCGTGCAGATGCCACCCTCGACGAAGACGGCGACCCGCGCTTCGCTCTTGATGATCGTCCGCGACGCGGCGCCGATCGACATCGCCTCGGTCATCGGAAGAGCGCCTGGGCGACCGCCAGATCCTCACCCGCGTAGCGGCAGAGCACATAGACCTCGGTCGAAGCTCCCGAGAACGTCGCGTCGCGCAACTCTTGGACGACACCCTCGTCGCGCAACGATGGAGTCGGCGGGATCGTCGCGAGCAACGCGAAGTCGGGTGCCGGCCCGTGGACTTCGACACCTTGCACATCGGGATTCACAACTTGGATCTTCAACCGCCACCCACCTTCGATGCGTTCGGCGATCGTACGCGCGGCGCGCGCGTGCCCCGGCGCCCAGCGCCAGCCGTCGGGGAGCTGCATCCGCGCCGCGGCGCCAAGCTCCGCTGGACTCTTGTCGTCGTTGGAGCAGGCCGCGAAGACCAGCAAAACCAGCGGCATGCGAGCGCTCACGAGCATCAACACCAGATTAATGTGTTGCGAAGCAGAAAGCGACTAGCAGTAAAGGCACGAAGGTCGGCGCTGCGCGGACCCTGCGACGGCCAAGACCGTCGCGCACGATCTGGGCCAGGTCGCGGTCTTGAACGAGGACCGCAACGATGAAGACCGCGACCTCGATCATCGCAGACAAGGCCTCGAAGAAGCCGCCCTGCCACGGCAACGCCGCGAGCCCGGCGCCCGACACCAAAGCAAGCAGGAGAGCGACTGCCGCTGGGCGCAGGGGTGCGACCAAGGACATGCCGAGTTGGCGCCGCCCCCAAGCGAGCGCGAAGGGCAGCGGTGCGAGCCAAGCCAGCAGCGAGCACAGCGCCACCTGACCGAGGTCGCTCGCATTCACCGCAAAGACAGGCAGAAGGAGGGCGGTCGCGAAGCTCGCGCGGAAGGGCAACTCAGGACGGCCACGGAGCGCGGCGAGGTCGCTCCAGACGCGGAAGACCGCTTCGAGCGTCGCGAGGATCGCGAAGGCACGCAAGGCCGGGACGCAGGGCAGCCAGCGCTCGCCGAAGGCGCAGCGCACGACGAGCTCGCCGTGAAGCGTCGCCAGGATGAGGAAGGGTCCGAGCAGGAACGCAGGCGCGCGCAGCGAGATGCTGACGACGCGGCGCTGTGCGTCGTCATCTCCCCGTCCGAGCAAACTGAGGGCGACCCGACTCCAACCTTCGGCCACTTGCATCACAGCGCGCGGAATCTCGAAGGCCATCCCGAAGTAGCCCGCCTGAGTCATGCCGAGCAAGGAACCAGCGAGCACGTCCTTGCCACTCCAGAAGGCCGCCATGGCGAGGCTGCAGAGCCAGAGCTGGGTCCCGAAGCTGCGCACCGAACGGTAGTCGGCCGTGGTCGCTCGCGCGTCGCCGAGCACCGTCCGCAAGACCGAGAAGGCGATGACGCTGCGCAAGAGCGTCGCGGCATAGGCGCCGATGACGAGGGCGGCGGCGCCAAAGCCGAGCGTCGCGAAGACGATCCAGGACAGAACCTGCAGGACCGATCCACCGACCTCGAGCGCGGAGAGCCGCGCATAGCGTTGCTCTCGCTCGAGCAGGGCTACGAGCGGGATGCGCAGCGACTCGAAGAAGGGCAGGAAGGCAAGCCCGACGAGCAGCGGCGCTGCAGCGCTGGCTTGGTCGCGCGTCGAAGACAAGTAGGACGAAGCGAAGTGAGCGAGGTCGGCGCCAAAGCATGCGAGGGCCAAGGCAACGCCGAGGCCGAGGCAGGTCTGGACGGCCACGTAGGCGCGAGCTCGCCTCGCCGCCTCGGCCGCGCTGCAACGAAGAACGTCGCGCCGCGCATCGAAGCTCGCGAAGCGCACACCGAGGGTCGCGATCCCGACCGCGAAGACATAGAGGCCGAAGTCACCGGGCTCGAGCAAGCGCGCCAGCGCGAGTTGGCCAGCAAAACCAACGACCTTGGCGACGAGGGTCGCCGTCGTCAGCAGGCGCGCCCCGCGCAGCGCGTGGTGGCGCGGACTCGCGGCACGGTCGTCCACGCGCGCGTTTCTCGATGTGCCTCAGCGCGGCCTGCGCAACGCAGGCTCGAGCACGTTGGGATCAGCCGGCGTGTTGCGCGCGCGGTCATGGACGCGCTTGAGCCAAGTCGCGGCGAGGCCGTGTTCCGGGTCGACTTCGAGGACGTCGGCGAGGAGCTGCTTGGCTTCGTCGAAGTCCTCGAGCAAGGCCAGCGACAAAGCGAGGCCGACGCGTGCATCGACCGAAGCAGGATCGCAGGCAAGGACCGAACGATAGAACTCGGCGGCGAGGCGCCCTTCGCCGATCTGGAGCAAGAGGCTCGCGACATCGAAGCGCAGCTCTTCGCGCCACGTCTCGGGTCGCCCGTCCCAGCCGGCCTCGGCCAAGACGTTGCCGAAGCAACGACGCAGCGAACGCTCGAAGTCGCGACGCGCGAGCAGCAAGGTCAGACCACCTTCGCGCTTGCGCTCCTCGACGACGACGCCGGCCTCGATCGTCAAGAGGCGCTCGAACATCGTCTGGCTGATGCGCGCAGGGTCGATGAGGATGGCCAAGCGTCCTTGGTTCTTGAGCGCGCGACGCCACTCGTGCATGGCCTCGATCTCGAAGCCGGTCGCGAGTTGGTCGGCGTGGGCGACGACGTAGTCGAGGCTCGCATCCTTGCAGTCGATGCTCCGCCCCGAGGCATGGGGCAGGCTCGCGCCGAAGGGCTGCTCTCCCGCTTGAACGAGCTGTGCGCCATAGCCGACGGCGTAGGGCTCGAGGGTGCCATTTCGTACCAAGACTTCGGTCATCGTTGCTCCCGACTGACGCTCTTTGGAACTGCGTTGCTCGCGCGGAAAGGTGCCTTCTCATCGGCACCTGGCGGCGCAAACTTGCTTCGATGTCGAAAAAAGCACCGCGCCGTTCGCGACGCGCCGCTCGCCGCGTCAGCGGAAGCTGCGGAACTCGGCCCTGAAGGCCGCGACGTCGATGGCCTCGGTCACGAAGTCGTGCAGACAGCGCAGCAGCGAACACTCTTCGAAGCCCGGTGAACGCGCGAGCCCAGCGAGCGATCGCATGCCTTCGCACGCGCGGCGCAAGTGGCGCATCGTCTGCCGCACTTCGGCCGGCGCGAAACCGCGCCCGAGCAAGAGGCCGACCTCGCGATCCTCGCCGTGCCCGCTCGCCGTCATCCAGATGGAAGCGCCCCAGACCGCCGAGGCCATCGAGAAGCTCTCGCTGCGGGCGCCAAAGTGCTCGACGCCGAGCTCCTGCATCTGGGCCGCGGCACGGATCACGAGGCGCGCGAGGACGGTCGTGCCAATGCCTGCCCCGTGCGCACAGCCCGCGAGCAAGGCGAGGACATGGGTCGCAGCGCAGGTGAACTCGGTACTGACGACATCGGTCTCGGCGTTCAAGATGATGCGCGGCGTCGCGAAGAGCGAACGGAGTTCGTCGACGAGCTCGGGATCCGCGGAGGCGAGCGTCGCCATGATCGGGTCACCGCTCAGCAGGTCACACGCGAACATCTCGCCGGCGAGGACGGCATAGCCCGCGAGCTTCGGGCCGAGACGCTTGGCGATGATCTTGGACAACAGTTCGCCGCTGCCGGCGTCGATCGCCGACGTCGACGCGACGATGGTCAGCGGCCGCACGGCGTAGCGTTCGACCTCGTCCAGGACCGCGTGGACCTCGTCCGACGGCGTCGCCAACAGGAGGACGTCGGCGTCGGCGATGGCACTGCCGTCGGCCGCGAAGTCGATACCGGCGCCGAGGCGAACCTCCGGATGAAGGCGCGAGTGACGCCGTTCCCAGCGAAGGCAACGCAGCAGCTCGGGATCGCTGTCGTAAGCACGTAGCCGCCAGCCAGGCGGCTCGTGGTCACCGAGCTCTTTCAGGAGAACGAAGCCAAGGCGGCCAACGCCATGGAGGAAGACCTCCTTCGGCGTCGATGGCGAGCGCGGCACCAAGTTGAGCGTCTGCATCGATCGTGCGTCAGGTTCGAAGTTCTGGTCATGGCAAGAAACTCCGCAACTCCGGCGCCGAGGCAGGCGAGCCTCAGCCTTCGTCGTACTTCAACGCATGGGATGGGTCGGGTTTCGCTTCGTGGTCGACGCCGCCTTGTTGGTCGACCAAGAACCAAGCGCCGCGGGTGACCGGCGCTGGAAGGACTTGAATGCGGCGACTGCGCAGGAGGCGATCGACGACCTGTTCGATCGTCGCGCCGACGTCACCGCTGTAGACGAGTTGCTGCGAGACGCTGTTGTAGATCTCTTCGAGCGTCTTCTCGTCGAACTTGTAGAAGCCGAGGCAACGGCCCGATGAGCTCTTCTTGGTCAAGCTCGTGCCGATCGCGACGACCTTGTCTCGCTCGACCGAGGCGCGTGGTGACTTGGAGTCCCAGACGTCGAGCTCGATCGCGCAGACGCTCTGCTCGGGCGTCATGAGCTGCTTGAGCAGGCGGCTCTCGAAGGCGACCCGTCCATCGAGGAAGAGCAGCCCACTCGAGGCGACGAGGAGGTCGCGCGCGTCGAAGAGTCGATAGGCGGTGCCCGAGTCTTCGTCGCGGTCGAGGACGTGGATCAGCAGCTCGAGGTGCTGGTTGCGACACCAATCTTCGAGTTCTTCGCCGCCGCCGCGGCAGAGGATCACGACCTCGAAGACGTGGTTCTCACGCAGCGCTTGGAGAGTCGCGTCGATCAGGTACTTGCCGCGCACTTCGCAGAAAGCACGCCTAGGATCGGGCAACCAGACGACGGCGCGCGGCATCATGCCGTAGCTCCCATGCCTTCGTCGATCGTCGGCAAGCTACGGTGTAGCAAGCGCTGCCAGAGTTCGCGCGCGCTGCTCGCATGGACGACGAGGTCACAAAGCGCCGCGAGGCCAGGGCAGTCGCGTGTGTAGCCACGGCTCAGCGCGCCTTGCAAGGTGCTGATCGCCGGAATGTTGTCACGACTCATCTCGCGTCGTCCGTCACCGGCGCTGCGCTCCGCGACCTGCTCGACCGCGTCATCGACCGAGAAGCCACGGCCGAGCAAACGGCCGAATGACCGACTCGGTCCTTCCTGCACGAGAGCTGCGAGGAACTCCGTCGGCCAAGGCCCCGCTCGCGAAGCGAAGTCGCGGCCCGACACACGGAGCTCGCGCTCGGCCAAGGCGACGATTTCGTCGCTCGCCGCAGCAAGGACCCAGGTGCGCGTGCCCGCCTCGAAGTCTGCGCTGTCGGCGAGGCCTGCAAGGAAGGCCAGCACTTCGCCGAAGGCCGCCGCCCACTCGGTGCCCTGGACGTCCGTCGTCAAACGCACGTGCAGCGCCGTATCGACGAAGTGCGCTCCGATTGCGCGCGACATGGCCTCGTCGGCACAAGCGAGCGTGGCGCGCGTGGGCGTTGCCGAAGCGAAGTCGCGCGCCGTACAACCGCCGAGCAGAGCGGCATGAGTGTTGAGCCGCTCGCCGAGTAGCCGTGCCGCGACCTCGCCAAGGCAGGCGCCATCGGGCGCGAGCCCGCGCGCGACTTGCAGAATCGAGGCCTTCCGCGTGCGGCGTTGCCCGAGCTCGGTCAAGACTCGAGGCAGCTGCGGCGCGTCGACCGCGAGGATGAAGCACTCGGGTCCGTTCCAGTCGTGGGCGTCCCAGAGTCGCTCCGAACTGACGCCGCGCGGCACGAGGCCGAGGCGGGCACCGAGCGCTTCCCCCATCGGCGTCGCACCGACGATGGCGATGCTGCTCTTCGGCACGCGTGGCAAGTCGGCACTCTGCGAGCTCGATGTCGTTACGCGGTTGGGCGTCGTCAAAGCAGTCATTAGCGACCTTCGCTCAGAACGAAGAAGACCGGAAGGGCGAAACGGCAAGTCCACCATTTCATCGGCTCTTGCCGCACACGGACTGTTGCCGATTTCCGAAGCCGAATGCCGAATGTCGAATGCCGAATGCCGGGCTAAACGATCGACTCGTAGATGCGTCGACAGTTCTGCGCGTCTTCGTGGTCATGGAAGAGCTTGCGCGTCCGCCGCCGGTCTTCGGCGTGGCGGCTCGGGTCCTCGAGTTCTCGGCCGAGCTCGGTGAACAAGTCGTCGAAGGAACGGACGAGCGGGCCGCAGCGCAACCAATCCCAGTCGTAGTAGAGCCAACGCTCTCGGTCAGCGGCAACGTCGAACTCCGGCCGCCGAAAGAAGAGGATAGGTCGGTCGAGGAGGAGGTAGTCGCAGAACGCGTTCGCGCCGTCGGTGACGAAGGCGTCGAAGCCATCGAGGTGGTGATGCAAGTCGCCACACTCGAACAGATGGACGCGCTCGCAGAGCGCGAGACGGTGCAGCGAATCGACGCTCGGCACGTGGCCGTCGCCGATCGGCACGAAGAGCTCGGCGTCGCAAGCTTCCAGCTTCGCATCGGCCATCGCCGGATCGAGGTCGGCGAGCGCATCGAAGCTCGCGTGCGAAAAACTCGTCGCGAGTCCACCTGGCATGTAAAGCACGCGCCGCGGCCCGAGGCGCATGCGCAAGCGACGCTGGGCCATCAAGTCGGTCCGCGCGAGCCCGGTCACGACGATTCGATCCCTCGTGCAACCGTGGGCGCTGACCGCGTTGGGGACAGCGTGCGTCGACGCCACTGTGAGCAGGTCGAAGCGATCGACCTCACTCGGCAAGAGGCGGTCGACTGCGGCCAGAAGCCCGCGCCACAAGCGCCGCAAGGGGCCACGTTTGGTAGGGCCCACATCGAGGTCCCGCCCATGGCGCGCGAGTGCAGTACCGCTGCCGAGCTGCAAGATCTTGGTACGGCCGGCCACGACGAAGCGGTGCAGGTCGTAGGTCGAACCGTGACTCGTGACGGCGACGCCGGCTCGCATGTGGAGCTTCGTTCCGCCCCATGTGAAGGTCTGCTCCACGTCAAGGCCGCGCTCGGCGAGCTTGGCGAAGACGTGGTCGTCATTCGTCGTCCACACACAGCGCACCTCTGGATGGTGCAAAGCCATCCACTGAAACAGGTGCCGGGCATTGTCGGCATAGTCGGCGCCGCGACAGCCACCGAAGACCCAGAGCTGTGGGTCCTTCGGCAAGAAGCACGAAACAACGCGTGCGGGCGTCCACAGGAGCGCCGCGCCATAGCCGCGAAGGCGGTCCCAGGCGCTGCGGCGCGCACGCCGCCGGCGCTGCAAGAACGCTTCTCGGCTCGCGGCCTTCGTTTCGGGGATCTGCGGCGCCCGCTCGGCGACGCCTTCGGCTGCCATCATCACCGGTCCTGATCGTCGGACCGCGACGCCGAACTTGACTGTGACGCGGACTCGCTCCCTGGGCACGCCTTGCCTCTTTTGGAGGGCGAGGCCCTTCCTCGACTCGCTATCCTCGCCTGCATGGCGATCGACACACTGGCATGGTTCGACGGCGAGGTCTGCAGGCTGCAAGAGATCAAGATCTCGCCGCTCGCGCACGCGCTCCACTACGGCACCGGCGCCTTCGAAGGCATTCGCTGCTACCGCCAAGCCTCGGGTGGCGGCGGCGTCTTCCGCCTGCGCGACCACATGCAACGACTCGAGGCTTCGTGCCGCATCCTTGGCGTGGCGCTTCCGTACAGCATCGATGAGCTCTGCGCGGCGGTCATCGAAACGCTGCAGCACAACAGCTTCGATGCGGCCTATGTCCGCCCCCTGGTCTTCCTCGGCGAAGGTGCGATGGGCGTCGCCGGCGGCGACAACCCGGTCCACACCTTGATCGCGGTCTGGCAGTGGGGAAGCTACCTCGGTGACGATGGCATGCAGCGCGGCGTCCGCACCTTGATCACGAGCTACGAACGGACGACCGGCAACGCCGCGCCGATTCGCGGCAAGCTGACCGGCCAGTACATCCAGTCCTTCATGGCCAAGCGCCAAGCGCGCGCCCTTGGCCTCGACGAAGGCTTGCTCCTCGATCGCGACGGCTACCTCGCAGAGGCGAGCGGCGAAAACTTCTTCCTCGTGCGCGACGGCACGATCTTCACGGCGCCGGACAGCTCACCGATCCTGCACGGCGTGACGCGCGACACGGTGTTGACCATCGCCCGCGACCACGGCATCCCGCTGCGGCTCGAGCGCTTCGGGCGCAGCGAGATCTACTCGGCGGACGAAGCCTTCCTGAGCGGCACGGCGGCCGAGATCACGCCCGTGCGCATGGTCGATGACCGTGAGTTGCGCTCGTCACCAGGCCCGATCACGAAGCTGATCCAAGCAAAGTACCTCGAACTCGTGCGCGGCCAGGGCGAACGCGCCGCGGCTTGGGTCAGCACCTTCGACCTGTCAGCGCGGTAGGCGCCACTTGCCGTAGGCCTTGGCGTAGCTCTTGGCGCCGTCGACGATGCCGGCCTCGTATTCGTCGAGACAACGCGCAGCGTCGAGCTCTTGCGATGTGATGCCGTGGTCCTTGGCCCGCTCACGGATGTCGCGCATGCGCTTGCGGAAGTCGTGAGGCAGATCGTCGTGGAGGAAGGCCCGCGGCAGCGCCTTGGTCACGTCGACGAACAGCTTGCGCATGTCCTTCTCGTTGTAGAAGACGCGCAGCATTTTCTGCGCTTCCTTCGCGTGCACCTCGGCGGCATCGTCGAAGCGCAGGGCCTTGACGAAGGCCTCGACCGTGTCGACCCCGCGGAAGTCCTCGCGCAGGGCCAAGAGCCACTCGATCCACGGCGCGGACGTAGCCGCCTTCTTGCCTTTCGCACTTTGCAGCACGAGGCTCGCTTGGTTCTTCAAGATCTTGGACAGCGCGTCGACGTGGGTCTTCGCGTGGGCCTCGATGGCCTTCGTGAGTGCGAGCGCCGCCTGCTTGGCCTTCGGGTCGGCGCCCGCTAGATCGCCGCCCGCCTCGAAGCGCCGCAGGACACGCCGCGCAAAAGCGAAAGCCGGCACGGTCGTCCACTGGTAGCGATCGGGCTTCTTCTCTTCGAGGAGGTCCCGCACCTGGTCGAGAGCATGGTCCGCGCCCTTGCACGTCATGCCGTCGCAGAACGCCAGCGCTTCGTGGGTGCGCTGCTCGTTCGGCCAGTGGTTGTAGAACTCGAGGCGGCGCAGCAGCATCGTCATGCCCTTCTTGACGTAGGCATCGGGCGGGCCTATCGACCGCCCATACGGCCCGACGGGGCGGGCGGACCCCTGCTGGACGCCGAGCGGCGCCTCGGAGAGCGCCTTCGGAACTGCCGAACCCGCCCAAGCACCGGACGCGTGCGCG